>JAFVZS010000090.1 GCA_017508015.1 Lentisphaeria bacterium
AGTACCGGATAGAGCGAATAGGTCGGTTCAAAGATCGCCACTCCCAGATCCGCACTGGTGAATGCCCGGAAAATCATGGTCAGAAGATCATCGGAACCGTTGCCGATGATCACGTTTTCCCGTGCCATATTTACCGATTCGGCAAACAGATCCCGCAGCGCATCGGCGGTCGGATCCGGATAACGGCGCAATCTTGCCGGGTCGAAGCTGCGTAAAACTTCCATCACCCGGGGCGAGGGCGGGTAGGGATTCTCATTGGTGTTGAGTTTGATCAGATTATTCATTTTCGGCTGTTCACCGGGAGTATAACCGGCAATGGCGTCGATCTCTTTGCGGAAGTAGGATTTCATTTGACAAAAACTCCGATGATCATCATTATAAAAATATACAGATAAAGCAGACTCATTACCGCCGCGGCTGCCGATGCGGCGTATTTCCAGTATTTACCGGCCGCTGCTTTGCGGAAAATATCCCGCAATGTACAGGGAACGGCCGACAGCCAGATCGCCGCAATACCGCTTGAAAGCAGAATAATTGTGATGACTCCGGCTCCGGGAATGTGATTTTCAAAAACTCCGTGAATGGCATCGTAAGCCAGCAGTATCAGAAAGAATGATACTCCGCGGGCGGCGTAATGATCGATATGAAAGTAACATAATACCGGCAGCACCACTGCCAGCGGATAGAGCCAGAGAATGAGAAAATCCGGCGAAACCGGTATCGCCAGCGGTACGCAGAGCAGTGCGGCAGGCAATGCATAGGCGATACCGGCGATACGGTTGCGGCAGAGTTTTTCCAAAGCGGCAATATTTTTTTCAGATGCGGTGAAAAACAGCCATGTCAATACTCCGGCGGTTGCCGCACCGAACAGTAATTCGATCAATAAAATCATCTTTCCTTATCTCCGGGATGGTAAAATTTCATTGCATTTCCGGTGAATACTTCCGCCGCTTTTTCCGGCAGCATCTGCCTGGCACTGCCCAGAGCCTGAGCTACCAGTGCGACCATCCCCGGGGTGTTGTTTCTGCCCCGGTACGGCACCGGAGCCAGATATGGTGAATCAGTTTCGATAAGCAGCCGGTCAGTCGGAATGACGGATATTGCTTCGCGGATATTGTGTGCCGCATTGAATGTATACATGCCGCCGACCCCGAACCAGCCGCCGAGATCAAGAAATTTTACGGCATCTGCGGCACTGCCGGCATAACAGTGAATGACAAAACGGCCGCCGGAACGGGCAAAGGGGGTCACTATTTCCAGAGCATCATCATATACCTGACGGCAATGGTTTTTGTCACGCAGATGAAGCATGGCCGGCAGACCGGTTTGCAGAGCCAGTTCCAGAAACTCTGCCAAAACCTTTTTCTGGACTTCCGGTGAAGAGTATTCATAGAAATAATCCAGACCGATCTCACCGATGGCCAGCAATTTGGGATGCCGGGTGAAAACGGTGAAATCTTTCCGGTCATTCAGATGTTTTTCCGCCTCATGCGGATGAACCCCGCAGGAGAAATAGACTTCCGGTGCAAAATCCGCAAATGCCATGGCCCGCAGGGAATCTTCATAGTCACTTCCGGCGCAGAGCATCAGCAGTTCTTCAGGAATGCTTTTGAAATCTTTGGCGGCGAGTTGTAAATCTGCCGCACATTTTTGCAGATATTCTTCAAAAGAACAATCTTTATCCAAATGAAAATGTGTGTCAAACAACTTCATGATCATACCCTGTCGTGCATGATTTTTACCGCTCCGGCAATGATGAAAGCCACCGTGGGAGCCAGACCGCAGATCATCGGATCAAGTGCACCGCTTTTGCCGATCATCAGGAATAATTGTGCCGTCAGAATATAAATCACGATCAGCGCAATGGCAGAAATGATCGCCAGCATACTGCCGGTGCGTTCATTCCGGGTCGCCAGCGGAATGCCCAGAAACACCGCCAGAAAACATGACCACGGAAAAGCCAGACGGTAGTAAAGTACGGTTTCGTAAATGCATCTGGCTTTCTGCGGCATTCCCGGATTGCTCCGCAATATCTGCCAGATCACCGGGGAGGAAAGATTGTCTTTTTCCTTGACGGCATTTAAGATATCTTCCGGTTTTTCCGGTATTTCGCTTCCGGAAAATCTCAAACCGGAAAACGCAATCGCATTGTGCATCAGTACCGTGCCGCTGGATTCCTTGAATGCAGTCTCTTCGACCCGGTCATAACTGACAAAAGTTCCGCTGTGGAAGACCCATTGATTTTTTTCATAATCGTAACTTGCCCGGTCAATGATGAAATCGATTTTCCGGCCTTCCAACAGCCTGGAAATCTCCTTGCGGCGTTGCGCCGGATCGGCGGATAAGTGTTGGTAACGCACCCCAAGGATCCGGGCCGTCATGGATTCATGGGCCGGTGTGCCGGGAGTGCCGAGCAGTTTTTGGATCAATGCCCGGTTCCATTGGGTTTTCAAAGTGACATTTTCCTGAACTTCCCCGGCGATAAAGAGTTGAAACAGCCAGCGTCGTGAACCGTCATTGCTGCGGAATGTCAGCAGACTTTTGGCATATTCCCGTTTGTCTGCCGCCTGATCGAAAAGTTTTTCTGCGGCAACCGAGGTTTGCGGAATGAGCAGCTCATTGAAGTAAACATTTGCCAGTGTCACCAATATCCCCACCGCGAAAATCGATCCGCCGCAGCGCATCAGCGATACTCCGGATGCCCGCATGGCGGTGACCTCCAGATTTTTGCCGAATGCGGCCATCGTCCAGATACATCCCAGCAGCATGGATATCGGCATGATAAAACGGATATTCCCCGGCAGACGGTACAACAGATACAAGCCGATCTCCTGCCAGCTCGCTTCGGCATCCAGAAAGTCGGAAATATCCCGGTAGATGTCGCTCAAAACAAAAAGCATGACAAAAACCAGCATCAGAATACCGTATTTGATCAGAAATTCTTTCAATACATAACCGTCAAGTTTCCATAACGGGAACCAGCGGCGTTTGAGCAACTTCAAATCCCGGTAGCGTGAAGCAAATTCGACTTCGATTTTTTTGTTTTCTGCCATGAATAGAATCTTTTTACTTGTTGAGTGTTACTTCTTCCCCCCGGAATTTTGCCCAGACGAAAGTTATGACCGTCAGAAATCCGGAGATCATATAAGCATCATGCAGATCCAGCCCAAAACCAACCGGGCCGCCGTGGGCCGGACTTATCCAGAGAATGTAGGTCAGCACCACAAAGGTGATGAATGCACCGGGAATAATTGTGATGAATGCCGGACGTTTGATCGAGCAGAGATAGATCGAACCGGCCAGCAGAGCAAAGGCCGCAATTACCTGATTGCTCCAGGCAAAGTAGGTCCACAACTTCTGGAAACTGTCACTGTTGGCGTTGCTCCAGTAGAGCAGCAGCAAAGTAAGTGCGATCAGCGGCACGACCAGCAGCAGCCGGGGCAGAATCGGTTTCTGATCGATATGAAACATTTCCGCCACGCTCAAACGCAGACTGCGCATCGCCGTGTCTCCGCTGGTGATCGCCAGTACGATAACGCTGACAACGACCACCGTGGATAAATTGCCGTAAAGAAAGTGGTTGGCAATTTGGGCCAGTACACCGTTGGCATTGGTGCCGAGCAATTCCGGAAATTGATTGTAGATCGCCATTGCACCGGCGGCCCAGACCATGGCGATGAAGCCTTCGACGACCATCATGCCGAAAAATACTCCGAACCCCTGTTTTTCACTTCTGATCGTGCGTGCCACGATCGGAGCCTGAGTCGCATGGAATCCGGAAAGTATGCCGCAGGCGATCGTTACAAACAGCATCGGCAGAATCGGCTTGTTGTTGGCTGCAGTGAACATTTTACTGCGGAAGGCTGCACTTTCTGAAAGCAGCTGCGGATCTTGACCGGCACTGATCATCAGACTGACGAATAACGCCACGGTTCCCAACAGCAGAAGTGCTCCGAAAACCGGGTAGACCCTGCCGATGATCTTATCCACCGGAAAGAGCGTGGCGCAGATGTAGTAGACAAAAATGATTCCGACACTCCAGTAAAATGCGCTGTTTCCGCCACCGGCCAAACCGGCTGACAATGCTGCCGGAATATTGATGAATACCGCAACCACCAGCAGCAGTGCCAGCAGCAGAAATACCGAAAATATCCGGTAAATATGTTTTCCCGCAGTCAAACGCACCAGCTCTGTCAGATTCGCCCCCTTGTGGCGCATGGACATCATACCGGCGACATAGTCATGCACCGCTCCCATAAGTACACAGCCGATGGGGATGATGATGAAAACCACATCTCCGAAAAGGATACCGGTGATCACGCCGATCACCGGACCGATACCGGCGATATTCAACAGCTGGATCAACATGTTTTTCCAATTCGGCAGAACCATGAAATCCACATTGTCGGTGTCGGTCAGTGCCGGAGTCGGGCGGTCATCCGGCTGAATAATGGCTCTGACGATTTTACCGTAAACAAAATATCCGGCGATCAATATGCCCAATCCGGCAAGAAACAGTTTCATTTTTTTTCCTCCTGAAAAATTAAGCCGTCAATTTTTTCAACGCCTGATCGATCCGCTTGAGAGATTCCTCTTTGCCGAGAATTTCCATGATTTCTCCGGGACCTCCGGGGGTCACGGCGCATCCGGAAACCGCAATACGCACCTGCCACATGGGACGACCGGCCTTGATCTCTTTTTCGGCGGCAAATCCGCTTAATACACCGGAAATATTTTCGGCATCCCAATCATTCAGATTCGCCAGTCTGTCACGCAATTCCGGCAGATCCTGACGGGTGTTTTCCGGATCGCTTTTGCTCTTTTTGTGGTTGAAAAGTTCCACATCGTATTCCGGTTGGTTAAGCAGAAAGGCGATCTTTTCCGGAATTTCTGTGAAAATTTCGGTGCGGTTGTGCAGCAATGCGGCGATCTTTTTCCATTTGCTTTCCAGAACTGTGCCGGAAACTCCCGCAAAAGGCAGGGCGGCGGAAGCGAACTTTTCCGGGGAGAGGGATTTGATGTACTCTGAATTCATCCAGCGCAGTTTGCCGTAATCAAAGACCGCCGGAGATTTATTCAAACCGCTGATTTTGAATGCTTCTGCCAATTCGGCAAGCGTGAAAATTTCCCGGTCGCTCTTGGGTGACCAGCCCAAAAGAGCGATATAGTTGACGATCGCTTCCGGCAAATAGCCCTCAGCTGTCAGATTTTCAAAGCTTACTGAACCGTGACGTTTGCTCAATTTTGAAACATTGCCCTCCGCATCTTTGCCCATGATCAACGGCAAATGTACGTATGTCGGGATTTCCCAGCCGAATGCTTCATAAAGCAGATTGTATTTCGGCGTGCTGGATAAGTATTCCGAACCGCGCACCACATGGGTGATATTCATCAGATGATCATCCACTACATTGGCAAAATTGTAAGTGGGCATGTTATCCTGTTTCAGCAGTATCTGGTCATCAAGCACTTTGTTTTCAATCTGGATCTCACCGAATACCGCATCCGTAAAGCTGCTTACTTTGCTGCGGTCGATGCGCTGACGGATGACGTGGGCGGCCCCGGAAGCGACCCTGGCGGCAGCTTCAGCACTATCCAGCGATGCACACGGACATAACGCTGAAGCTTCATGGATCTCATCGTCGCTTTCTTCATCACATTTGTCACAGAAACAGTAATACGCATGGCCGGAATTTACCAGTTTTTCAGCATATTCACGATATAATCCCTTGCGTTCACTTTGGATATACGGCCCGAAACCGCCATCTTTGTCGGGGCCTTCATCATGATCCAGACCGGCACTTTTCAGCGTGGCATAAATCACTTCCACAGCATTGGCCACATAACGGGCCTGATCGGTATCTTCAATACGCAAAATGAATTTGCCGCCTTCTGAACGGGCCAGCAGCCACGCGTAAAGCGCAGTCCGCAAATTGCCAACGTGCATAAATCCCGTCGGACTCGGGGCAAAACGGGTTCTTACTTCTGACATTTTCAATTTTCTCCAAATGATACTCTGGTGCATGCAACCGTATTTCTTAATAATATAGCCTTTATTTTGAATATTTTCAACTTTTATTCCCGGTTTGACTTGACAATCATTCAACTTTGAGCTATATTTTATTTGTGTTAATGATCGCGTCTCCATCGTCTAGAGGCCTAGGACACCGGGTTCTCATCCCGGCAACATGGGTTCGACTCCCATTGGAGATGCCA
>JAFVZS010000091.1 GCA_017508015.1 Lentisphaeria bacterium
CTTCACCGTTACCTTGATTTGACGGCGACCTTGCCTTGCACTGCATCCACCGGGGGTGGTGGCGGTGGCGCATTGCGTCGGTGAAAAAATCAAATAAAAAATATGCCACCGGGTGCTTACCCGGACGGGATCCAGCGGCGGAACGCTGGTCGCCGCCATAAGCGGCGAAATATAAGCGAAGCGTATAAGGTCGGCGACAAGCCGACACCACCTGACGTAAGCGAAGTCACGCAAATTTTTGCGTGACACTTGAGCGCAAGGCAGTAAAGTTGAGATAAAAACAGATCGTTCAAAAAGGACGGTGGAGAAAATAAGTTATGATGGAAAAAATTTCGCTTGACGGCATCTGGGAAGGGGATTACTTCATTTCCGGGGCCCAGCGCAGTGCGTGGGGCAATAATTGCCGGGTAGTGGAGCAGATGCTGCGGGAAAGTGCGATGAGTTCCGGATTTTTTTCCGGAGCGGAAGCTCAATGGGCGTTGAAAGGCACGATTCCCGGATGTGACCGCACCTTTCTGCTGGAAAACGGTTTGATACCGGATATTTATTACGGCCGGAATCTGGAGCTGTCTTACTTTTCGGAAAAACATTCATGGGCGTTCCGCAAAAAATTCACCATTCCGGAAAATTGGCACGGCCGCCGGATAATTCTGGAATTTGCCCGGCTGGATTACCATGCGATCATCTTTCTCAATGGAGAATATATTACTGAACATGCCAATATGTCCTATGGGATAAGCGTGGATATCACCGGCAACCTCAAGTCGGATGAGGAAAATGTTTTATGTGTACTTTTTGATCCCGCTCCGCAGGGAGAGGCATCGCATTATTCGGATAGACCGGCGGATTTTGCGAAGTTTCACCGCACCCAGATCGGTTTCGGCTGGGATTGGTCGCGGAAACTGGTTCCCACTGGCATCGTTGATTCGGTAACGTTGTGTGCCTATGAAAATTGCCGGATAACTGATATTTTCTGCCATTTTGACGGAGTGAGTGCCACGCTGTTTCTGGAAGTCGAAGCCCGGAAAGATATGGAGCAGGAATTGTTGATCCAATTGGCGACAAATGATGATGCAACTTATTTGTGTTCAACAAGTGAAACGATTCAATTGGCAGCCGGTAAAAATTTTCTTTCACTGCCGGTGTCACTGCCGGAAAATTTGCAGTTGTGGTATCCCAACGGTTCCGGCAGGGCGGCGTTGTACCGTCTGGGGGTCACACTGGATGGCTTTACGGAAGAAAAGTTGATCGGCTTCCGCACGGTGACGATGACACGCAACCCGGATTCTCCGGAAAACGCCTATGATCTGACTTTCAATATCAACGGCAAAGCAGTTTTTGTCAAAGGAGCGGATTATGTGCCGGCGGATTTGATGCTTTCGCAGGTGAAATCCGGTGATTATGAACATCTGGTGCGTGCCGCTCACGCCGCCGGGATCAACTTTTTCCGCATCTGGGGCGGCGGAGTGATCGAAAAAGATGCTTTTTATGAAGCCTGCGACCATTACGGGATCATGGTGTGGCAGGAATTTATGCACGCCTGCAGTCAGTATCCCAAAGATGCGGCATTTCTGGCGGTTAAAGAACGCGAAGGGCGGGAGATCATCCGCAAATTGCGGAATCATCCGTGCATAACGCTCTTTTGCGGGGGAAATGAGTTGCAGTATTACGGCGAAATCCCCGACAGCCCGATGTTGAAAAAGTATGGTGAATTGGTTGCTGAATTGATGCCGGGCATTCCCTATCATATCACATCGCCCGACCTTTCCCGGCCCGGAGAAAGACACCACGGGCCGTGGCACTGGCGCACTCACGGCGAATGGAATACGCACTTCCGCTGTTTTGCCAGTGAATTGGGGTGCAACGGTATGCCGGAATACAGCACTTTGCGCCGCTTCATTCCGGAAAATGAGCTGTCGGCGATGGATGGTCCGGCTCTGGCATATCACTTTTTCAATAAATACGGGGTCAACGATTTGAGCCGTCCGGTCAAAGAATTTTTTGATGCGGAAAATATGGAAAAATTCTGTGCGGCATCCATATTCAGTCAGGCCGATCTGGTGCAGTATATCATGGAACATTACCGGCGGCTGGCTCCGGGAGCCAGCGGATGTGTTTTCTGGCAGTACAATGAGCCGTGGCCGACTTGTTCTTGGAATCTGATCGACTATTACGGTTATCCCAAAATGGCACTTTACGCTTTGAAACGGGCCAATGCACCGGTACTGCTCTCACTTAAAGATGATTCATGGGCATGCAAAGAGGGCAGATTGAGTGCCAAATGGTTCATCACCTGCGATGAGGAATTTTCCGGCAAAGTCGCCGCCACGGCATATTCAGCCGACGGGGAAATGGTGTTTTCGATGGAAAAAGAGGGTTTATGGGCCAAAGGTACAACGCTTCTTGCCGGTGTGGATGAATCTTTGCCGGAGGGTTTGACGGCGGTGTTTTTCACCATTGACGGAAAATATGCCGGAGTGCGCATTTACGGAGTGCCGGACTTCAGAAGTTTCTTTGCCTTGCAGACGGCGCAAATCAGTGCCAAAGTAAAGGATAATACCGTAACAGTATGCAATACCGGCAGGATGGGGGCATTCAACATCCGTCTGGCGTTCCCGGCTCTGCCGGATAAAGCGATATTATTTACCGACAATTACCTCACTCTTGCTCCCGGAGAAAGCCGCGAAGTAACTTTCCTCGGTGATGCACAAAGTGCGGCATTGCAAGTTGATTCCCTTAACCAGAAAGTTTCCTTAAACTAACTCAAAAAAAGGAGGTTCCAGTTATGAAAAATGCTTCGTTCCCCAGTTCCCGCCATGGCGGAGTAAAGCACCGCTTTACTCTTATCGAGCTGCTCGTCGTCATTGCCATTATCGCTATTTTGGCGGCGATCCTGCTTCCGGCATTGAATAGTGCCAGAGAGCGTGGCAGATCGGCCAGTTGCATCAACAACCTCAAACAGATCGGCAATATGGCAACGATGTATGAAGACTCATACGGTTGTTATCCGGTGGCGATGGATACTTCCAGCGGAGCCAATGATCAGCGTTGGGTAATGGGATTGCGCAAAGCTGATTCCGGATTGGATATGAATATTTTCTATTGTCCAAGCGGTACGTATTCGTGGGATGTCAATGATGGAACAAATTTACTGTATCGAACCTATGCTGCAATGGGCTGGTATATCGCATATTCGCAATATATTGCAACTTCAAGCAATGGGCCGTTTTCCTCCAAAAACTTGTGGAATCCGACCCGTACGATCCTTTACGGAGATTCCGAAGATAAAGGCGCTAACACCTGTATTGTCGATACATACGGCAACGGAGCGTTGTCCTTCCGCCATGCAAGGATGATGAATGGACTTTTCGGAGATATGCATGTCGAATCAGTGGCAAAGGAACATCAGGTGCCTGCCGTGGCGCAGGATTCCAGATTCGGATACAAGTCGTTGAAAGATAAATACGGCAACAGATATGTTGAGTATTGATAAATAAACTCAAACGGAGGAAAAAATCATGAAAAAAGCACTGTTTCTTATCGCCATGGCGGCCATGGGACTTACTGCCGGAGAAGTTAGTTTCAAATGGACGGGTAAATCCGAAAATATCCCCTCCCGCCCCAAAATCGAGGAGATCACCGAGGATGACTGGGTCTCCATCCGCTGTACTCCGACTGCCGCAGGCCCGTGGCAGGGCATGGTGGGTACTCCCGCATCAGCGGTTGCACTTACCGGTTTCAAAGGCGTTTCTTTTGATATCCGCCAGAAGTGCTATCCGGGCAACTGCGCCACGGTGATCTACATCCACACTGACAAAGGCAATTTCTACCACAGCTTCAATGCCGGTAACGGTCAGGATTGGGTGCATGTCGAGATTCCTTTTGAAACGGCCAAATGGCAGGGTTCGGATAAATCCGGATTCGATGGAAAAATCACCCGTATCATCATCTATCCCTATCAGGCTCTTAATGCGCCGTCAAAATATATTGAGATCGCCAATTTTGAGCTGATTCCGGCTGAATAAGGTGAAAATATGAAAAGATTTCTGCTTTTTGCCCTGCTGCCGCTGACGCTGGCCGCCGGTGATATACAAATATCATGGAGCGGCTCCGGCGGCAAAAATACCCCGCCCAAAGTGGAAGAATTTACCGAAGACGGCAGAACATTTTTCCGCTGTACCCCCACGGACAATAATCCGTGGCAGGGTATCCTCGCCCGATTTGCCGCACCGGTGGATCTTTCGCAATACCGGGGCGTGGCTTTTGAATTCCGTCAGAAATTCTATCCCGGCAATCCGGCGGTGGTGTTTTATTTCAACACTCCTTCCGGCGCGGTATATACCGATTTTTCCGGCGGCAGCGGCCGGGAGTGGCAAAAGGTGGAAATACCTTTCGACAAACGCATCTGGAAAGGTGCGGAAAAACACGGTTTCCCGATGGCGACCGGATTCCGCATCTATCCTTATGCCGAATTGGATAAACCCACGGAATATTTCGAGATCACCAATGTCCGTTTTCTTCCCAAAGAAGCGGATGATTCACCGCGGAAAATCACTATCCGCAGTTACTCCATTTCCGCTACGCCGACCGATGGCCCCGACCCGGGCAATACGCTTTGTGACGGCAAAACCGATGTGGATATCCACTTCAGAGGTTACGGCAATGAAGAACCGGTATTCACCTTTGACCTCGGCACCATCCATGTCATCACCCGACTCCAATTGACCGCTTCGGGCAAAGAAGCGGCACAGAACTTCCGCAATGCCTCCATCATGGCCAGTGTGGATGGCAAACGCTATTTTCCCGCCGGCAGTATCAACGCCGGAAGTATGCAGGGAAAGATCCAGATCTACTCTTTTGATACTCCTTTTGCGGCCAGATATATCAAAATTTCTCCCATCCGTCAGCGGCAGGATTTTCCCATCCGTATCGCTGAAGCGGAGTTCACCGGCTATATTCCCACCAGCGATGAATTGGCCTCTTTCAGCGAAAAAGCTTACGATGAGGGCCGTCCGCTGCCGCCGGATAACGGCAAAAATTATGTTTCAGTCAAACATGGCGATTACAGTTTCAAAGTGTGCAAAGATAACGGTATTCTCTGCGATATCCGTTACAAAGATCAGTTGATCGCTCTCAAACAATTCAGCCGTTATGAATTGCTCTACCGCAAAAGCGATGTGCGTTCCGACAGTTACGCCGATAAAGTGAGTAATTTCACCGTCACGGCAAACGGCGTGAAATTTACCGCCGTCAATCCGCAGATACCCGGAACGGTTTTCACTTACGAAATCACCATTGCCGGTAACGGCATCGTCAGTAAAGTTACCGTCGCCGATTCGCAAGTTACCCAACGGGCATTTTTGCGGATTTACAATGAAACGGTTTTCGACAAAGATTTCCGCCGCGATGGATATTACGAATCATGGGGCGGCCATCACCGGCTGGAAAGATTGGCGGCCAGTGAAGTCGTTACCGATAAATCCACCGACGGTGCGGCGACAATGAGCTTTGAAGCCGCCGGCGGCAAAAAGACCCTGTTCCACACTCTGACCCACTATAACGGCATTTTTCTGCCGCCGGGAACCAGCGTGGAAGAGCGCGGCGTTCAATATTTTCTGGCCAACGGCATGCGCCTGTGTATCGGGGTCATCGGTCTGGGCGATCACCGGGAACAGAGCATTTCCACCTTGTTTTTAATGAGCGACGGAACCTTGCTTGATGCCTATGAGAAATATTTTACCACCACTGAATATGCTGATTTTGTCCGCAATATTCCCCGCGCTCCATGGCTGCGGGATGCCAAAATCGCATCGCAGGTCGGCGGTTGGGAAGGTTTGTGGGTCGGCGGTATGGAAAGAGCCGCAGAAAACCTCAACCGGCTTTATGAATATGATCCGGTAGTTGTTGCCATGCTGCCCGGTCTGGGTAAAACCTGGGGTGACTTCTACTACGGCGAAGATACCGATATGGGCAGTTTCGGTGCCAGAACCACCGGAAGACAAGTGCGTGAACGCTATCAGAATCTGCGCCGCATCAATCCATGCATGAAAGTCGGGGTCTACAACTGGCTCTGGTCTGCCGGAGCCAATTCCAATATTTTTGCCAACCATCCCGACTGGTTCGTGACCAGGACCCGTGAGGGCGCAGTGGCCAACTACTTCCCCGGTGCGGAGATAATTCTCAACTATTTGCGCTCATTCACCAATGAAGCCAGCCGCACCGATGCCGTGGATACCATCTGCGGTCAGATGGATGCCTTTGATCTGGATATTTTCTATCTGGATGGCGGCACGATCGGCACATTCGCCCTCAACTGGGAAACCATGCGCATTGATGAACCGACCGGTTTGCTGTTCATGCATGAAGCGATCCGCAAGCGCATGATGCAGAAAAATCCCGGTCGCGCAGTATTTTTCAATGTGCCATTCAATCCGCAGGCAGATTTCGGATTTCTGGAATCATTCAGCGATATCGTTTCCAACTGGCGCAGCGGTGCGGCAAATATGTACAAATTCAAAATTTTCCAGCACCGCAATCCGCTTCACTACCCCATCTATATCTACTGGATCGGCACGACCAACGGCCCGCTGGAAGATTACATGGCCGGTACCGGATTATTCGCTTCCACCCACAGCCGCGGCGATAAAGTCGGCGATGTCGGTTACATTTCCGCCCGTTTTGAAGTCCGCCAGCTGGCCATGGTCGAGGCCCGCATTTCACCCAACTGGCGTTTCGATGCCCAAACCACCGTCGAAGCCATGCCTCTGCGCCAGCATCAAAGCGGTATAATTTTCCTCAAACACCACGGTGATGATCCCAAAACGGAAACGGTAAGTTTCGATGCCGCCCCATTCGGTTTCGATCCGGATAAACCGGTCTATCAATGGCTGGTTTATCTCAAAGATGCCAATCAGTATGAGTGCAGTTTCGGTGAACCTGCCATCCGTCAGGCATATGAGAATTTCAACTGGATCAGTGACCGGGTGACGATCCCGCAATTCGCCGGTACGACCGGCATTGTCAACGGCCGCATTTCACGTTCCATCGAATTGCCGGGCAACCGGGCGGTGTTGTATACGGTTTCGCAAGTTCCGGCAGTGGTGTGGAGTTACCGCGGTCATCCGGCATATCATCGCATTTCCGGCCGGCCGGATATCACTGTTTCCGGCGACTATGATGCTTTGACCGTTAATTCCGAAAAGGAAAATTCCGAAATAGCCATCATCATTCCGCCGGGCAAAATCCCGCAGACCATTACGGTAAACGGTGAAACTGCCCGATGGAACTGCTTCGGCGAAAATGGTACTTTCCTTGCCGTTGTCAAAATTCCCGCCGCCGGAAAAAGTATCGTAAAAGCTGTTTTCCGGGATGTTGAAAAACTTGCCGGTAAACCGGTACTGAAACTCCGCCGCAGCGGTTACAATCTGCGCTGTACTCTTACCGTGCCGGAAACTTACATCGGCAAGGCCGTTTGTTTTACCATTTCCGATGGTAAAAACAGCGTTTACAGCAAAACCATCGTGCCGGAAAATACCACCGTCAATTTCACCGTGAAACTGCCGGAAACCACGCTCGATGCCCGTTACAGAGTTTCGGCGCAGATCCCCGGCAATGAAGCGGCAGAGGCATTTTGCACCATCCGTGCGCTGGCCCGCAAAACCCGGCTGCAGGAGATCATGCCGCCGGAAAATGTGCGCACTTCAACTGCGGCAAGCGCAGTTACCGCTCAAGGTATGCAAGTGTCACAAATTTTCCGCATTGAAACCAACAACTGTTCGGAATCCATTGTCGAACCGGAAAATCTCGCCGTGAATATCCGCACTCTGGAAAACTATACGACCTACTGGAATACCACTGCCGGCGCGCTGGAATTATCCGGCGTCAAACGCTATATCAAAGTGGAATTGACCGGCAATATGTGGTACTTCAATAAATACAGTTCGTGCGCTTCGGGCAGACATTCGCCGCGCCATACAACGCCATCGCACTATCTGGGACTTTTCTTTGACTTCGGTACTCCGCAGGGATACACCGTCCGTGCCGCCGGAGGATTTGGTAAATACGATATCGAAAATCCACATATTCTTTTCAAACACGGGGCCAACCGTCTGCCGCAGCGGCATTGGATGCTCAATGATATGATGCGTTCGCTGAGTCTGGAAAAACAGACCGTCTGGCTTGATCTGCAATCGCTCGGAGCTCCGGCGGCATGGAATGGCAAATTGATCGTGGCGGCAGTGATGACTCATTGCAGTCCCGATCGCCGGATCGGGTTCCGGATCCTGGAAACTGCCGACCGTCTGCCTGCCGGTGCAAGCTGTCACGAACCATTGTCATTACAGAAAACTGAACCGCCCAGAGTGGTGAATGTACCGAAAGTTTCCGGAGCTCCGGATGCGGCCGCCTGGGCCGCTTTACCGGTAGCCGGAACTATGGCTGACATTCTCAACCGGGCGGCAATTGAAAAGTATCCCGCCAAAGTAAAAGTTGCCCACGACGGGAAAAATCTTTACTTCTGCTACCTTTTGCAGGATGAACCGGGTAAAATTTTTGACTGCCGCGACGGCGATGCCGGCCGACCGTATTTCAGCGATTCAGTGGAATTGCTTTTGGAACTCAAAGACCGGCCCGGTCTGCAACTGCATATCATCGTCGATGCCAAAGGCAATACCGTGGTCATGACCCATGCCATTGATCCGGCAATGAAAAGTCAGCAGGGCAAAGTGCCCAACTTCCCCTTCCGCAAAACTCTGATCACCGGGGATACTTCCAACTGGCAGGTGATTTTCACCGTGCCGCTGAGTGCCATCGGTGTGAACGGCAACATTTCCGGTACTGCGCTTTCATTCAACATGATGCGCAACCGGGTGGATAAAGGGATAATGGTCAATTTCGCCCTCGCTCCCAAATATTACTCGGATAATCATCACAAGCTGTATCTGCAATAACAGAATACCATAACAGCCCAAGTTGTTGGAAAATTGTTTTGCGGGGAAGACAACCTTTTTGAAAAAAGCTTGTCTTCCCCGTACCCTATCTTTCAAAAACTTTTCAAAATGGCTGCAGTCAAAGCTGAAAAGTTTGAAAACGCAGATTTGAACGGAGAGAACGGAGAGAACAGAGAGAACGGAGTGTACGGAGTGTACGGAAGCATCAGGGGATTATTAACGGCTGATTTCCCATAAATAAATAAAAATTTTCTCCCGGGTAGCGGTTGTTTTTTTTACCCAAACCCCATCCGTAATCTCCGTTCACTCCGTACAAGATATTCCATAAAAATGCGTTTTCAACATACAGGTTTTGCGGCAAAGTTGTTTCTTGCAGTTACTTTTCTTTTTCCGTAAAAAGAGCAATTCCCATTTTGAGTCGATCCCGACGGGAGTTTTTGCCAAGCTTTTTTCAAAAAAGCGCCGATCAAGCCGTTGCGGCTGCAACGGCGCGCCCCCCCGTTTGTTTTGCATCTCCCATCCAAGCTCTCAAAAATCCTTAAAATTTTTCACCGTGATCTGATCCCGGAGCGTTTTCGGCTGGTTACTTACCAGTAGCCGCCTCAAACTACCGGGTTCATCTCCTCGCTGAAAATATTTTAATCTCTTTTTGATCAGCTTGGCTGAGAGATGCCCTTTTGCTTACTTTTCTTTTTCCGTAAAAAGAGCAATTCCCATTTTGAGTCGTTCCCGACGGGAGTTTTTGCCAAGCTTTTTTCAAAAAAGCGCCGATCAAGCCGTTGCGGCTGCAACGGCGCGACTCCCCGTTTTTCTTTTGCTTACTTTTCTTTTTTCGTAAAAAGAAAAGTAAGTTACATTTCGCTGATTTTTTTGACGACAATGCCGATCCAGGCGATATCATCAGGGGAACAGGGAATGATCCGGCCTTCCGGGTTGTCGCTGGTCAGAAGCATTTGAGAAGGGGATTGTTTGCGCAAGCGTTTGCAGACGACTTTTTCCGGGATATTGCTTTGTTCGCTGAAGCGGACTACGACGACTTTGTTATCTGGGATGGCATTGAGATTTTCTGCCGGTTCGACCAGTACGATATCATCATCGAGGATTCTGGGTTCCATGGAAATGCCGTGTACTTTAAAGGCCCGGGTATCCCGTCTGGAATCGGCCGGTACCGGTACGGTCAGGGTGGTATCGGGGTCCCAGTTTTGCATGATGACGTTATCGGATTCCAGAGATTCCAGGTGACTGGCGGCGTTGGCCCACTCTACTACCGGAACGGGGCGAACGAGCATGGCTCCGTCGCGATAGAGTCCGCGTGGTGAGAGCATGGATAATTCACTGCCGGATAGCGGGGAATCGGCCGGATCGCAATTGAGGACATCGAAAACAGCCGAAAGCACATCCGGGAACCAATTCAATTCTCCGTTGAAAAGGCGGTTTATGGTAGTTTGTGAATCGTAACCGATCGCGCGGCGCAGCTGTTCGGTGGAATTCATGCCGTTTTCAGCCATTTTCTGCCGGATAAATTCCCGCAGAGCGGCACTGTTTTTGATGGTACCGGAAGTGGCCGGTAGTGGTGGAAGTTCCAAAACGGCCTGTAATTTTTCCCAGCAGTCATCGGTAATTGATTTTACTTTACCGCTTAAATAGCGGGAGATATTGGAGGCACTTACCTGGCATTTGGCGGCCAGTTCTTTGGCATCTCCGGCTTGTGCGACTGCCTTGCGCAGGGCTTGGAGTATTCTGTCATCGATTCTCATTTTTTTACCTTTCACAGTATATGGCATCTTACAAGATATAAATATACACCTTGATTGCGTGCATGCAAGCAATTTTTTTGAAAAAAAAGTTGTTTTTATGGGTTGAAAATTGCATCAATGCAATTATATTGTCTTTTTCTGTGGGCTTAAGCGTGTGCTCAAAATTTTTTACCCGTCTTGGTTGCACGCATGCAATCAAGATAATAAAACATTAAAGAAAGGATTAGAAAGATGGTTTCAGGCAGGGGGAAGATCTCCGATCCGCTGATTTCCAAAGCCGGTAATATTTATTCGGCGGCGGGAATTTTGCGGCTTTTCGGAAAAATTTTTCCAAATCGTGTTGACGATCCGGTGCATTTATGGAACAAGTCAATGTGCAGGAGTGATCACCATGACTCAAAACAACAATCAAAATACAAAAGGAAGTGACGATGAGCTTTTGAAGTTGGTCGAAGATGCTTTGTTGAGGCGGGCAACCGGCTACGAGGATGCTTCCGGCAAAGCGGTTCCCCCGGATGTCCGGGCAGCCATGTACTGGCTGGAAAACCGTTGTCCGGAAAGGTGGAAAAAGAATCGTGCAACGGGTAAAGATGATGATCCGGGCGGATTGCTGACTGATGATGAAGCTGCACTTTAATGAAGAGGAGAAATCGTGAAAAATTATATCTTTCACCGTAAAAATGCGGAATATGCCGCCAATGAACGCCGCTGGCGGCGTGCTGCCGAGGCTTATTCCGGCGGCCGGGAATATATTGAACAGGCACTGATCCGGCATGTTTCGGAGATCGATCTGGAATTTTCCGAACGCCGCCGCCGCGCCTATTACTTCAATTATCCCCGGGCTATCGCACGGCGTATAACTCAATATGCTTTGAGTGTCGATCCGGTACGGCGCAATGCGGATCCTGAATTGCTGGAAGATTGGAGCCGCACCGGTTTGCGCACCAATGAGGTCATGCGTCAGTTATCCACACTGCTCAATGTTTACGGCCGGGCGTGGCTGCTGGTGGATATGCCGATATTTGACGGCACTCCCAGCCGTTTGCAGGCGAAAAATGAGCGATTGCGTCCCTATGTGCGGGCCGTTTCACCGCTTCAGGTGGTGGATTGGGCTTACGGCGAGGATGGCAAATTGCTCTGGGCATTGATCGCCGAAGAGCTGACACTTGCCGAAGATCCATTCTCTCCGCCGGTACATCTGCGTCGCCGCCGTCTTTACGACCGGAACAGCTGGCGGCTGTTTGAATACAGTTCCGGCGGAGTGCAGGAGATCGCTTCCGGGATCAATCCCACCGGCTGTGTGCCGTTGATCGGCGTGACGGAACCGGATGGTTTCGGTTTGTCGGCCAACCACTGGTTCGAAGATGTGGTGCGCATCAGTGAGGCGATTTTGAATAATGAATCCGAAGCGCAGATGAATACGGTCAAGCAGATGTTCGGCATGCTGGTGGTTTCTGATTCATTTGCCCGCAGTGCCCGGAAATTTTCCGGCGCAGAAAAGAGCAGCGACAACTTTGCCGCCACCGTCGCCCGCAGTGCTGCGATCATTGAATCGGTGGATGAAAAGGGGATCAGCCGTTTTATCAGTCCTTCCGGGGTGGCTACTGATACCATCCGTGAAGAGAACCGCTATCTCAAACAGGAGTTGTACGACGTGGTAGGATTGGCAGTACAGAGCAATTCCAAAGAGCGGCAGAGTGCTGAATCCAAGGAGTGGGATTTCCAGAATGTAGCTCAATTTCTCGCAGTCCGGGCCGAATTGCTCGAACAGGCCGAATTGGATGCCTGGAAGCTCATGCGCCGCTATGATTTGGATCTGGCGGTGCCGGAGATCCATTATAACCGCCGGTTTGCAGTCGGTGATCTGGCTTCCGGTATTGCCGGGCTGCTGCAATTGTCGGAAATCCCCGGCGGCAATGCCTACCGCCGGGCCGTCAGCCGGACGGCTGTCGAATTACTGGGCAATATCGGGCCGGTAAGTGCCGGTGAAAAGGAAAAGATCATTCACGAAATCGATCAGGAGAATGAGTAATGTCAAACAATGAAAATGATGAAAGCCGGGAACTCCCGGTTGAACCGCAGGAAAAAAGTCCGGAAGAGCGACTGACCGAACTGGAAAATGAATACTCTCTGCTGCAACAGAAGTATTCCGCATTGCAGCAGCGCAACATTCTGGAAAAGGTTTGCTTTGAAAGCGGTTGTACTGACCCCGGATATTTGCAATTTTGTGCGGAGCGCAAAGGTGTCAACCTTGAAGATACGGAAGCTCTGCGGCAGTTCGCCGGTGAACTTGCCGTTTCCGCTCCGGGGGTCTTCAGTGCCCGGATCATTCCCGGCAGCAGTGCCGGGAGTGCCAAATTATCCACCTCCCCGTCCGGGATTGCGGAGGAGGCATTTCCCGGTGACCGGATCGCCTTGATTGCACTGTCGATCGACAATGCTCCGGATGTTTCCGGCCGATAATATAAACATAATTCAAAAAAAAGGAAAAACAAACATGCTTTACAACTATTCTTTCGCCAACCGTAAACGTGACCTGTCTGATGTGATGGCAACTGTCATCAAGGATGAGCCGCGTTTCATTTCCAACTTCCGCACTGCTCCGGATGCCGCTTCTGCCAAACATGAATATCTGGAAGATCAGCTCACCGGCAGGGGTGTCGCCGCCACTGCCATTGCCGATGGTGTGCTGACTTTGAGTGCCGCCGATGCCGCCAAACTCAAAGTCGGTACTTTGCTGGCCCTCAAAGATGATCCGGCCCTTTTCCGCGTGACTGCTGTGACCGGTGAAACTGCCGCGCTGGAATTGGCCGGCAGCAACGGTTCCAACCTTACTGCGGCGACCGGTTTGCCTGCAGAGGGCGGCAAATTTCTCATCGTTTCCACGCCGATGGGTGAAGGAACTTCCAACGGCGACGGTGAAGAAAATTATCATCTTTCCACGGTGGAGTGGAATGCCACGCAGATCTTCCGTAAAGAGATCGTGCTTTCCGGAACTGCTCTGGCGGTAAATCTTTACGGCAATGCCGACAATCAGTTGAACCGTCAGACCGCTTTTGCTCTTGCCGACCTTGCCCGTGATCTCAACCGGGTGGCACTTTTCGGCCGCCGGGTGGAAGCGACGGTAAACACCAGAGGCGAGGCCGGAGGATTGTACTTTTTCGGTACGCAGCCGGGAGTTCCGGTGATCGATGCCGCCAAAAGTAAATTGGATAGCTTCCTGATCAATGATGCGGCACAGGCGATCCTCGGCGAGGGTGGTGATCCGATGCAGATCCTCTGTTCCCCCGGTCAGGCACGGGTTATTTCCAATGAATACCGTGACCGTATTCAAATTCTGCGTTCCGATGACCGCCGCGGGGCGTATGTTGCAGTCATCGTCAACGAAATCAACGGCAGAGGCATGACCATCATGGCCGATCCGGATATGCCCGACGGTGATGCGTGGGTGCTGGATACCGGTTGTTTCGCTCTGGCCAGTCTTTCCGGCAGAGCGATCACCGATATGGATGCCACGCCTGGTGGTTTCGACGGCATCCGCCGGGTGGCGATCGGTGAATTGACCTTTGAATTCAAAAACGTCAAACAGCGTTGCTGCCGGATCAAAAATCTGCTTGCCAGCAGTGAAGCGATCGCCGCTTTGCGCAATGCATAAGAGATTTTGAAGGTTTATTGTGACACCATCGCTCTTTCCCCCCGTTCAATGCGGGGGGAAAGGGAATTTCGGAGATATGAGCTATGACACTGATTGAAATCGATGAATTTTTCCGGGAACATCCGCTGAAAGAAAGCTACTTCAAATTCAGCGATACCGAACGTGCCGGAATCGCTGCTGTGGCGGAGCGTGATGTGACTGCGGCAGTGGCCAATGTGCCGCAAATTTCCGCCAAAGAACAGCAACTGGTCGATGCTGCGATTGCTGAACAGACCGTTTTTCTGATGCTCAATCCGGAATATCTGACCGGCATTTTCACCCGTATCGAAAATATCGGTTCAGCCGGAAACAGCCGCCGTTTCAGCGGTCAGGAGTCTCCGCTGGGGCAGCGGCCGGCAGCTTTGATCGCTCCGCTGCTTGAACGCAGCAGCAGTACCGGCAGCAGCAGTGCCGCCGCCGGAAACCGTGAAGCTTTGCCGCCGGTTATATCGCTTTTGCGCGGTTGAGGATAATTTTTACAGAAGAGGAGAGTTTTATGAATAACCCGGAATGTTACGGAAAATTTCCCAACGGCACATCCCCGTGTGCCAAGTGTGATTACTTTGATTCCTGCCGCTATTATGCCGCCACGGCAAAAAAGATGAACCGGCGGGAAAAGAATACCGTCAGTTTTGAAACGGCAGGTTTTATGGCGGAAACGGCAGTTTTTCCGGAAATCCCCGATGCTGAAAGCATTTCCGAAAAGGCGGGTCTCATTGATGTGGTCGGCCGTTTTTTCCGCTATCTGCTTGATCTGGATGATTATACTCTGGCGATGATCTGTCAGGTCATCTGCGGAGATGCCGGCGGCAGACCGGCAACGGTCAGTGCTTTGAGCGGTCAGATGGGCTGTTCCCGGCAGGCCACCCACCGGAAACTTCTGACGATCATTGCGGAACATCCGGAACTTTCCGGATTTTTCGGCAGTTTGATGCCGAAAATTTCCCGTTCCAGAAATATGTTCTGGCGGCATCGCCGGAATGAGTGCTGCAAATGAACTGCCGGTGAAATATGTTCCGTTATACCCCCATTCAGCATAAAGCATTGAAACTGCTTTCCGCACCGGTCGGGCATATCATGCTTTTCGGCGGTTCAAGGTCAGGCAAAAGCTTTGTTCTGTGCTGTGCTTTGGCCGCAAGGGCCTTGAATGCCCCCGGCAGCCGCCATGCAGTGGTGCGCCGTTACTGTGCCAGTGCCCGCACGACCATCGGCTTGGATACCTTGCCCAAGGTGTTGAAAAGCCGTTTCGGCAGTCGGGTACGCTGGAAATTCAACAAGTCGGAAAATTTTTTCCGTTTCGGCAATTCATCGGAAATTTGGCTGATCGGGCTGGATGACGGTGAAAGGGCCGATAAAATATTGGGTAAGGAGTTTGCAACGATTTACTTCAATGAGTGTTCCGAATTGGATTATGCCAGCGTACAGACCGCATTGACCCGGTTGGCACAAAACTCTCCGCCGCTGGTCAACCGGGCCTATTATGATTGTAATCCGCCGGGCAAAAGTCACTGGTGTTACCGGGTTTTTGTCGAAAAATGCGATCCGGTCAGCCGGAAGCGTTTTGCCCATCCGGAAAATTATGCGGCAATGCAGATGAATCCCAAAGACAACCGGTGCAATCTGCCGGCAGATTACATCGAAAATACCCTTGCCAATCTGCCGCTGCGTCAACAGGAAAGATTCCTGAAAGGTGAATGGCTCGACGACGAGGAAGGTGCTTTGTGGAGTTATTCCATGATCGATCCGCACCGGAAAAATTCCGCACCGGAACTGGAACGCATAATCGTCGGGATCGATCCGGCGGTGAATTATTCAGCGTCAAGCGATTATACCGGTATCGTGGCCGCCGGAGTTTCTGCGGATGGCGAGTTTTACGTGCTGGCTGACCGGAGCATGCGGGCAACTCCTTCTGAATGGGCTCAGGAAGCGGTTAAGCTCTGCGGCTTGCTGAAAGCTGATCAAATCGTTGTCGAGGTGAATAACGGCGGAGAATTGCTGGGAGCTTTGCTCTCCGGAAAAGATGAAAATATTCCGGTAAAACCGGTGCGGGCATTCAAGGATAAATATTCCCGGGCCGAACCGGTGGCCGCCTTTTACGAAAGAGGTTTGGTGCATCATGTGGGATACTTCCCGGAATTGGAAGCCCAGATGTGTTCTTTTTGCCCCGGCCGTTATTCCGGATCACCTGACCGGATGAATGCATTGGTCTGGGCGGTAAGTGAATTGGCCGCCTTTTCCCCGGGATGCCGCTTTGTCACCGCGTGATGCAGCGATTGTAAAGCGGCTTTGCCGGCGGTCAGTCGGTCAAATCTATCGGCCGCATCCGGAGCGGATCAAGTTTGGCAAGATCTATGGCCAGCGGACGGCTCAAATTGCCTGCTTTATCTGCACTTTGGATGAATACCCAGTCTTCCGGTTTGCCCTCGGCGGCGATCCCGTTGAAACGGTAGGTTTCACCGTAACGTTCTCCGGGGTAAGAGGCGATACCTTCTGCGGCTTGGGAAAAATCATAAACCAATGCCGCACTTTGCAATTCAATAACGGCATCTTCTTTTTCTTCATAGATCCGGGTCTTCCGGTTGTATGCCGGAGCAAAGGAGAGGGTTATTCTGGCTTCACCGATGGAACTTTTATTCCATCGCCGCATGGGGATCGTAATGTGGTGGTACTGACCGTCTCCGGCGGTGGTGAAACTTATTTCACCGAGAATGTTGAAATTCAATCTTTCCGGAGAGGTTTGAAATGAGACGGTTACTTTGCCTTTACCGGTATCTTTGTAACTTAAAAAAAGATATGGTATGTCTTCCACGCCGAAAGTTACCCCGGTAAAGGCGATCTGAACCGGGGTTTTGCCGGAAATATTTACATTTTCCGGATCGGCCGGTATGATCAGCACTGCTTTGTCGGCGGCAGCATTGGCCCCGAAGCGGATGAAGTTGTTGCCGTAACGCATGATCTTTGCTCCGGCGACCGGAGATTCGGCATCGTAAGTTTGGATCATCAGTGCCGGATCCAGCGGGGCATAGTATGCGGATGTGACTTCCGGCGGAGTCCGGTCGATCCCGTAAAGTCTGCTCCATAACAGCGGATCGACCACTTCTTTGGGCGGCAGCGGCGGCGGTTCAAAGGTCAGACCTTTAGCGGCCGCCAGAATCCGGCAGTACAGATACGGATCATTGTTATAATCATCCCGGCACAGGCCCGGTTCCAGAGCAGTATTTTCCCGCCAGTCATTCCATGAACTGATCAGGATCGCATCCGGATTGGCGGCATCGGTCAACTCCAGAAAGCGGATGAGAGTTCTGCCGCCGTTACTGTCCATCCAACGGCCGGAAACCGTGGCATAACACGTTTCATTGTAAACGCCGTACCCCCATAACCAGGCCATGGCTCCGTTGCGCCGCAGAATTTCCATCAGCGGCCGGGCTGAATCCATCCGGCTTTGCCAGGCTGCCCAATTTTGATTGTTTTCCCGGAAAGGTTTGCCGGTATTGGTGCTTAACATATTGGAATTTGCACTCAAAACCACTGCATAACCGCCGGGAATGTTGCCGGCAGACCTTTCATCCGGGGTGGTCATGGGAATAAAGCATATTTCCCGACCGGCCAATTCTTCGGCTTTACGCATGGCCTGAATAAGTTGATCCACGGTCACTTGGTTGTTTCGCCAGCCGCCCCAGTGCTGGAATTGGATGACCGGTTTGCCATTGATTTTCAGATATCCGGGGTGATCGCCGTAACGTCTGATGGTGTCTGCCCAGCGGCGGGCGCAAATATCCGGATTCTGTGATACGGCATTGCGGAAATGCACTTCATCATGTATTCCGAGTTGAAATCCCTGTCGGGCGGCTTCTTCCAATGCCGTTTCAAAAATCGGCAGCATATGATCCCACCACAATCCATCCTGACTGGTGAATAATTGAACAAACGCACCGGAAATACCGGCGCGTTTCATACAGGCGATCTGCCAACGTTGCAATTCAATGCTTGGTGAGTGATAGTACCCGGCCAACGGCATTCCCGGAGTTCCCAGATATCTCCGCCACGCTCCCAGCGGAGCATTGATTTCGAGGTCATGCGGGTTGCCGCCCTCTCGCCAGTGCTGAAAACAGAGTTTGCCATCCCGGGTATAAGCGTTTTCATACCATATATGGTATTCCATCAGATAGATCGGGGCTTTGACCGGCTTGATCGACGGCCGCAATGCTTCAAAAGTGGTTGCCTGATTTTGTATCACTCCGCCGGGAGCGGGCAATTGTACGGTACTTTGAGCCGGGCCGGATTCGACTTTGCGGGGATTGGAAATTTTCCATTTGAGAGTCCGATCTTTTTTCATTCCGTGGATTTTTAAACGCAACAGGGCAATTCTGGCCGGATTTGGTGCATTGGCCGTGAAAGTTCCCTTGACCAGCAATTCGGCGGTGAAAAGTAAATCTACTTTATCGCGGAATACATTCTGCTGCGGAAAAAGAGCCCCGCCCATGCTTTCCAGACACGGTACGACGGCTACCGGTTGCGGTTGTTCAGGTTCGATGGAAATGATCACATCCCCGGTGGTCAAATTGAATGCTCCGCCGGGAAAATTTATCAGAATCGTCGCCGGATCTTTGGAGTCCGTCAATTTGGTCAGCGTTACGGTGGCACCCTCATCGGAGATGTCAAATTCCGCCCGGTAGTTTTCGGTTTGCATCAGCCGCCAGCGTAATTTTGCACCGTACAAAGACAAACTGAAAATTCCCAGCAACAGTATCAGACAAAACTTTTTCATGTTGCAACCTCCTTATTGTTATCAGTTACGTGCAAGGTCAATATTCGGACAGGCATTGCTGTCGCCTTTTTCTGCAATCGGATTCACACCGTATTTCCAGTAGATTTTCCATGTTCTGCGGCCGGTTTCGACGTGTCCGTCACGCATGGCCACATTGGCCATTTCGTTGTGGGCAGTGGCGATACGGCTGAATCCCGCCCGGTAAAACTGCATCCATGATGTGCCGCCCATGAAGTTATAACTGTCATTGAAATTGGGAAACGCTGACGGACTGATCTGAAAATTATCCGGAGTTTCGCCGCCATTAAGATTTTTGACATCATCAGGGATCGGGTTGCCCAGTACGAATCTGCCGCCCTGATCTTTCCAGTATCCCCGGCCGTTGTTGCTTACTTTGCAGTAGACGCCAACTTTATTGTAGGTGTATTGGGCCGTGTCGTAAACGAATGGCCGCATTGACGGACAGACCAGCGAACTGGCACTTCCTTTGGTCGGTTGATCGATATATCCTGACCGCCAGAAACGGGAGCTCCAGGCCATATCTCCATCCTGGGTATCAGCCTGAGATGCTTCACAGGGCAGATCCGGCGGACAGAACCAATCATCATTGTCACTGCGGTACTGGGCATCGGCCATGGAACATTGTTTCAGGTTGTTGATGCAACTTGCGCTGCGGCCGCGTTCTCTGGCGGCATTGAGAGCCGGAAGCAATATCGCCGCCAAAATGGCGATGATCGCAATTACCACCAGCAATTCGATCAGGGTGAAATGACGGTGTTTTTTCATGATTTTTCCTCGCTGTCAGTTTAGTTTTTTTACTGAAGATCTTTCGATCAATTCCGGTTTGAATGTAACAGTTTTGCCGCAGACATCGGTGGGATTTGCCAACAGGGTTTGGGCTGTTTCTGCTGCAATTGCCGTCAGCGGCTGGGCTACGGTGGTCAGTGCCGGTTCCATCGTGGCGCAAAAAGATTGATTGTCGCAGCCGATCACGGAAATATCTTCCGGGACCCGGAGGCCGCAAACGCTCAATTTTTGCACCAGCATCAGAGCCAGAACATCGTGAATGGCAAAGACTGCGGTGATTTCACGGTGCATTTTGAGGAATTCCGCAGCTTGGGCGATGTATTGTTTCTGATATTCCGGATCGTCAAAATCCACATTTTGCTTTTCTTCGTTGAATACGGTACAGTATTCCGTGCTTAACTCGTTTTCCGCAAGAGCCAGCCGGAATCCCCGGATACGTTCCTGAACCGTTGCTGCATTGCCCGGCGGCGGCAGGATCATGAAATTGCGGTGTCCGTTGCGGATGAAGCAATTGGCTACCATTTCCCCCAATGCAGTATTATCTGTACTTATCCTCGGCATATCCAGGCGTGCGGGGATATCGTTGATACAGACCATCGGTATATTCAACTTTTTTAAATGGACTGAAATTTCATCGGCAAACCGGCGGCTGTTGTAGATCACTGCACCGCCCAGATTGAGATTTTCCAGTTTCAAAGGAGATTCTTCGCTGCAATAGAGAAATACCGGCAGAAAACCGGCGGCTGCGATTGCATCGTGCAGTTTTTGCAAAACTTCGGAAACGAAACTGTTCTCCTCTGCCCGGCAGGAAAAGAATATGCCTATGATGTTGGATTTTACCTGTGAGGCAGGGGCAATATAAAACCCGGAACCGCGTCTGGCTTGTAAAATCCCCTCGGTTACCATCGCTGAAACAGCCCGGTGGACAGTTAAAAGTGAACTGCCGGTCATATCGGCCAATTCCCGGATCGACGGGATGCGTTCACCCGGATTGAGTTTGCGATGGGCGGCAAAATCCAGTACAAAAGTTCTGATCGCTTCTGTTTTATCCATTTTGCTCATAGAGTTTTCTCCTGTTGAAAATTGTATTATACAGATAATATAGCATACGAAAAACTGTTTGTCAATGGTGAAAAATAATTTGTTGTTACAATTTGAAAAATGAGAAGTTGTGGTGTATATTAGCCCAAATGAAATAGAATAAAGTGTTATAATCAGTTTGCAGGAGTCCATTACTATGTCTGCCCAGTACCGTGCTTATCTTGTTACGACGACCCATTGGGATCGGGAGTGGTATTATTCAGTCTCCCGTTTCCGCTTCCGGCTGGTGCGGTTGATCGACCGGATACTGGATATTCTGGATAAAACACCTGATTACCGCTGTTTCTGGCTGGATGGTCAAACTGTTCCGGTCGATGATTATCTGGCGGTCTGCCCGGAAAACCGTGAGAATTTGACTGCCGCGTTGGAATCCGGCCGCCTGTTGATCGGTCCGTGGTATTCGCTGGCTGATGAATTTTTGATCAATGGTGAATCCCAGATCCGCAATTTGCGTTACGGTATGCAGATGATGCGCCGTTACGGTCAGGAAAATTTGATCGGTTATCTTCCGGATACTTTCGGACATACCGGTCAGATGCCGCAGATATTACGTAATTTCGGTATCGATAATGCGGTTTTGTGGCGGGGATATGACAAAGAAGATATTGTTGAACAGGAAAATTATTGGAATTCACCGGATGGTACCCGGATCAGATTGTGCTGTCTGGTTTGCGGATATACCAATGCCAGTCACCTTTATCCTGATCATGATTCATTGGCAATGAGTATGCCGGATCTGGAAAAATTTTCGGTCAATGACCATATTCTTCTGATGAATGGCATCGATCACAGTTTGCCGGAAAGCGATTTGAAATCCCGCATCGCCTGGGTGGAGGAAAATTATCCGCAGCTGTCAGTGCATCATGCCACGCTTGCAGAATATCTGCAGGAAACTCCACCGTCGGATAAGGCTGTGACATTTGCCGGTGAATTGCTTTGCCGTCCACCGCTGGAATCAGTACTCTCTGCCCGGCAGAATCAGAAAAATATGTTGCGGCAAGCTGAAAATACACTGATATATTATGCTGAACCGCTCCGGGTGCTTACCAATAGAAAAAAACATAACGGCTTTTTGGAAGCCGCCTGGAAAAATCTGTTGAAAAATGCCGCTCATGATTCAGTTTGCGGTTGTCACGATGATCAGACGGCTTACGATGTGGAAAACCGCTTCCGTCATGCTTTGGAATTTGCACATGGAATGCTGCGTGAAGATATTGCCGCTCCGTTTTATCCGGATGAATTCAATGCATCCGGTCTGACCAAAATCAGGATCTTCAATCCGCTTCCTCAAGGTGTTACCGGGCAAATCAAATTTGAATACCGGATCTCCGCAGATCAGGATATGCCGGAATTCCCGGAATTGAATGACGGTACACCATTGCAGGTTTTGTCGGTGAAAGAGGAGTTGCGCCAGCAGTTTCATGATTCAAAAAATCCCTCGGATGATCCGGTGAAAGTTTTGACATTGATCTCCGGCCCGGTAACTCTGCCGGGTATGGGATGTTATGATTTTCATATCCGCAATGGCCGGAAATGTGAAACTGCGGTAACTGCCCGGTTGAATGTGCTGGAAAACGCTTACATCCGGGTCAAACTTTATGAAAACGGCTCGCTTGATCTTTACGACAAGGTAAATGACCGGCTTTATGCCGGGTTGAATATGTTGCGTTTTGAGAGTGATAACGGCGACCTTTATACTGCAAAAATCACCGGAGAGAGTTTGCGGGCAGAGTTGACGGATGCGTGGCGGGTCACTGCATCCGGGGCGTGCCGGGCGGAAATCAGCGGTTCATTCCGTTTCCCCGGCAAAGATTTAGTGCTTGATATCAGTTACGCTCTGGATTCTGATTCGGCAATGGTGAAAATTGTCTGCTCGGCAGACAACCGGGAAAAAAATTGCCGGATCTCTGCGGATTTTGCCATGCTGCCCGGTTCTGAACTTTATGCCCAGATGCCGTTTGATCTGGTTAAATGTCAACCTGCTCAAGCCCCGCGGCCGATGCACTTCTGTGCGGCGGCGGTCAATGGCGGCGAGGCGTTGACGGTGGCCAATGCCGGACTTTATGAGTTGCAGTACAACAGTAAAGACTCTTTTGCCGTTACTTTGTTCCGCCCGGTTGGAGTTATTATGCCGCCGTTACAGGTTTATCCGGCTGCTTCCGGAGAACTTCCCGGCGTGACTGCGGTATCTTATCAACTCGGTATTACCGGAGCATCGCCTGGCAGTATCACTGCCGGGGGATTTCAGTATAATTTGCCGCCAATGGTTTTTCAAGTGCCGGAAAATGCCCCGGAAATGGGAACGCTTTTGAGTTTCAGCAATGAAAATTGGTTCCTCTGCGGCGTGGAAGATATGGGCATGGGCCGGGTCGCAGTACGTTTTTTTAACGTTTCCGGTGAAACAACTTGCGGTCAGGTACGTTGTCTGATGCCGTACAGTAAAGTATCCCGGATAACTGCCGGGGGCGAAGTGATTGAAAATGACGCTGATCCGGATAATCTGACCGCAGAAGGGCATGAGATCGTAACTTTACTTTTTGCTTTGCATTGATGGCGGCCGGCCGGTCACCGGTCAATCTTCATCGTCGATTCTGGTGTGCCGGTAGATCGATTGCACGATCCCCAGTGTGGTCATTGCCGTCAGAATGAATGAACCGCCGTAACTGACCAGCGGCAGCGGCAATCCGGTCACCGGGGCGATGCCGACACTCATGCCGATATTGATGAATATGTGACAGAAAATCAGTGTCGCCACCCCGCAGGCAATATATCTGCCGTAAGAGGATACCAGAAATGCCGTCCGCAATATCGTGTAAAGTAACAACGCATAGAGGGTCAGCAGGGTTATCACGCCGATAAAGCCGGTCTCTTCGGCGATCACGGAAAAGATGAAGTCGTTGTTGGAAACGGTCTGCGGCAGAAATCCCAGCTCATTTTGAGTTCCCCGCCCGATGCCGGTTCCGGAAGCTCCTCCTGCCCCGACGGCAAGTTTGGCCTGATAGGCGTTGTGACCACGGTTGCCGCGATCGGAACCGGGATTGAGAAAGATCTTGATCCGGTCGCGCTGATAGTTGCGCAGTACCAGCGGATCTTCCCGGAAACTGTCAAAGAGGATAAAGGCGATCCCGGCGGCAATGGCGATCACTCCCAGAAGCACATACCGCCACTTGATTCCGAAACAAAAGAGCATGGCTCCGGAAACCGGCAGCAGTACCAGCGCACTTCCCAGATCCGGTTCAACGGCGATCAGCAGAAACGGTATGGCCACGGTGACCATGGCCAGAAAGATGCACAGCAGTTTGTTGCGGGCGAAACGCGGCGCAGAAAAGATTGCCGCCATCATGCCGATAACCATCAGCTTGGCCGGTTCCGACGGCTGAAGACGGAAGCCGAATATATTCAGCCAGCGGGTCGCACCGAAAACCTTTATCCCGAAAAAAAGTACTGCCGTCAGCAGCAGCAATGAAACCGCATAGCCGCCGATCATCAATGCCCGACAGGTGAATGAACGGTAGTCCAGCACCGAAACAAAAATGTATACTCCGGTACCGATCGCTATCCATATCAATTGTTTATAGAAAAATCCGCGGCTTTCTTCCGTGTCGATCTGCATTCCGGTGGAATTGATGAAAACCAGCCCGGCCGCCAGTAATAAAAATACAACTCCTATTTGCAGATAATCCAAGCTCTGCAAATAGGAGATTATCGGCAGCTGCCGGTCAGGTTTGCGCATGACTTACTCCGCATCGGCGGCAAAAGTCTGGTCACGGCGCGGGCCTACGGAAATGATCGCCACTTCAGAATCGACCAATTCGGCCATACGGGCGAGATATTTCCGGGCATTTTCCGGCAGATCGGCAGTTTTGCGGGCTTCGCTGGTGCTGCACTTCCAGCCGGGCATATATTCATAGACCGGTTCAGCGGCTTCCAATTCAGCGACTGAAGCGGGAAATTCCGTGGTCAGCACTCCGTTGACTTTGTAGGCTACGCAGATGGCGATCTCATCAAGGTCATCCAGACAATCCAGTTTGGTTACAGCCAGTTTGTTGATACCGTTGACCATACAGGCGTAACGTGACGCGATCGCATCGAACCAGCCGCAACGGCGGGGTCTGCCGGTGGTCGCACCGAATTCCCGGCCGATCTGACGCAGTTTTTCACCGGTGGCATCGAATAATTCTGTCGGGAAAGGTCCTTCGCCGACCCGGGTGGTGTAAGCTTTGATCACACCCCAGACATCGCGGATGCTCTGCGGGGGCACGCCGCCGCCGGTACAGGCTCCGCCGCTGGTGGTATTGCTGCTGGTAACAAAAGGATAGGTTCCGTGGTCGATATCCAGCAGGGCTCCCTGAGCACCTTCAAAAAGCACATTTTTGCCCTCTTTGACGGCCCGGTTGACCGAATAAACGGTGTCGCAGACCATGGGGGCGAGGCGTTTGGCCGCTTCGAGAACTTTGGTAAGTTCAGCTTCGATATCAAGCTGCGGAACTCCGTATTCAGCGAATACTTTATTGTATCTGGCGCATTCAGCGCGGAATTGTTCAGCGAGTCTTTCCGGGAACTTCAAATCGATCGCCCGGATGCCGGTACGGCGCATTTTATCCATATAAGCCGGACCGATACCGCGACCGGTGGTGCCGATCTTCTGTTTGGCTTTGTTTTCGCTCAAAGTGTCAGCCACCCGGTGGTAGATGAAAATCATCTGTGCCCGGTTGCTCAGCTGGACATTGTCAGTGGCAAAGCCTTTTTCCTCAATGCCCCGCAGTTCCTCATCCAATGCGACCGGATCAACGACCAGACCGTTGCCGATGACGCAGGTGACTTCCGGGCGGAAAATGCCCGACGGCACCAGATGCAGCACGTAACGTTTGTCGCCGATCTCCACCGTGTGACCGGCATTGTTGCCGCCTTGAAAACGCACCACCATATCCACATCACGGGTGAGGACATCGATCAACTTGCCTTTGCCCTCATCGCCCCACTGGGTTCCGACCAGAATATCTACCGGCATGATAAAAACTCCTGTTTTTGCTCCCGGAGAAGCAATTGTTGTTGAAAATAAACACTTAAACCATAAAATAGCATCAAAGTGGCGGTTTTTCAAATCATTTGCACCGGATTTTGACTAAATCATCGGGAATAAACGGATATTTACTTGTAAATGCACCGGAGAACTGCTATATTGTTCATAAGTCAATGTGGTGTATATATTCTAACGGATCGATCGGAATATGGAAAAAGTCTGGATAGTGAAACTTGAAAACGGAGCCTCGCTTGAAGTGCGCGGCGACGGTGAATTGGATTTGAAACGGGGCGGTCAATGTGTTTTCCGGCGGGATTTTTACGAGGATATCGGTACCGTTGTGGCAGAGCTGGCCGCACCGAGTATGACTTCGCGTATCGAGGATCTGCCGCAAATATTGCGGGTCGCCGGAGAAGCGGAGTTCGCCGAGGCTGATGAAAATCGCCGCAAAGCGGCAGATGATATGGCGGTCGTGCGCGAATGGATCGGAAAACTCGCTTTGGAAATGAATCCGGTCAATGCCCACTACTCTCTTGACCGCAAATTGCTTACTGTGCAATTTTGCGCCGACGGCAGAGTGGATTTCCGGGAGTTGGTCAAGGAACTTTCCCGGGCATTGAGTGTCCGTATCGAGCTGCGGCAGATCGGGGTGCGCGATGAGACCGGTATTTACGGCGGTATTGCCGTCTGCGGACAGGTGCTTTGCTGCAGCCGTTTTCTCAAGGAGTTCAGTTCGATCAATGTCAAAATGGCCAAAGAGCAGGATCTTCTGCTTACTCCCGGTACGATTTCCGGAGTTTGCGGCCGGTTGAAATGCTGTTTGAAGTATGAGCATGAGGGCTATCTGGAACTGGAAAAAGGTATGCCGCGCAAGGGGGAATTTTGCGATACCCCATCCGGCAGAGGCAAAATCACCGACCGTAATTTGCTGACCTCCAAAGTGAGTGTCACCTTTGAAAACGGCAGTGTTTCAGTTTTCCACGTTTCAGATATCACCGTCTGCACTCCGGAAAAGCACTTCGGCAAAGATCAGGAAAAGAATGCGAAAAACAATCCCAACCGGCAGGGCGAAAACAAGAACCGTAAAAACGGCAAAAACCACCAGCATAACGGTCAGGATGAAGCCGGCGGAGTGAAAAAGTGAATCCCGGAGAGCTGGAAAAACTTGTTTCGCTGGATGCCGCCGGTTTTTTGATCACCGGCAGTGAGAGCAGCGGGGAGTTTTTGCGGCGGATCGGCGAAACGGAAAAGGTCTATGCGGATTTTGAAACTGAACTGGCGGAAGCCGGAACGGTGAAGGTCTTTGATATGTTTGAAGTTTCCGCCGCTGACCGCATCGCACCGGAACTTTCCGCAGAAGCTGCGGAGATCACCGAAAAATTGTATGCGTTTTCGGTAAAACATGTTCCCGGTTTTTATCTGACCGGCCAGGTCGGTCTGCTCTGGGGCGGTTGCCTGATCGGGGATCCGGAACAGAATTTTGCCGTGTTCCTGCTCCGCAATGCTTTCCGCAAAAAGAACCGTTTTCTCAATTACCGCCGGGAAGAGCTGATGGCTCATGAGTTGTGCCATTCGGTCAGGCATGTGTTGGAGGAACCGGCTCTGGAAGAGTACTTCGCCTATCAGACATCGCCGTCGCCGCTGCGCCGGTATCTGGGCAATTGTTTTATTTCCGACAAAGATGCGTGGGGATTTCTGCTGCCGGTGATGCTGCTGCCGGCGGCGGAGATCATCCGGGCATTATGGATACCCGACTTTCCCAGCTGGATATTCTGGCTGGCCGCAGCGGTGTATCCGGTATTTTTACTGTGGCGCAATCACCATTACCGGCGGATCGTTGCCAAAGCCCGCAAGGCATTGCAGAATGCCGGAGTCAAACAGGTCGAAGCGGTTCTTTTCCGCATTCTGCCGGGAGAGATGCGGGAGTTGAGTTTTTGTGACCGGGAAAAAATGGCGGCTCTGGTTGATGAAAAAGCCGCCCGTTATGCCCGGTGGCAGGTGATCAAAGAACGCTTTTTCAAGGCGGAATCAGAGCAAACAAACGGGGAAAACGACCATGAAAATTGAATCGCAAATCCAAATTGCCGCTTCCGGCAGTCAACTTGAGCTTTATGCTGACGGGCCGGAGTGTGCCGCACTTTTTGCCGGCGGCAGCAAGGTGTTGGGCATCGGCCGGATCAAAACCGGCAGCTTTGATGAATCGCTCGGTTTGGCAGAGAAGCTGCGCCGCCACCTGGCCAATGGTGCACTCTCGGCTTCTGCGGAAAGTGAAAATGTCATTCCTTTCGGCTGTGAATACCGGGTGAAAAGGCAGTGGAAATTTTCCGGCAACATCGGTGAATTGACCGATGATATTGCCGCTGATAACGGCGGAATAATCAACGATCTGGCATTGGAACCGGTCACTTTTTACGGCGCGGCAAGCGAAGTGTCGGTCTTGCTGGATGGAGAAAATTCACCACGGGTGTCTGCCGCTGACGGTGTGATTTACGACGGCGAAACTTTGCCGGTGGCCGTGAAGGTGCTTTTCAAAGACGGCCATGCGGCAGAATTTTACTGCGGTGATGATTTCTGGCGGCATCGCTGCGCCTCTGCTCTTCCCGGCGGCAAGGCCCGGCATACCATTACTGCCGGAGAGGATCGTGTCGTCTGGGAGCGGAAGGTGTTGACTTTGCCGGAGGATGTTGAAGCGGAAAAACGGCCGTGGCGTTTCAAAACCCTCTTTGCCGTTTCCGGAGAAAACACCGCTGCCGGGACTCAAAAAGCTGATTTGCAGCTCAATGGCTGTGCCGCCTCTCCGGTCATCCATAAGCAGTTGCGCCGTTTCATAAGAAAACAGCAGGAAAACAGTGCGGTGGTGATCGGTATTGCCGGAGATATCTGCTGTGAAGACGGCAGTCATGTTTCCCGGCCCGGCAAAAAAATTGCCCACGGTATGCTCGGTGAGATATTTGATGAATACATCTGGAGCAACAGCGTGATGGCCCGCAAATCAGGATGCTGTACTGTGGAATTGAATATCCTGCCATTATCAGCTTCCGTGATCGCCGGAAATTTGCGTAAAGCTCCGGAAAAACTGAATTTCCCGGATTGGAGAGAGGAGGATGAGGAGAACTTATGAAAGATTTTCCCCGTGCCCGTTTCCGCCCCTGTATCGATTTGCATGACGGCAAGGTCAAGCAGATCGTCGGCGGCACCCTCAATACCGGAAACGGTGAAAATGAGCTGCAGACCAATTTTGTTTCGGAAAAGACTCCGGAGTGGTATGCAGAGCTTTACAAACAGCATGCGTTGACCGGCGGGCATGTTATCAAACTCGGCCCGGGCAATGATGAAGCCGCTCTGGCGGCATTGCGGGCCTATCCCGGCGGTTTGCAGATCGGCGGCGGGATCAATGCCGGTAATGCCGGAAGTTTTCTGGATGCCGGAGCTGCCGGAGTGATCGTTACCAGTTTCGTTTTTGCCAACGGGATTTTTCTTGAAGAAAATTTGCAGAAACTGCTGAAAGCCGTCGGCAGAGAACATATAATCCTTGATCTTTCCTGCCGGAAGGCTCCCGACGGCCGTTACATGGTGGTCACTGACCGCTGGAAAAATTTCACGTCCATGGAACTCAATGGCGAAACCCTTGAACGTTTCAGCGGCAGTTGTGCCGAATTTCTTGTGCATGCAGTGGATGTCGAAGGAAAATGTTCCGGGATCGATGAGCAATTATTGGATATCCTTGCCCGTTTTTCTCCATTGCAGTGTGTCTACGCCGGGGGGATCGCTTCATTTGACGATATCGCCCTGATCGAAAATGCCGGAAAGGGCAAAGTGGATTACACTATCGGTTCAGCTCTGGATATTTTCGGCGGGCATATTGCTTATGATGCGGTGGTGAAGCATCAGCAGCGTACTTGAATTTAACCGGCAGACGGATTAAGTTATATGCAAAGCAGAATTTGCCAACAAAACCTTAAACATGGTTTCAAATCAACAGAATATTTACTGAAAGGAATATCGTAATGAAAAATTTTCTCGCATTTGACCTCGGCGCATCCAGCGGCAGAGCGATCATCGGCAGTGTGGAAAACGGCAGACTTGTCATGCAGGAAGTTCATCGTTTCCCCAACGGTCCGATCGAGATCGACGGTTCATTTTACTGGGATTACCCCCGGCTGTGCAATGAGTTGAAAACCGGGTTGCGCAATGCTCTGGCCACCGGAGTGAAACTTGATGGTATTTCGATCGACACCTGGGGGGTGGATTATGTTTTCTTTGACAAAGATACCAAAGCCATGCGCCGTCTGCCTTACAACTACCGGGATACCCGTACTGTCGCCGCCGCAGAAAAAGTGTGGCAGAAAATTTCCAAAGCGGAACTTTACAAGCTTACCGGTATTCAGTGCATGACATTGAATACCATTTACCAGCTCTGCGCTCATTATGAGGAGCATCCGGAAGATTTTGAAAATTCGTTCTTCCTGCCGATCCCCGATGCACTGGCTTTGTCGCTTGGCGGCAATGCCACGGCGGAATACACCTTCTGTTCCACGACCAATTTGCTCGACCCGGTGAGCCGTCAGTGGCACTGGGAATTGATCGGCAAACTCGGCCTGCCCGAAGAAGTGTTCCCGGAAATCGTTGCCGCCGGAACGCCTTCCGGGGTGCTCAGCGCAGAACTCTGTGCTGAATTGGGATGTGATCCGATCCCGATTTTCAAGTGCGGCTCCCACGATACGGCCAGTGCCGTGGCGGCTGTGCCTGCACCGCTGAGCGGTCAGTGGGCCTATCTGAGTGCCGGCACCTGGGCGTTGCTCGGGGCGGAAATCGACCGGCCGATGATGACCGCAGAGAGCGAAAAGCAATCCATTACCAACGAAGGCGGTGTGGGCGACAGGATCCGTTTTCTGACCAATATCATGGGATCGTGGCTCTTTCAGGAGTTGCGGAGGGTGTGGAATGAGGAAGGAAAAAATCTCTCATTCAACGACATGGAGCAGATGGCCCGCCGGAGCGAACCTTGCAAATATTTCATCAATCCCAACTGTGCCGAATTTGCCGCCCCCGGTGATATGCCGGGCAATATCCGGGCATTTTTGAAGCGCACCGGTCAGGGAGAGGAGTTTTCCGATGCCGAAGTGGTGCGGGCAGTGTATGACAGTCTGGCACTCTATTTCGCCAACAAGATCGCACTGTTGGAAAAACTGCTCAATGCCGATTACGCCTGTTTGAATGTGGTCGGCGGCGGTACCAAGGATGGCTTTCTTATGGAATTGACCTCCAGTGCCCTTGACCGTCAGGTGGTGGCCGGTCCGATCGAGGCGACGGCCGCCGGAAATATTCTGGTGCAGGCGATGGCCGCCGGAGAAGCTGATTCACTTGATGAAGTTCGTCAGATCATCCGCAATTCCTTTGAACTTAAAACATTTGCTCCGGATGCCGCCATGGCTGCCGTCTATGCGGCCAATGCGGAAAGATTTGCGGCTGTCGCCGGTAAATGAATAAACGCCGTATCTTTTTTGCCGGGTTGACCGCACTGCTTGCGGCGGTGACTCTGGGTGTACTTTTTTCCGGTCGTACTGGGGGGCCTCCGTGGCCGGAAGATGCCCGGATTCTGTACAGCGCAGCCGGAGGTACAGTCAAAACTCTTGATCCGGCTTATGCTGACGATCTGGCCAGCCGGGATTTGACGGCACTTTGTTATGATACGCTGGTGCAATATGATTATCTGGCCAGACCGTACAAGCTGGTTCCGTCAATGATTACGGCCATGCCGGAAGTTTCTGCCGACGGGAAATCTTATACCTTTGAATTGCGTGATGATCTGCTTTTTGCCGCTGACGATGTATTTGCAGCAGAAGCGGAACGGAAAGTCACATCATATGATGTGAAATTTTCCATTTTGCGTATTGCCGATGCCCGCAATCACAGTCCGGTCTGGTGGATTTACCGCAACCGTATCGCCGGATTGGAGGAGTTCCGGAATCAGACTGCTGCGGCCGAAGCGGGGGATATGAGCATGTATGACCGGGATGTTCCCGGTATAGTCATTCATTCCGGGCGGCGTTTTTCTCTGATCCTCAATGATCCGGATCCGGTTTTTCTCTATCTGCTGGCTATGCCGAATACCGGGATCGTTTCCCGTCTGGCGGCGATGGATGAGTCCCGTCCGGCACTTTCCCGCAATCCGGCCGGCAGCGGACCATTTACTTTGCAGGAGTGGATACCGGATCTGCGCCTGCGTTTTCTGCGCAATCCCGATTACCGCCCGGAATATTTTCCGCAGGCGGCTGATCCGGCCGACCGCACCCGGCGTCTGCCGCTGCTTGACGGTGTGGAGATCAGTCAGATCCGTCAGCCGATGACCCAATGGATGCTCTTTTTACAGGGAAATCTGGATTACAACGCTCTGGATAAGGATAATCAGGAGACTCTGGCCGGCGGAGGAGTACTGCTTCCCGCGCTGGCGGAGCGTGGCGTGGTATTGGATGAACACCCGGAATTTGAGATCCGTTATGTCGGTTTCAACTTCCGTGACCCCCGTCTGGGCGGCAATTTGAAGCTGCGTCAGGCGTTGCGCATGGCATACGATATCGGCCGCCGCATAGAACATGCTTCCGGGATGCTGATCCCGGCGGCAGGCCCCATTCCCCGGGGAGTGGCCGGATTCATTGCGGCGGAAACTGCCGGACACCCCGATTGGGAAAAGGCGCGGCAATTGCTGGCCGATGCCGGATATCCCGGCGGCATCGATCCGGAAACCGGGGAGGCACTGGTTTTGGATTTTGATCAGGCCGGTTCTTCGGTCGGTCACCGGCAAATGGGGGAATTGGCGGCATCTGACTGGGCGAATATCGGTATTCAGACCGTTTCTCATCTCAACTCCCGTCCCCGCTTTGCGGATAAGCTGCGACGCGGCAAATTTCATCTTTTCCGCTATTCATGGATCGGGGATTATCCGGATGCGGCCAATTTTTTGCAGCTTTTTTATTCCGGCAATATCGGCAGCTGCAACTATTGCGGTTTTTCCGACAGGGAGTTTGACCGGATGTATGAAAAAGCTCTGAATATGCCGGATTCTCCGGAGCGGACGGAATTATATTTGCAGATGGTAGAATTGCTCAATGAAAAGTGCGTCTGGATATATGAAGGATTTCCCATTTCCGGGGTGTTGCGTTACCGGTGGCTGGAAAACAGCGTGCCGCACGATTTCGGTTTCACCCGCTGGAAGTATCTTGCGGTCGATGCGGCCGCCAGAGCACGGGCCAAAGCGGGATTTACGTCATTGTCACTTGGTGAATTATCCGGCAGACGGGAAGCGAGGTGAACGATATGGAAAATTCTGAAAAGTATTCATTTTTCCATGATCTATACCGCCGTTTCGGTAAAAGTGCCGTGGCCTGGTGCGGGGTGGCGGGAATCATTTTTTTGAGTATTCCGGCGATTTTTGCACCTTTTATTGCCAATGGCCGTCCGCTGTTGATGATCAGCTCTGACGGCGTATGGAGCATGCCTTTTCTGCACTCCTTTTTCGCTCCGGAAAGTTCCGAAGTGCTGGTGGAAAAACTTTTCAATTTTCTTGCTCTTTATCTGCCGGTAGCGGTGGTGTTGAAACGGCTTTGCCGCCGGAAAAAACTCCGCCGCATACTATTGGCGGTCACGGCATTGCTGATCGCTGCCGGATTTTTTGCCGGTGTACCGGTGATGGATAAGCAAAATTACCGGCAGCTTGCCGGCAAAGAGCGTTTCGCTCTCTTTGCGGCCATACCTTACGGGCCGGATGAGATCGTCGGAGAACCTTATGAAGCTCCCGGGCGCAGACATATTCTCGGCTGCGATGATATCGGCCGTGATCTGGCGGCCAGAGTGATCTATGGTTCCCGGGTGTCGCTGGCGGTGGGAGTGCTTGCCGCCACGGTGGCGATGGCGATCGGTTTGACCGTCGGTATGAGTGCCGGGTATTTCCGGGGGAAAATGGATCTGCTGTTGATGCGCCTGGTGGAAATAATGCAATGTTTCCCGACTTTTCTGCTGCTGTTGATATTGATGTCACTGCTGGGCGATTACCAAATCGCCCAATCGATCCCGCTGGTGATCCTGGTGATCGGCTGTACCGGGTGGATCGGCGTGGCATTTTTAGTGCGCGGCGAAGTGCTTAAAGAAAGTTCGCTTGCCTATGTGAAAAGTTGTGTGGTTTCCGGAGTGTCTCCGTGGAAGATCATGTTCAAACATCTGCTGCCCAATATTTCCGGTACGGTGCTGATCAGTTTTACATTCGGAGTGGCCGGAGCGATCCTGAGTGAAAGTTCTTTGAGTTTTCTGGGCTTCGGGGTACAGCCGCCGACTGCCAGCTGGGGAAATTTGATGCGTCAGGCATTTGACAATCCGATGGCGTACTGGCACTTGACCTTTTTCCCGGGAATGATGTTGTTTATTGCGGTGATGTCATTCAACTTCACCGGCGATGCCCTGCGGCGGGCATTTGATGTGAAAGAGGATTGAAAAGATGGATTTTTATCGTATATTGGAAAAAGCAGAAGCAGGTGTCTTCCCGGATGAGGCGGAAATCGCCATGCTGCTCGATCCTCCGGACCAGACGGCACAGCAGGCTTTGTTTGAGGCGGCATACCGGGTGAAAAGCGGAATTTGCGGCCGGGTCGTCAATCTGCGCGGTCTGATCGAATTTTCCAATGTTTGCACAAGGGATTGTCTTTATTGCGGCATAAGAAAGAGCAATCACCGGGTGTCACGTTATACGATGAGTGCCGATGAGATCGTCGCTGCGGCATCCCTGGCCGGAGAATTCGGTTACGGTTCGGTGGTGCTGCAAAGCGGTGAAAGAAGTGATGAAAAATTTGTGGATTTTGTAGAAGAAGTGTTGTACCGGATCGGTCAGCTGCCCTGTGATCTCGGAGTGACACTTTCCTGCGGTGAGGAAACTTTGGAAACATATTTGCGGTGACGGAAAGCCGGTGCCAAAAGATATTTACTGCGCATTGAAAGTTCCGATGAGGAAATATTCCGGGCCATCCATCCGGCAGAAGCGTTATATTCTGAACGCAAAGCCGCATTGCAGAGACTCCGGCAGGCCGGTTTTCAAACCGGTTCCGGGGTGATGATCGGTCTGCCCGGGCAGACATTGCGGCATCTGGCCGCAGATATCGTATTTTTCCGGGATATGGATCTGGATATGATCGGCATGGGGCCGTTCCTGCCGCAGAGTGACACTCCGCTGGGAGAGTGTTATCCGGATATTCCCGGTGCGGCGCAGCGGCGTCTGGAACTTTCTTTGCGGATGATCGCCGTTACCCGGCTGGTGTTGAGGGATGTGAATATTGCCGCAACCACGGCGCTGCAGGCGATCGATCCGGAAAACGGCCGTGAGCGCGGCATACTGGCCGGAGCCAATGTGATCATGCCCAATGTCGGTGATGTTTCCCGCCGGAAAGATTACCAGTTGTACAACGGCAAACCTTCGCTGGATGAAAATTCACAGCTCATCCGGGAAAAACTGATCTCTTCACTGGCGGCGATCGGCGAAACGCCCCGGTTCAATGCGCACGGTGATCCGCTGCATTATCAGAAACGGGGTGTAAATTGAGAGCATTTGATCTTGCCAAATATCTGCGTAAAAATCCGCCTCTGCCGGTGAATTGGCCGGAAAGATGCCGTCATGCCGTAGTCATACCGGTCTACAATGAACTCGGTTCATTCGGGGCCACTGAATACTCCATACGGCAGGCTTTGAAATATACCCCGGAAAAGATCGCCGTCATTGCCGTGATCAACTATCCGGCCGGAGCTGATAAAACGGAATCGGAAAAATTGTTCAATCTGATCCGCTCCGGAGTGTTTCCCGGAGTTATTCCGCTTTATCTGCCGGAACTTACCGGCGGTGTGGGGGCGGCCCGCAAGGCCGGAATGGATGCTTTTATCGGAATATTGAAGCCGGAAGAGCTTGAAAAAAGTGTGATCTTTTCACTTGATGCCGATACGCTGGTCGAACCGGAATATTTTGCCGTAGTCCTTCCTGCTGCGCTTCAGGGCGGGGCGGTGTCGGTCGGCTTTTCCCATCAGCGGGCCGGAGATTTTCTGCATCAGGCGGCGATCGACCGTTATGAAGCGTATTTGACCAGATATGTGGAAAAATTACGTCAGGCCGGTTCTCCATACGCTTTTTATACTGTCGGTTCGGCGTTTGCGGTCAGGGCGGATTCATATGTGAAAGCCGGAGGCATGAAAGTCCGTCAGGCCGGAGAGGATTTTTATTTTTTGCAGGCGGCGGCCAAAACTTCACAGGTCACTTCTCTGCCGGAAAAACTGGTGCATCCTTCGCCGCGGATATCATCCCGGGTGCCATTCGGTACCGGTCCGGCGGTGGCCAGACTGCTGCGTAATGAGGAGCTCAAAGAGATTCCGGATGCGGCTTTCATCCTGCTTGGAGCGGTACTCGGCAAAGTTTCCGATGAATCGCTGGCCGGTGCGGAAAAATTTCTGATGCAAATGCCGGTGGCTGCCGCAGAATTTTTTCTTAAAGAGGGGTTCCCGGCGGCGTGGAAACGCATCCTTGAAAATCTGCCGGCCAGGCCGGGAGCAAGGTGCGAGGCATTCAATGAATGGTTTGACGGACTTAAAACGTTGCGTTTTTTACATTTTTTGAGTTGATTTTATAAAAAAATATAAAAAAGCAGTTGACAAAGGTATTTTTCTGCGATATTTTATCATTTGCACTGAGTAAAATTTTTTAGAAACTGTTTTATAGTGGCACGGAGAAAGTATTATGAAAAATGATTTTTCCCAGTATGTGGACAAGGATTCGGTAATGACCCTTGTGGGGAAAACCAAATTGGAGGTTATGGATCAGTTGATCTCCAGAGCGGCAGATTTGACCAAATTGAGCCGTGACGTGATCTTCCGTCTGGCGTGGAAACGCGAGCAGATGATGACCACCGGTGTCGGCGGCATGCTGGCGTTGCCGCACATCCGGGTAAATGATATTTTGCATCCTTATGTGATCGTTGGTGTCTGTGAAAATCCGATCACCGATTATCAGGGGCTGGATGATCAGCCGGTGCGGGTGATCGTATTCACCGTGGCTCCCGATGAGAATCAGGAAGCCTATCTGCAGCTGCTTTCCGGCATTTCCCGCCGGTTGCGCAATCCGAAACTTATTGAACAGATCGTCGGCACTGTCGGCAACACCGTCGAATTGCTCAAGGTCATCCAGCAGGAATCCGATCCCCAATGAGTACGGAAAATGCATTCCCGAACCCCAAAACTCAGCTCGATTTTCATTGTTTGAGTGACGGCTGTGAAGGCGTGGTGGGGTTTGATTTGATCAACATTGCAGACCCGGAATTTCAGGCGGTTTGTCCGGTTTGTCACCGGGCTTATGCGCTGGATGATGAGTTGCGGAATAAATTGACCCGGATGATGAAGCTGATCTCTGCGATCCGGGAGTGTGAGGATATTTTAGGAGACAGTGTCGTATCGGTGAATGTCGCCGGCGGCGAAGTGCGCGTACCTTATGCGCTGCTGCTGACCCGGCTCAATACGCTGATCTCACTGGAAATTTCCGGACGCAAGATCGATTTCCACTTATGGGTCGAGCCGTCCAATCCCCAAATATTCCGTTGACATCTGAAAACCGGAGCATCTGCGGTTGAAAAGATGCAAAAAATTTGATCGGCGAGCAGGGCGAAAGGCATTGAAATATCCTTTCGCCCTTCGGCGCACTTATAGAACCGGGAAAAACTGCGGTTTTTTCTGAATTTGAAACAGCGTGATGGAGAAGAACAGGGAGGATTTTTTTTAATGATAAATGCAATCATCAAAGCGATATTCGGCACGAAAAGTCAGCGTGATGTCAGGCGGATGAAACCGCTGGTCGCCCGCATTAACGCTCTGGAAGTCGAATATCAGAAACTTTCCGATGAGGAACTTCAGGCTAAAACTCCGGAATTCAAGGAGCGTCTGGCCCGGGGTGAGACCCTTGATGACATCATGTGCGAAGCTTTTGCCACTGTCAAAAATGCCTGCCGCCGGCTCTGCGGCAAAACCCGGGAGGTCTGCGGGCAGGAGCAGACGTGGAATATGATCCCCTTTGATGTGCAGTTGATGGGCGGCATCGCTCTGCATCGCGGTTCGATCGCCGAGATGGCCACCGGTGAAGGTAAAACTCTGGTGGCGACCATGCCGCTGTATCTCAATGCTCTGACCGGTAAAAACTGCCAGTTGGTCACGGTCAACGACTATCTGGCCCGCCGTGACTCCGAATGGATGGGCATGATCTATGAGTTTCTCGGGCTGACGGTCGGCTGTCTGCAAAATATGCAGCCGCCGGCTCTGCGTAAAGAACAGTATGCCTGTGATATCACCTACGGGACCAACAGCGAATTCGGCTTTGACTATCTGCGGGATATGGGAATGGCTTCTGAGGCCGATCAGATCGTTCAGCGTGATCACTACTTCGCCATCGTGGACGAAATCGACAGTATTCTGATCGATGAAGCCCGTACTCCGCTGATCATTTCCGGGCCGGTTCCGCAGGCCACCAATCAATTCGCTGAACTCAAACCGCTGGTTGCTTCACTCTACACCAGACAGAATATGCTCTGTTCCCGGCTGGTGCGGGAAGCCAGAGAGGTTCTGGCGCAGGAGATCATTACCGATGCGGAAAGAGAAGAAGCCTGTATGAAACTGCTTCAGGCCAAGTACGGTATGCCGACACACCGGCAGCTGCTGCATGCCCTGGAAGACGGAGAAATTTTGCGGGAAGTCGAAAGACTGGATTCCAAAGTCCACAGTGACAACAACCGGGGAATGCTTCAGGAGGTTCAGTCGATCCTCTACTTCACCATCGACGAAAAGACCCATGAAGCTGATCTTACTGAGCTGGGCCGCAATGCCGTCAGTCCGGATAATCCGGATGACTTCATCATGCCGGATCTGCTCAGTGAACTGCACCGTATAACCGATGAAACGCTCACCGCAGAGGCACGTCTGGAAGCGAAAAACACCTTTCAGGATCAATTTGCCGTCAAGAGCGAAAAGCTTCACGACCTTTCACAGCTGCTCAAAGCCTACTGCCTTTTTGAAAAGGATGTCAATTATGTAGTTATGGATAAAAAGGTGATGATCGTCGATGAACACACCGGCCGTCTGATGCCCGGCCGCCGCTTTTCCGACGGTCTGCATCAGGCTCTGGAAGCCAAAGAGGATGTCCCCATTGAACAGGAGACTCAGACAATGGCGACCATCACCATCCAGAATTACTTCCGCATGTACAGCAAACTGGCCGGTATGACCGGTACAGCCGAAACGGAAGCTTCCGAATTTCATCAGATCTACAAGCTGGATGTGACGGTGATCCCCACCAACCGGCCGTGTATCCGCAAAGATGAGAATGACTCGATTTTCAAAACCAAACGTGAGAAATTCAAAGCGATCCTTGATGATGTCATTGAAAGGCATGAAAAAGGTCAGCCGGTACTGCTCGGCACGATTTCAGTCGGTGATTCGGAAACGCTTTCCCGCATGCTCAAAGGGCGCAAGATACCCCACAATGTTCTGAATGCCAAAAATCACCAGCACGAGGCTGAAATCGTCGCCCGGGCCGGTCAGGTCGGGGCGGTTACTGTGGCAACCAACATGGCCGGCCGCGGTACTGACATCAAGCTCGGTGAGGGAGTGGCGGAATTGGGCGGACTGCATGTCATCGGCAGTTCCCGGCATGATTCCCGGCGGATCGACCGGCAGTTGCGCGGCCGCTGTTCCCGTCAGGGTGATCCGGGAAGTTCCAAATTTTATGTCTCTCTGGAAGACGACCTCATGCGGCTTTTCGGCGGCGACCGGATCGTTAAGATATTTGACCGTTTCGGTTTGAAAGAAGGCGATGAACTTCAGCATCCGTGGCTGGATAAATCCATTGAAACTGCCCAGAAAAGGGTGGAGCAGCAGCATTTCGCCATCCGTAAACGCACGCTGGATTTTGACGATGTGATGAATAAGCAGCGGGAGATCGTCTATGCTTTGCGCCGTGATGCTCTGCTGTCGGAAAATCCCCATGATGTGCTTTTCGGCATTATTGATCAGGTCATTGAAGAGCTGGTCCAAAGGGTCGCTATGGGCGGGGATGGCAAAAACGACGGCAAATTTCAGGCAGATAAACTGGCCGCCGAACTCAATGTGCTTTTCCCGCTGGAATTCAAAGCGGAATTTTTCACTGCCGGTATCGTTGACGGCAAAGTTACCGACTTCAAGGCTCTTGAATTGCAGATCATTGAAAAAATCGAAAGTGCTTATCAGGAGCGCAATGCCAATACCGGAGAAGAGGAGCTGGCCTATTTGCAGCGGCACACGGTGCTGGAGGCCATCGACCGTCTGTGGCAGGAGCATCTTTACGCCATGGATCAGTTGCGTTCCAGCATGTCTTTGCGGGTATATGCCCAGAAAGATCCGCTGGTCGAATATAAAAATGAAGCATTCGGTATATTCAAAAGCATGATGGATCAGGTCTTTACCAATGTGGCAAAGAATCTTTTCCGTATTACAGTGCGCCGGATCGTTTCACTTGAGGAGTTCCTTGCTTCCATGCCCAAAGAGTTGCGCCATCAGACGATGGAACAATTCGGTCTGCCGGTTCCGGAAGCTCAGGAAGCAGCTCCGGCGGAAGAGGTCAATATCACTTTTCACCGGGAGGCTCCCAAAGTCGGCCGCAATGATCTTTGTCCCTGCGGAAGCGGAAAAAAATATAAAAAATGCTGCGGAAAAGAGCAGTGATTCACCTTTGGAGATAACAGAATATGGCAAAAATGGAACCGTTGCCGAGAGCGTATGAATCGGCAGATGTGGAAAAGAAGTGGTTCCCGGAATGGGAAAAGGCAAATTGTTTTCATGGCGATCCGGAATCCGGCAAGCCGGGATATTCCATCGTTATTCCGCCGCCGAATGTGACGGGTATTCTGACATTGGGCCATGTGCTTAACAATACCTTGCAGGATATTCTCTGCCGCCGGGCAAGAATGAAGGGCTTTGAAGTGTGCTGGTTCCCCGGCACCGACCATGCCGGTATCGCTACCGAAGCGCGCGTGGTCAAATATCTCAAAGAAACCGAAAATGTCACCCGGGATGAGCTGGGCCGTGATGAATTTATCAAACGGGTGTGGCAGTGGAAAGAGGAGTTCGGCGGCAAAATCATCCGTCAGCTCCGCACGCTGGGCTGTTCCTGTGACTGGGAAAGAGAACGTTTCACCATGGATGAGGGACTTTCGGCCGCAGTACGCAAGGTCTTTATCCAACTCTATGAAAAAGGCTATATCTACCGCGGTCAGCGGATGATCAACTGGTGTCCGGCGGCCAAAAGTGCGCTTTCGGATGAGGAGGTCATCTACAAGGATGTCGCCGGTAAATTCTACTATTTCCGTTATCCGCTGGCTGATGGAAGCGGCTTCCTTACCGTGGCGACCACCCGGCCGGAAACGATGTTCGGCGATACTGCTGTGGCCGTTCATCCGGAAGATCCCCGTTTCAAAGATCTGATCGGCAAAATGGTCAAACTGCCGCTGACTGACCGGGAGATACCCGTTGTCGGCGATCAGCATGCCGACCCGACCAAGGGAACCGGCTGTGTGAAAATCACCCCGGGGCACGACCCCAATGACTTTGAAGTCGGTAAACGGTGCAATCTGGAAGTGATCAATATCATGAATCCGGATGGTTCACTCAACGATCTCTGCCCGGCAGAATTCGCCGGTATGGATCGCTTTGAAGCCCGTGAACTTTGCGTTAAACGCATGGAAGAGGCCGGTTTGCTGGAAAAAATCGAAGATATCACTCATGCCGTCGGTTATTCCGAGCGCGGTAATGTGCCGATCGAAACACTGGTCAGTGCCCAGTGGTTCTGCAAGATGGGCGAACTTGCCAAGCCGGCGATCGAAGCGGTGAAAAGCGGTAAGATCAAATTCCATCCGGAACGCTGGACGAAAACCTATTTTCACTGGATGGAAAATATTCAGGATTGGTGTATTTCCCGGCAGTTGTGGTGGGGGCACCGCATCCCGGCATGGTACAATGAAAAAGGCGAAGTTTACGTCGGCGAAAGTGCTCCGGCCGGCGGCAGCTGGCGTCAGGAAGAGGATGTGCTGGATACCTGGTTCAGCAGCTGGCTGTGGCCGTTTTC
>JAFVZS010000092.1 GCA_017508015.1 Lentisphaeria bacterium
GTTGGCAGCATGGATGGAGTCGAAACCGTCGAACTTATCCTTAATGACAAATCGCAGGCAAAACAATCGCTGTGGGATGTTACCACGGATTTGGGCGATGCGGTGGATTTGAATATCAATTTCGATTACGGCATGACGGGAGATTTTCTGCTTGCCACTAAAAAGTCAGATATTCTCTGGGATGATGTCATTGACTTCAGCGACGTTTCGCTGTGGATCAACGGTAATAAGTTGGATATGACATCCGGCGTATGCACATACGAAGACTTTGACTATGAGCTTAAAGCACAGGGCAATAAGCTGCTGCTGGCGGCGACAGAAAAATCTGACTGGCAGCTGTGACATTTTTTAAATAATTTTTGATCCGCCTCAAATAATGAAACTTTTTCCTCCGTTATATCAATATAACAGCATTGCAGTTTATTGAAATTTACCGGGGGAGAAAGGGCATAATGAGATATTCGTGGTTGTTGGCAGGGATTTTGTTTTTAGCTGCCGGTTGTGAGAAACAACAGGTCAGAACCGAAGAAAAAACTACCCGGGTGACTTTGGCAAATCTGGAAAAACGGATCTTCCAACAACGTATTCCGGTGCAGGGCACGATCCAGCCGGTGGAGTTCGCCACCATTTCCGCCAAGATCAGCGGCACGTTGGAAGTCCTTCAGGCCGAAGAGGGCGATGTGGTCAAAAAAGGTGATCTGCTTTTCAGCATCGACCGGCAGGTGTTGCGCAATCAGGTGGTGGTCAAAGAAGATGAGATCAAAGTGCGGGAAGCCGCTCTGGCCAGTTCTGAAAGCGCATTGAATATTGCCCGTATCGGTTGCGAACAAGCCGAACGCAACTATCTGCGTGCCAAAAATCTGCTGGAAAGCAAAGCGATCAGTACCGCCGATTTTGAGATCATGGAAACAGAATTCAAAAAGGCGCAAATGCAAGTCAATACCGCCGAAGCCGAGGTCGCCAATGCCCGGGCCCAACTGCAGCAGGCCCGCAGCAATCTGGCGATTGCCCGGAAAAATCTGGATGATTCCGTTATCAGTGCCCCCTTTGACTGCGTGATAACCGATACTATGGTCGAGGAAAATGAATACGTTTCATCCGGCCAGCCGATCCTGCGTCTGGAAAATCACAATCAACTTGAGGTCGTCTGTTTTTTGAGTGCCGTTTATTACGATCAGGTCATCCCCGGAGTGACGGCCGTTGACTTCACCGGTCGTGACGGTCAGGCTTTCGCCCGCAGCAAAGTGACCTACAAGGCTCCGGCGATCGACCCGGAAAGCCGCACATTCAAGGTGAAAATTTCCGTGCCGCAGGATGCCGGCATGGTCAGCGGCATGCTCTGCGAATTGAATATAATCCTCACTGAACGTGAAAGTTACGGTCTGCCGGAAGCCGCCGTGCTGCTCCGGGCCAATGACCTGCTGATCGCCTACACCATCGATGCGGAAAAGCGGGCCCGCAGTGTGACGATCCAACGCGGTATCGTCGATGGCGGATATGCCGAAATACTCAATGGCAATGAATTGCTTGAACACCGTTTTGTCATTACCGGCCAAACCTTTATCAATAACGGTTCACTTCTGGTCGAAGCTGTCCGGGCGGAGAATTGATCATGAATATTGCATCCTTGTCTGTCCGCCGGCCGGTAGCGATGACCGCACTGATCATCGTAATGGTGATGATCGGTATTTCACTCTATGAGAGGATCAGTATCGACCTGCTGCCGAATATGGAGATCCCGACGGTTCTGGTGCGCTGTGAATATCAGGGAGCCAGTCCGTCGGAAATAGAAGTGGAGATCATCCGCCGTATCGAAGATGCCGTTTCCAGCATCGACGGTATCCGGCACATTACCAGTGTCGCTATGGAAGATCAGGCCCAGATCCAGCTGGAATTTGTTATGGGAACCAATGTCGATGTGGCGGCCACCGATATCCGGGAGGCTCTCAACCGCATCCGGGAAGATCTGCCGGATGGGGCCAAAGAACCGGTGATCCGCAAGATCGATACCAACGCCACGACGGTCATTCAGGCTTTTCTGGTCGGTGACCGCACTCAGGATGATCTTTACGATTATGCTGATGATGTGATCGCCGACCGGATCGCTTCAGTTCCCGGAGTCGGTGAAGTGCGGGTCTACGGTGCCAACGAAATGCAGATCCACATTTTGCTTGACCGGGCCAAACTGGCGGCGATGAATATAGATATCAATCACATTGTGGCCAAATTACAGCAGAATAATGTCCGCCGTCCGCTGGGACGTATCCAGGTGGATAATGTGGAAAAAAATGTCACCTTTGCCGGAGATTACCGCAATCTGGATGAGATACGTAATCTGGAAATCGGTATCTTTGACAATAAACGGGTCTATCTGCGGGATATCGCCGAGGTACGTCTGCAAAGCCGGGAAGTGAGAAGCAAAGCTTTTGTCAACGGCATGCCGGCGGCGACATTCAATATCGTCAAAAAGGGTGATGCCAATGCTCTGGAAGTGATTTCCGGGGTACGCCGCAAGTTTGCGGAAATGAAAAAGCAAAGGCGAATTGCCGACCGGCATGGAACTGGTCTGGTTCAAGGATTCCGGTGAGTTTATCCAATCGTCAGTGGATGATGCCTGGAGCAGTATTCTCAGCGGTATTCTGCTTACGGCGGTGTTGCTTTTTCTCTTTTTGCATGAACCGCGCTCGACATTCATCGTCATGGTATCCATGCCGATTTCCGTGATCGTGACCTTTGCGGCGATGGCTTATCTGGATTATTCATTCAATATCATGACTCTGCTTTCGCTGGGCTGTTCAGTCGGCGTGCTGGTGACCAACTCGATCGTGGTGATCGAAAATATTTTCAAGCATCTTCACAAAAAAGAGGATATCAAAACTGCCGCTGAAAAGGGAACCGGCGAAGTAATCGCCGCCGTGTCGGCCAGTGCTTTGACCAACGTGGTGGTCTTTGTACCGGTGATGATGATAACCTCGCGTATCGGCAGTATGATGGTTCCTTTTGCCGGAGTGATGGTGGCCGCTACTTTGGTATCGCTTTTCATCAGCTTCACACTGACACCGATTCTGGCTTGTGTGCTGCTCAAGGGTGATTACGCTGATGAGAAAAGGAAAAAAACACTGCTGGAAAAATTATTCATACCCTGGGATGCCGGTTATGAGTGGCTGTGCCGGGTATTCGGCCGGAGCATCAAGGCGGTTTCCCGTCATCCGCTGATATTTCTGCTGGCGGTCATACTCATTTCCGGCGGAGTGTGGAAATTCATCATCCCGCAGGTCGGATTATCATTTCTGCCATATTGCGATCAGGGGGAAATCCGCATCAAATTTGAGTTCCCGACTTCATACAATCTGGAAACCACAGAAAGGATCATCCGGGAAGCCGCTGATAAACTTACCCGGAAATTCAGCTTGGAAAACGGCGGATTCATCACCGGCTTATCTGTTTCCGTCGGCACATCCAACTCCAGCCGCGGTCAGGTCGGTACGGCGGTCTATCTGGGGCAGATCAATATCAAAACCACCGGTAAAAATGACCGGCCGCAAAGCATTTACGATTTGCAGGCGATGATCCGCAGTGAGTTGAGCTATCTGGATAACTGTCTGGTAACACTGTCGATACCCGCCACATTCGGCGGCAGCGGTGCCGAGATCCGCTGTGTGATCAACGGGCAGGATCTGGAAGTGCTGGAACAGGCTGAACAGCAGGTCATGGAAACGTTGCCGGCCACCGGCATGGTGCGTGACCTTGATTCCTCCCGCCGGGAACGCAAAACCAATATCAGTATCGTGCCCGACCGGACTATTTTGCAGAATCTGGGGATGACCTCTGAAGAACTTTACCGTTATATGCTCGGTTCGCTTGACGGTATCGAAGTCGGGGATTACCGTTCCGGATCACGGACATTCGACATCCGTTTGCGCAATCGCAAGGAGTATGGCGAAGCCCAGTTGCGGCAGACCGCCGCTGCATTGAAAGAGAATAATCCGCTGGGTACGGAAGTATTGGCAAGTATCGTCGAAGAGGCCCGTCCCGTGGTGATCAACCGTTATGACAAGGTGCGCACCATGTGGCTTTATGCCAATACCGCACCGGGACACGCCCTGGGTGATGTGTCAAAACGGATCGAAAAAGAGGTTTTGAGTGTGCTGCCGCCGGGGTACAGTGTCCGCATGAGCGGCAGCGTGGAAATGATGAATGAAACGGCAAAAGAATTTATCCGGGTGATCGCACTGGCAACTCTGCTCACTTATCTGCTGATCGCCGGGATCATGGAATCATGGATCAAACCGTTTCTGATCATGTTCACTGTGCCGCTGGGATTTATCGGTATGTATCTGACACTTTACTGTTTCGGCATGTCGATGTCGATGATGGGATTGCTCGGCGGGGTGATGATGATCGGTATTGTGGTGAATAATGCTATTTTGATCATCGATGAGTGTTCAATACAGCAGAGTAACGGAGTTGATCCGCATCAGGCGATGCTCATTGCCGTACAGGAAAAATTCCGGCCGATCGTCATGACCAGTATTGCCGCTGTGGCGGGTATGCTGCCGATGGCTTTCGGTACCGGTCTGGGTTCGGAATTGCGTTCCAGCTGCGGTGTCGGTGTGGTGGGCGGTTTGACCATTTCTTCACTGCTTACGCTCTATGTGATCCCGGCACTTTATTTTCTCTTTGTACCGCCGGCCGGTAAAAAGAATATTTTCCGGAAGTTCGCCGGAATATTCAGAAAGCAGGCTTGATTTTAACTCTGAAAAGATGTATGTTATCTGCCGCACCGCTCTCGGCGGCGCACAGAATTTTTTCAGGGGGATAAATAAAAATGGCAAAGGTGAGCGGCTTTTCCGGCCGGGATTCTTATCAGGTGGATATGTGTCACGGGCCGCTGCTCGGGCAGATCATCCGTTTTGTGATTCCGCTGATTATTTCCGGTGTGCTGCAAATGCTCTTTCATTCGGCCGATTTGATCGTAGTCGGCCGTTTTTCATCTCACAAGGCTCTGGCAGCGGTTGGTGCGACTGCCGCTCTGACCATGCTGCTGATCAATATTTTTATCGGGTTGTCTGTCGGAACCAATGTGCTGGTGGCCCGTTATCTGGGGGAACAGAGCCGTAAAGATGCTTCCCGCACCGTGCATACTGCGATCATGACCAGTCTGGGCGGCGGAGCATTTCTTGCCGGTGTCGGACTTGCCTTTTCCAAACCGCTTTTGAAATTGATGGGCACTCCGGAAGATATTCTGGATATGGCGGCACTTTACATGTGGATCTTTTTCGGCGGCATGCCGATGGTCATGCTTTACAATTTCGGCAGTGCCGTACTGCGGGCGATGGGAGATACCACCAGACCGTTTTACTTTCTGCTGATTTCCGGGATCATCAATGTACTGCTCAATTTATTTTTTGTCATAGTCTTTCACTGGGATGTCGCCGGAGTGGCTGCGGCCACCGTCATTTCTCAGGCAATTGCCGGTCTGCTGGTTCTGCGGGTGCTTTACCGGATGCGCGGTCCGTGCCGTTTCAAGTGGCAGAATCTGCGGTTCAAATGGAAAAATATGCGGGAACTGCTCTGGATCGGGCTGCCGGCCGGATTTCAATCATCGTGCTTTTCACTTTCCAATATTCTCATTCAATCCTCGATCAATACTTTCGGCAGTGTGGCCATTGCCGGGGTCACTGCCGGTGGCACTTTGGAAATGCTCAGCTACGTTTCCCATGCCGCCATCGGTCAGGCGGTGGTAAGTTTCGTCGGACAGAATTTCGGGGCAAAGAATTTTGACCGGATACGGCGGAGCGTGACCATTTGCACGGTGCTGGTCGCTCTTTGTGCCTTGTTTGTCACGGTGCTGCTGCTGACCTGCGGCAGAAGTATGCTTCACATATTCAATACTGATCCGGAAGTTATTGATTTCGGGATGAGAAGATTTTATTGCACCTTGCCTCTGATCTTTGTCTGCGCGATCATGGAAACGCTCACCGGTGCGTTGCGGGGAATGGGGTATTCGGTATCACCTACGGTATTTACGCTTTTCTGCGTTTGTGTTTTGCGCGTGGTATGGCTTTATACGGTCTTTATCATCTATCCCACGCTGGAAATAATTCTGATCAGCTATCCGGTGACCTGGGTGATAAATACGGCCGGTATCTTATGGCTGTACCGCCGTGCCTTCCGCCGGGAAAAACTCAACGCTCTCCGGCTGTCAGCAAGTAGCGTCTGAAAAATTCTGCGGCCAGCGGGGCGCAGGTGCGTCCGCCGGAACGGCCGTCTTCAATGGTTATCGCCAGAGCATAGGTGCGTCCCTGATAAGTGGTAAAGGCAATAAAGTGGGTGATGTTGCGCATATTGCTGCCGGAACCGATCTCGGCAGTACCGGTTTTGCCGTAAATCTGCAATCCGTTGACCCGTCCGTGTTTCCCTGAACCGCCGGAAGAGTTTACCACCCGGAACATTCCCTGCCGCACGATATCCAGATGTTCAGCGGGCGCACCCAATTCACCGTTCGCCTGCGGACGGGCCTCAAAACGGGCCAGCCCCCGGTGGTCAAGGATCCGGCTGACCAGTTGCGGTTTCCAGACGGTTCCGCCGTTGGCGATCGCCGCCGTGTAGACGGCAAGCTGCAGCGGAGTGACAGAGATCAGGCCCTGGCCGATACTCAACAATGCGGTGTCGTAAACATTCCAGTGGGTGCGGTAACGGCGCATTTTCAAGTCGTCAGATGGCATGTCTCCGGCACTTTCAGGAATGGCGACACCGCTTTTGCGGCCGAAACCGGCCCGGGCCAGCATTTCAGCAAGTGCTTCATAACCGGTTCGCGTGGCATGATGGATCATATAATTGTTGCAGGATTTTTCCAGAGCCCTGATCATATCCATATCATCCCCGTAACTGCGGTGCGCCGAACAACCGATAGTGGCATTGCCGATGGTGCTTTCTCCGGGGCAGTAGACCACCTCATAAGGATCGGCACCGTTTTTAAGAAAAGCCAGACACATCAGCGGCTTGATCGATGAACCGGGGGGGTATATCGCCTGAAATGCCCGGTTGATCAGCGGTCTTTCCGGATTGTTCCGCAACTGGTTGTAATATGCCGGTTCCAGTCGCGGAGAAAACCGGGTAAGATCGAAACGCGGAGACGTGGCCGCGCAGATGATATTGCCGTTATCCGCATCGATCACCACAAATGCTCCGGTGGATTGACCGAGCAGATCTTCGGCAAGCCGCTGGGCGCGGCTGTCGATGGTGAGGATCACATCGTTTCCGTGGATCGGTTCACTGCGGCCGAGCAATTCCCGCTGGGCATAGCCGATGTTATTTACCTGAATCACTGAACGGCCGGGAAAGGCTCTCAGCCCCAATGCGGCATTGTCGGTATTGAGGGTATCAAAGGCACGTTCGATACCGCTGCGCCCCTCCATATCCGGATTGTAATAAAAGAATTCCTCGCGGTCACCGGCGTTGGCGGCATCAGCTTTGCGGGCATAACCGACAATATGTGAAGCATGGTCACCCATCGGATAGTAACGGACCGGTGAAAATTGAATATCGATCCCTTCGATCTGCCGGGATGATTCAAAGACCAGAGCCAGTTCCACCGGAGACAGATCGGTGAAAACTGTCATCGGCACCCCGGGGGAAATTATCAGATGCCGGGAAAAATCTTCCACTGACGGGCATTTCTGCCGGTGGAGTATCCGGGCGAGTTTTTCCGCGGCGTTGAACATATATTCTGAAGTGTTGCGTCGACCGCCCTGATGCATTTCTGAAGGGAAAAAGAGCAGATCGTAAGCTTGCCGGTTACCGGCGAACAGCTGCCCGTCAGCGGAATAGATCCGCCCGCGCAAGCCGGGGATGCGCACCCGGCGTTCTGATTGCCGGGTGATCAGCCGCCGGTGTTCTTCACCGCGGTGCAGCTGCAGAAAATACAACCGGAATACCAACACCAGAAATGCCAGGAAAAACAACAGTCCCAGAATGACTATCCGCAGCCGGTCATCATCCAGAATGCCGCCATCCACCCCGTCACGGTAACCGAATTTTCTCATAACCGGCCCCCGGAAAATCGATGTTTCCCATTTTCGATAATGTGAAATTGCGGCAGATTGCAGCGGAAATTGACCGCATCAAAGAGCCAGACCAGCAGCAGCATGAATAACCCGCCGCCGGAAACCTGAAATACCAGCATGCTGAAAAAATCCGGTCCGGGAGCCGGAACTCCGGAAAACCACGCATTCAATACATTGTACACCGACACCAGCAGTGCGCATAATCCGCCGCTGCCGAGGGGGGATAACGGCATGCGCCGCTCCAGATATCCGGCAAAATTACCGGCGGCCGAAACGATCACTATTGCCGCCAGCGGCCAGGTCAGACAGTTTCTGGCATACATGGCATCGAGCAAAAGGGCACTGAATGCCGCTGAAGTAATTCCGTGAACCGGGGAAAAGGCGATGAAAAAGTATACTGCACCAAAGAGCGGCAATCCGAGGGCCAGACCGGTATTGCCGCAAATCAATTCCATATTCATCAGCAATGCGGTGACCAGTATATTCAGAAAAACTTTCATTTCAACTCCTCCGGAGCGGCAGCAAGCAGCACGACTGCCACGAAGCGGAGCGATTCAAAACGTACTGACGGCAGCAATTCACAACTGAAATCTTCCTGATCGTGAGCATGGCCGAAATTGCCGGTATGCAATTCTCCGATCTTGATACCCGGCGGAATGCCGCGCTCAAATCCGGTAGTCGTAACGATGTTTCCCCGGATATAATCATCTCTGGGCGGCAGCATGCCGAAACGGATATTGCCGTTTTCCGGAGCAGCTTCCCCGGCATTGATAAATCCGACCATCCGGTTGGAACTGACTTCACCGGAGAGCCGCAATGACGGATTGGCGATCGTGGTGACTTTGGCGGTGCGTGCCCCGACTTCGCTGACAACTCCGACCAGCAGCAGCTGACCGTGATCATTGATATCCACCACTGCCGCGCCGGATACGATACCATCCCGGCTGCCCTTATCGATGGTGAAACCGGCAGAAAAATGCAGCGGATCGCGCAAAATTATTCCTGCAACGGTATAACGCGGAGAAGTTTTTTCGCGCAAGGTCAGCATGGTACGCAGTTTGCGGTTTTCTTCCATCAGGGCTGCCGCGGACTGCCCCTGCAATGCCAGTTCCCGGTTGGTATTGGTCAGTTTTTCCACTCTGGCGGCCAATTCGTGCTTATCGGCCATCAACAGAGCCGGATCGGTGAGTTTGGCTGACGGCGTACCCAATTTCATATACGGGTAGAAAAAGCCATCGGCAAAACGGGCAAAGGCGTAGCGCACCACGTTGAAACCGGCGGTCAGCATGATCACGATACTCAAAATAACCAGTGTTACGACCAGCACCAGTTTAGGATTGCTTTTGCTCTTGGCTGGGAACTTTTTCATAATGAACGCAACCTTTCCTTGAGCAGCCGCTGAATATATTCCTCACCGTAAAGCGAACGCATCAATTCGATATTGAATTCATAAAATAATTCTGCATCCGGCCTGGTTATCATGCCTCCGCCGGAAAGTTCCACGATCTGTTTGCGTTTGCGCGGATCTTTTTCATAGGAACTCAGATGGCGCATCAAAGTACGCGGTGATAATTCGGTGAATTTTTTCTGGCCGAATTCCTCGGTATATTCCGCTCCCATCAGCGAAACGATATTGCGCGGCGGTTTTTTCATACCGAATGCCACGAGGAAATCTTCGATCATTTCCAGACATCTTTCTTCATCGAAAACCGGATAAGAGATCCGCCGTCCGCGGGATAGAATGCTGGGCGGAAACTCATAATTTGCCGTCAATACCGGCATGATATTTTCCGGCGGAGTGAATGCGCCGCCGACATTGGTGCGGAAATTGTACCAGTTGATACTGCGGGGATCAATATCGTCAAAAAAGAGTACGAAGCGGTGATCACGCCGGTAACTTAAGGCAGAGATCAGCTTTTCCCAGGATTCTTCCAATGCTCCGGGATCCGGCAGTATCACCACCGTATCCGGCACCGACAGGGCAAAGGATATCACCATGCTGGTTTTGCCGTAACCGGGCAGACTGTTGATCAGCAGCGGCAAACTGGTTTTACCGGCGGAAAAATCCCGGAAGTGTTCATGCAGTGCCAGACGCACCCCCGGAAAACCGAAAAATTTATTGATATCTTTGACGGAAGATGGCGTTACCGGAAAAAATTCACCGTTACGGTAGTTGAAAACCCGACTGCCGGAAAATGGGTCGGCCCCGGCAAGAATTGCGGCAAAAGCCTGCAGATCACTGCCGCATGCCGGTAATTTTGAAAATAATTTTCCGGCACTGGGCAGCAGGGAATCATTCATGTTGACCGTACCGGGCAGCTCCCGCAGACAGTTGCAGAGCAAAAGTGCGTTTTTCAGCAGAAATTCCGCATCTTCCGGCAATTTGCCGGCAGTCAGATCCGCCGGCATCACCCGGTATTGGATCAAGGCATTGAAAAGTGCCGTCAGAAATTTGGCCGCAAAGGTGCCGGCATCATTCTGTCTGGCCAGCAGATTGAGCTGGCATATCCGGTCTCCGGTGTCAAACAGAGCTTCCACATGGCGCAACAGCGTATCATCCGGCGGCAGAGGTTTCCCATCTGCACCGGAATGATAAAAGAGTAAACGGAATGCGGAACGGGCCGGCATGATAACTTTTACATCCTTTCCACAGCCGCTTTGGCAAATCCGGAACAGCTCAATTCAGTGGCTCCTTCAGTCAGGCGGGCCAGATCGTAGGTCATCATCCGGTCGGCGATGGCATTGCTGATGCCTTTGATCAGCAGATCGGCGGCTTCCTGCCAGCCGAGGTGGCGCAGCAGCATTTCGCCGGAAAGTGCCAGACTGCAGGGATTGACCTTATCCATACCGGCATATTTGGGGGCGGTGCCGTGGGTCGCTTCAAAGACGGCATGTCCGGTAGTGTAGTTGATATTGGCTCCCGGAGCGATACCGATACCGCCGACACAGGCAGCCAGAGCATCGGAAACATAGTCGCCATTCAAATTGAGTGTGGCGATCACGTCATATTCATCCGGACGGGTAAGTATCTGCTGCAAAAAGGCATCGCAAATGCAGTCTTTGACCAGAATTTTACCTTCCGGGGCGATGCCGTTGCAGTCAGTATAAGCCACTGCCACATCGGAATATTCCCGTTTGACCAATTCATAACCCCAGTTTTTGAAGCCGCCTTCGGTGAATTTCATGATATTTCCCTTGTGCACCAGAGTTACGCTTTTGCGTTTATTGGCAATCGCATAATCCAGTGCGGCACGGATCAATCTTTCACTGCCTTCGCTGGAAACCGGTTTGATGCCGATACTGGAAGTTTCGGGGAACCGGATCTTTTTGACATTCATCTCTTTCTGAAGAAATCCGATGACTTTGGCCGCTTCATCTGTTCCGGCCATCCATTCGATACCGGCGTAGATATCTTCGGTATTTTCCCGGAATACCACCATGTCGGTTTTTTCCGGAGCTTTCACCGGTGAAGGAACTCCCTGAAAATAACGCACCGGCCGGACACAGGCATAAAGATCAAGTTCCTGACGCAGAGCCACATTCAATGAGCGGAATCCGCCGCCGATCGGCGTGGTCAGCGGTCCTTTGATCGCGATCAGACTGCGGCGGATCTCATCGATCGTTTCCTGCGGCAGCCAGATGGTTTCATTGTAAACTTCATTGGCTTTTTCTCCGGCATAAACCTCCTGCCAGGCGATCGCTTTTTTGCCGTTATAGGCTTTTTTAACGGCACTGTCCCACATATACATGGAAGCTTTCATGATATCCGGCCCGATACCATCGCCCTCGATAAAACTGATGATCGGATTATCCGGCACCTGCAAACCGCTGGGACCGTTGACAACATATTCGCCTTGCGGCGGACGGACGATGTGTGACGTACTCATGAAAAAAACTCCTTGTTATTATTGAAAAGACGATGTGAAAAATTTCCTGTTTCAGGCCGGACAGCCTCCGGTGGAAATCCGGTTGCTCCTCAGGTGCTTCTCACCCCTCTATATTATTTTATAATATAGCACGCAAATACCGGTACCGCAAATATCCATTCTTTTTTTTACGGATAAATCTGCCGTCCGGTGTTTTCAGGAGTATGAGAGTCTTGCTTTTTGTGAAAAATATAACCTGCGGTGGCACCTTGCGGGTAATCTCGCGCCTTGCTCCTGCGCCGCAACAGTCGAGTACACAATACACTCCTGTTGCGTACTCATCGCAAAACCCGACCGTCCTTTCGCAATCCATCCATCAGTCTTCGCATAAAGCTGCGCCCGGACAAGCCGGTTGGAGCTGCCCCATGCTGATCCGGTTGAAAAATCACAACTTCTGTGATATATTTATCCCCCCTCTGCCTGGATTTCACAAAATTCGGGACATTACCAGATTATTACAGCAGACTCAGCTGGATGATATCGCTGTCGTTTTCATCATCGTTACGGCGGCGGTTGCGGACAGCCCGCCGGGGGATCGCCGCCATGGCTTCTCTGGGAGCGGAGGAATTCTTTTCCAGCAGCTCCAGAATCGTCTGCGCTCTTTCCAATACGGCTTGCGGCACTCCGGCCAGCCGGGCCACGTGGATACCGTAACTGCGGTCGGCCGCACCGGGAATGATCTGCCGCAAAAAGATCACTTCATCACCATACTCCCTGACCGCCACATTGAAGTTATTCACTCCGCGCCGGGTTTGTGCCAATTCGGTAAGTTCGTGATAGTGAGTGGCAAACATGGTACGGCAGCGGGCCTGATCGTGCAGATATTCCGCGATCGACCACGCCAGAGACAAACCGTCAAAAGTGCTTGTGCCGCGGCCGACTTCATCGAGGATAACCAGACTTCCGGCAGAAGCGTGCCGCAGGATATTGGCCGTTTCCACCATTTCCACCATAAAGGTACTTTGTCCGCGGGAAAGATCGTCAGCCGCTCCGATCCGGGTGAATATACGGTCTACCATGCCGATTTCCATACTGCGGGCCGGAACGAATGAACCGGCTTGAGCCATGATCACCAGCAGTGCGGTTTGCCGGATATAGGTGGATTTACCGGCCATATTCGGTCCGGTGATTAGCATCATCCGCCGGGTGTCGCCGTCTAAAATGGTGTCGTTGGGGACAAAGCCGCCGGAACCCATTGTATCATCCAGTACCGGATGCCGTCCGTCACGGATATCGAGACGGTCATCATCAAATATTGCCGGACGGCAGTAGTTGTGTATTCTGGCAGTTTCGGCAAATCCGGCGATGGCATCCAATTCGGCCAATGCTTCGGCACTGCGCTGGATATCGGCAGTGCATTCGGTGGCCATCCGCCGCAATCCGTCAAAAATTTTCAACTCCAGAGCGCGAGCTTTTTCTTCTGCGCCAAGGATACGGTTTTCCAGTTCTTTGAGTTCCGGAGTGATGAAACGCTCCGCATTGACCAGAGTCTGTTTGCGCATATAGTCATCTGGAACCAATGATAAATTGGATTTGCTCACTTCGATATAGTAGCCGAAAACGTTGTTGAATTTGACTTTCAGCGACTTGATACCGGTTCTTTCGATCTCCCGCTGCTGAATGGAACTCAGCCACGATTTGCCGTCACTGGCCGCTGAACGCAACTCATCCAATTCAGCGGAAAATCCGCTTCTTATCACTCCGCCGTCATTGATCGAGGCGGGTAATTCATCGGCCAATGCATCCGTCAGGGCTCTGGTCAATTCGGTAAAATCGCCGATATTGGCCACGCATTCGGCAAAGAGTCTGGCATACAAACTTTCCAGCAGTACCTTGATAGCGGGCAGGGATTCCAGAGAACTGCCCAGATTTTGCAGATCTCTCGGTGTGGCAATGCCGACATTGAGTCTGCCGACGATCCTTTCAAGATCTTTGATCACCCGCAATGATTCACGGAATTCCGCCAGAGCCAGCGGGTCAACGATGAAATTTTCAACGGCATCCAGCCGCCGGACAATCGCTTCGTGGTTGCGCAACGGGCGCACCAGAAAGCTCCGCAGTTTTCTGCCGCCCATAGGGGTGACCGACTTATCCAATACTCCCAGCAGGGAACCGCGCCGGGAATTTTCAAAGAGCGAACCGGTGATTTCCAGATTGCGCAGCGTAATGGGATCAAGTTCCATGGTGTCTGACAAAGTGCGCAATTGCAGCAATGTGACATGTCCGGCTTCGTGCCGGAGATTTTCTGTCGCGTAACGCAGTACCGCTCCGGCGGCGGCAACGGCGGCATTTTTGCCGCGCAGACCGAATCCGTCAAGTGTACTGCTTTTGAAGTGGGCACAAAGATAATCGAAACTGTCATGCGGATCGAAAAAATATTCATCCGGCTTGCTCCACAGCGGAGCTTTATCATCATCGGGAAATGCCCCGGAATCAAGCAATGTCTGATGGATATGGTCGGTGACCAGAATCTCTTTCATGCCCAAATTCCGGACTTCTGCGGCCAGTTTTTCCGTATCGCCGATTTCACAAACATTGAATTCCCCGGTGCTGACATCCAGGGCCGAGAGAAAATATGTGCCGTCTTTTTCAACCGTCACGGCACCGAGGAAGTTGTTGCCGTCATCATTGAGCAGAGCGTTGTCGATCATCGTTCCCGGAGTGATGATCCGGGTGATCTGGCGTTTGACGATACCCTTGGTGACCAGTTTGGGGTCTTCGACCTGTTCGGCGATGGCAACTTTCAACCCGGCGGCGACCAGCCGCGGCAGATAACTGTCTAAAGCGTGATACGGAAATCCGCACATCGGCGTGCCCTGCCTTTTGGTCAGAGTCAGATCCAGAGCCCGGCTGACGGTTTCGGCATCCTCAAAGAACTCCTCATAGAAGTCGCCCAACCGGAAAAGCAATACGGCATCATCCGGTATCTGCGCTTTGGCTTCCCGGTACTGGATCATCATCGGGGTAAGTTTGGTTTTATCCGCCATTCTTATTTCTCCGGGAAAAATTCTGCAGTGTAAGAGATCAGTGCTCCGAATGCCGATGCCGCCGGTTTGCGGATGATCACTTTGCATCTTTGCACCCGGTCAAAAGCCAGCACGCTCCGGCCGATCGCTCCGGCCAGAGCTTCCAGCAATGCGAAGCGGCTTTCGCCGACACATCTGACCACGGCTCTTTCCACCGCAGAATAATCCACTGATGCAAAGAGATCATCGGTCAGAGCCGCTGTTGTGGAATCGTAATCAAATTCCACATCGAGCAGCAGCTGCTGCCGGTAGATTTTTTCATGTTCCAGTGTGCCGATCAGAGCATTGACTGAAAGGTTGCTGATATTGACCGTACTCATATTTTTACGATTTACCACAGATTGCATATTTTGTCAAGAGGATTTGCAATTTTTTCAACGGCAGACCGATAATATTTTCCACTTCTCCGGTGAAACTTTCCACGATCAGCTCTCCGCGTTCCTGAATGGCATAAGCTCCGGCCTTATCCAGCACATCAACTTCTGCCAGATATTCCCGGATCGCCGCTTCGGAAAGCTTCTTGAATTTCACTGTACTGACTTCGCTCCAGAGTTCACAGATATTCAACTCTTTGCACATCAGGGCGATACCGGTGACGACCTCATGTTTTTTTCCGGAAAATGCCCGCAGAAATCCGGCCGCTTCATCCCGATCAGCCGGTTTGCCGATCGCCCGGTTCTCAAAGATGATCATCGTATCGGCTCCGAGAACCCATGCTTCCGGAAAAAATTCAGATACTGCCCGGGCTTTGAGCAGAGCATTGCTTTGCGGCAGAGTGCCGAGATCGTCTGCCGCAGTCAATTCCCCGGCATCGGCACTTTGTACAGAAAATTCCACTCCGCACCGCCGGAGCAATTCATAACGGCGCGGCGAAGCGGAAGCCAGTATCAGCCGGCGGTCATTCACGCTTTATTTTCCGGCTGGTTTGAAGGTTGTCCGTGAAACTTCAAACTGATAGTACGGTCGCCGTGACCGGCTGAGTGAAAGAATTTGTGATCGTCATCAGCATCAATAAGTTCCGGATCCTGTTCATCGGATCGATCCATCGGAGCATAGTGGTCGCAATTGACGATTTCAAGATCGACTTTGCAGACATCATTGATGCCGAAAACGGTACTCATCTGCTCTTTGACGATTCCGGTCAGTTTATCCAGCAATTGAGGAGCCGTGCCGGAAGCGGCATCCAGAACCGCCTTGATACTGATCCGGTAGCCTTCCGGAATTTTACTGATTTTGATCCGTCTGATTTCCAGACACTGCAATGCGGCACTGCCGTGAATGATCACACTGGAAACGGCACCGGCACTGATCGTCACATCTCCGGAACTCCCCGGCACCAGAATATGACTGCAATACCTTTTGCGGCAGCACAGCCAGACGAGCAGACGGAGCAGATAAGCCGCCAGAATGCCGAGGATGATGCCGCAAAGAAAATGGTGGGAAAGTACACTTTGTACTGCCGGGTGGGAAGTGACCGGTTCGAGCCAGCGGAGAAGTGATTCAAACATGATGATTTTTCCTGTGGGTTACTGGTTGAATTCCTGTGCTTTCAAAACTGCGACGAAGGCTTCCTGCGGAATATTGACCTGACCGATCAGTTTCATGCGCTTTTTACCCTCTTTCTGTTTTTCCAGCAATTTGCGTTTACGGGTGATATCGCCGCCGTAACATTTTGCCAGCACGTTTTTGCGGAGCTGCCGGATGGTTTCCCGGGCGATCACTTTGCCGCCGATCGCCGCCTGAATGGCGATCTGGAACATCTGCGGCGGAATGGCATCGCGCAATCTTTCCGCCACCTGACGGCCGCGTTCATAAGCCATATCCACATGTACGATACTGCTGAATGCATCCACCGTTTCGCCATTGACCATGATATCCAGTTTGACCATTTTACCGGCCCGGTAACCGGCCGGTTCATAGTCCATACTGCCGTAACCGCGGGTAATGGATTTGAGTTTGTCATGAAAGTCGATCAGAATTTCATGCATCGGCATTTCGGCGGTGATAATGACATGATCGGCATCCACGCCGGTGGTATTGGTGCATATTCCCCGTTTGCTCATGACCAGATTCATCACATCGCCGATGTAACTGGTAGGTATCATCAAATGGCAGTTGATCACCGGTTCTTCGATACGTTCGATGCCGGATGGATCGGGCAGATGTACGGGGTTGTCGATCTCCAGCATTTCGCCGGATTTCATATAGACATGGTAAATAACTGACGGATAGGTCGCCAAGATATCCATATTGTACTCCCGGCGCAGCCGCTCCTGAATAACTTCCATGTGGAGCAGACCGAGAAAGCCGCAGCGGAAACCGAAACCGAGGGCGGCAGAACTCTCTGCCTGATAGAAAAATGCCGCATCGTTGAGCTGCAGTTTGGCCATACTGGCTTTCAGCGAATCGTAATCCGCCGTGTCGATCGGATAGATCCCGCTGAATACCATCGGACGCACCTGACGGAATCCGGGCAGCGGTTCGGCTGAGGGATTCTGGGTGTCGGTAATGGTGTCGCCGATGCGGGTGTCGGCCGGAGATTTCAAATTGGGGATGATGTAACCGACACTGCCGGGGCCGAGTTCCGGATCCGGCCGCATATCGGGACTGAAGTGACCGACCTCTTTAAGTTCACTTTCAATATCGTTGGAAAAGAGCTTGATCCGGGTGCCGCGTTTGAAAACTCCCCGCTGGACCCGGACAAAGTTGACCACCCCGCGGAACGTATCATACCGGGAATCAAAGATCAGAGCGGCACTGCCGTCTTCACTGCCTACGGTCGGCGGCGGAATGCGGTCGATGACCGCTTTGAGCAATTCGGCGACTCCTTCACCGGTTTTGCCGGAAACCAGCAGAGCTTCCTCCCGGGGTAAGGCGAGGATCTCTTCCATCTGTTCATAACACAGCGGCAGATTGGCCGCCGGCAGATCGATCTTGTTGATGACCGGGATCACCCGCAGATTCTGATGAAACGCCAGATTCACGTTGGCCACAGTCTGGGCCTGAACACCCTGAGTGGCATCGATCAGCAGAATGGCTCCTTCACAGGCACTCAAACTGCGGCTGACTTCATAGGTGAAGTCCACGTGTCCCGGAGTGTCGATGAGGTTGAGTTCATAGAGTTCGCCGCCATCCGGAGCGTACATCATGCGCACCGGATGGGATTTGATGGTAATGCCTCTTTCGCGTTCCAGATCCATGCCATCGAGCAACTGCTCCTGCAAATCACGTTTTTCAACGGTTCCGGTGATCTCCAGCATCCGGTCGGCCAGAGTGGATTTGCCATGGTCGATGTGGGCGATAATACAAAAATTGCGGATATGTTTCAATTCAGCCATAAAGTTATTTTTCCAGGATTTCAGTTATTACCCGCAACACGTTTCCGCCGATGATTTTACGGATCTCTTCATCAGAGAAGCCGCGCTGTACCAAACCGACAGTGTAAAGCGGCCAATTCAGCCAGTTCACCGAATCGTATTGCGTTTTACTCATCAATTCATAACCGGCTCCGGGAGCGGTCCAGTATTGTTCCCAGATCGGACGGGTTTGCGGCATGGGCAGAGCTGATTCCACCGGAGCCAGACTCACACCGTTGTCAGTGCCGATGGCAACATGATCCACGCCGAATTTGCGGGCGATATACTCAATATGATCGAGCATGGCGTTGATATCCATTGATCCTTGCAGAAACGGCGGATGACCGCAGATGCCGACAAATCCGCCGCTCTCTTTGACCGCCCGGATCACTTCATCGCTCTTGGCCCGGTAATGGGTGGATAATGCTCCGGCTGCCGAATGGCTGGCCACCACCGGTTTGGTGGAAACTTTGGCCGCCTCAAAACTGGTTTTCTGACCGCTGTGAGCCACATCGACCAGCATGCCGATGCGATTCATTTCGGCGATAACTTCCCGGCCGAAACCGCTCAATCCGGCATCGGCACTTTCGGCGCAGCCGTCACCGATCAGATTTCTCCGGTTGTAGGTCAGGTGCATCATCCGCACGCCCAGGCGGAAAAACACTCCGATCAAATTGAGTGATTCCGCAGTGGAAACCGCGTGATCCGGCAGCGGAACACCATTGGTGGTCATATAGATCGCCCGGTGACCGCGCGCTTTGATATCCGGCAGTTGTGACGGATAAACGGCTCTTTCATAAATGTCGGTCAGCCGGTCAGTCACATTGGTATAGTTGCTCAGACGGTAGAGCATTTCCACGGCATCATTGCCCTCTGTCCCGCTGTTTTGAAAGTTGCAATCGACCCCGGAAAATTCCCATGCGGCTTTGAGCAAAGTTTGCATGCCGGGGTCTTCATAACTGCTGCACATCCTGAATTCTTCGCCGGCGCGGATGATCTCATCGCGGCTGGCTCCGGCGGCGGTCAATTCATCGAGCCGGGGACATTTACCGCCCCCGGAAGGTGAAAAGCCGTAAGCATCAAAAACGTAACTGTTCCGGTGCAGTTCCAGGCCGTGAGCCAGAGTTTTTTCATCCGGATGCAGTACATCCAGTGCCGCTTGTCTGATTTCCTGCCAACGTTTCATCATCAGTGTTTTATACTCCTTACGGAATGAGGTTGAAAGCTTTCACCAGGTCGGCCACCTGCTGATCGCTGATGGGTTTCATACCGCCCAGAGCGGAGGCACTGATAGTGGCTTTGGCACTGTATTCAGCGACTTCCAGACGGTCGAAAGCTTCGATAAGGGTTTTGCCGACCGAGATCACGGCATCGTTTTCGATCATGCATACCGGGTAACGCGGTGAAATGGTGTTGACCACTTTATCCACATTTCTGAAGTGTTCGCCATAGGGAAACACCGGCACTTCCCGGAGCATGATGTAACTTTCCGGAATGACCCGCGGATCGAAATCGGCATGAGATACCGCATAGCCCATCAGATAGGGCGGCTGAGCGAAGATGATCGATTTCAGATCTTTCTGAGTGTCGAAGATCTTCTTGAAAAACCATGCCGCTTTGCTCATCTTTTTGCCTGATTCGTAACGGTGTCCTCTGACCAGCACGATATCGTCCGGTTCCAGATTGCCGCGGTCGATACCGCCGGGGGAGACGAGGAAGGATTCCTCATCCAGCCGCACGGCAAATGAACCCTCGGTACTGGTAAAAAGCCGCTGACGGTAGGCCCGGCGGATCAATTGGGTCATCTGGGTGCGCAATTCGATTTCCTTGCTGGTGCGTCTGGAAACTTCAAAGGGACGGAACTCCACATTACGGTCAAGCGCATGAAATTCAATATCGGTTTCCGAAAGACTTTTCACCGAATCCAGCCGGATGGCATTGTTGATCAGGCGCGCACAGAAATCGAGTGTTTCAAACCTCTGAAATGCCTGAAGCAGGGTCGCTCCGGCAGTACATGCACCGTGATTTTCCAGCAGAATCGTGCTGTGACCGGCGGCGAATGCCTTGGCTACGCTTTTCCCCAGTTCTTCACTGCCGGGAATCTCATAAGGAGCATATCCCACTGTGCCGCACACATATTTGGCCGCCGGGTGAATGGTGGTATCCGGAATTTTTCCGGCCACGCTGAAAGATACCAGAGCCGGGGGATGAGCATGCAAAATAGCTTTGATATCCGGACGCATCCGGTAGATCGCTTTGTGAAACGGATACTCACTGGAAGGGCGATGCTTGCCTTCGATCGTGCCATCGGGCTTGATCCGAACGATATCATCGCGGGTAAGAGTACCCTTATCCACTCCTCCGGGGCTGATCCAGATGTTGCCCTCGCTGTCAAGTATTGAAAGATTGCCGCCACTGGTCGTGGTCATGCCGTAACCGTAAATACGGTGCATGATATCGACGATCTGATCCTTGGGATGGATGAATTCACTGCTGAAACTCATTTTTTTCGACCTTTCTGAAAATCTGCCGCACCATTGCGGTATATATAATATATACCGTTTCTTTGTTTAGTTCAATGTTTAGTTGCTCAGTTTTTCTTTCAGTTTTGCGGAAATTTCAGCGGCGATCTCTGCCATTTTGCCTTCCGGATAGGTCAATTGCCGCCAATTCCAGCGGAATTTATCTTCGGCGCCGCGGGGAATCACATGCAGATGGGCGTGCATGACCACCTGTCCGGCGGCAGTACCGTCGGCCAGATGCAGATTGTAGGCATCAAATTCATCCAGACGTTTGAGCAGAATACCGATGCGGCCGGCAACGTGAAACATTCTGCCGGCAGTCGCTTCCGGAATGGTGGCGGCGGATTGGTGGTGTTCTTTGGGGATCACCAGTGTATGACCGAAATTGATGGGAGAAATATCCAGAAACGCATAAATCAAATCATCTTCATAGATTTTGACACTCGGAATTTCTCCGGCAATAATTTTACAAAAAATGCAGTCACTCATCTTTCTTACCTCTTGAAAAGTTCAATAATTGATTTCTGATCACCGAAAACGGTCAGCTGATCGCCCGCTTTAAGGATGGTATCCGGACCGATGGCGCAAACATTCAAGCCATCCGGAGTATATTTCAGCAAAATGGTAATATTGTATTTGCCACGCAGATCCAGGTCGCGCAAAGGAATGTTTTCCAATGAATCAGGTACGATCACATCGGCAATGGCCGAACCTTTGAATTCAAAAATATCCGAAATATTGGAAAGCGACAGGCGGCGTGCCAGACGGTTGGCAACATCCAGTTCCGGCTGGATGACCTCGTCGGCACCCAGACGGTAGAGGATCTTTTCCTGAATGGTGCTCTTGGATTTGATAAATACCTTTTTCGCCCCGGCCTGTTTGAGCAAAGTCAGGGCCAGCACCTGACTTTCAAAATAACTGCTCATACCGAGAATAACAGCATCGAATTTATCAACATTCAACTCCCGGATCACATCTTCACTGGTGGCATCGGCGATTACAGCATCTGCTACTTTGTCTTTGAGTTCTTCCACCCGGGCGGCATTGCGGTCGCAAATCAGCACAGTGTTGCCGCTGCGAGCCAGATCGGTGGCAAGTTTGGCACCGAATGTACCCATTCCGAATACTGCATAACTGTTCTTTGACACATCAACCTCCTGATAAACTCTTTAATTTTTACGCATCAAAATATATCACACCGCCGTCAAATTGTCAATCTCTCTGCATTCAATAGCATGCCGTCATTTTCTCCGCGCCCCCGGCGGCAGATTTTTATTCTTATCCAACGATCACCTGTTCTTCCGGATAGTGCAATACCGCCGGTTTTTCCCTGCCGACAAAGAACATGATCACCGTCAGCGGACCGACCCGGCCGAGAAACATGAAAAATGCCACCAGCAGTTTGCATCCGCCGGTCAGCTGCGGCGTGATACCCCCTGCATCCAAACCGGTTCCCCCCAATGCGGAAGATACCTCAAAGAAACACTGCCGGTCACTTAACTGCGGCGAAAATGCACTCAACAGCAAGCCGCCGAAAACTGCAATAAGTATGAAAATCACCGTGATCGTGAAAGCTCTCAATACCGTGCGCAAAGGAATCGTTCTGCCGCCGATGATCACCGCATTATCCCCACGGAATGAACTTATCAATGCTGAAAATACCACCGCAATCGTGGTTGTTTTCAAACCTCCGGCTGTCGACCCCGGCGAACCGCCGATCAGCATCAGCACCACGATCAATGTCAGACATGCCGTGGGTAATTCCACCAGATTTACCGTGGAATATCCGGCGGTCCGGCTGGTGATCGACAGATAAAATGCATCAAAAAGCGGCAGATCACTGCCGGTCGGTGCCAGACCCAAAAGGTAAAGCCCCAGCGTGCCGGAAATGATCAGAATCGCACAACATGTCAATACGATTCTGGAGTGCAGACGCATGTGGTGATCCTTACGTTTCTTTACCAGCATCAGCAGGTCGTAAATCGTGTAAACTCCCAGACCGCCGAGAAAGATCAACGCCAGCGAAACGCATTGTATATATCTGCCCGCCTGTGCAATATCTCCGGGCAAAGGGCCGATCCCCGCATTGCAGAAACTGCCCACAGAATAAAAGATCGCCAGCCAGATCGATCTGAATATCCCGAAACCGCCGAATATGAATCCCGGCAGCATCAATATCATCCCGACAGCTTCTGTAATAAAGGTATAACTGGCGATCGTCCGCAAAAGTGATTCCGTACCGGCAAGCGAAAAACGGTCATTCAGGTTGAACATGATCAGCGTATTGTCAAATGATAATCCCCTCCCGGCCAGCAGCAGTATCATCGCACTCAGTGACAGAATGCCGAAACAGCCCAACTGAATAAGGATCAATAAAATAAGCTGACCGAAAAAAGTAAATTCACAAGTCGGCACCGTCGCCAATCCGTTGAGACACACTGCGCTGGCCGCCGTGAAAAATGCATCGATAAGCGGCAGTTCCTGACGGCAGACCCCGGGAAGCATCAATAAAGCGGTTCCCACTGCAATCAGTATGGCAAAAGAGAGCGGTAAACCGCCTTTTTTGATCAATTCAATGCGCACGGCACATCACCTTTCCATTGGTTTTACCAACCTTCGGTAATATTGGAAACGATCGTTTTGGCTGCGGCAAGAAATGCCTGACGCATGGCGTTGCGGCGGGAAGTTTCCAAATCCGGGCCGGTAACAAAATCTGCACTGCCGCCGGTAGTGCGGTTGTGGATCAGCGGTTTGCCGCGCCCCGGCAGAATCACTGAATATTCCACGGATACTTTGCACCGCCACTCATCGGCCAGAAATGTATCATCACCATTGTCATCAGTTCCATGCCCGATCGCCTGATAACTTACCTCCGAAATCCGGGCATAGAGGATGCAGTCCGCCTTTTTTACCGATTCCAGTTTCATGGAACCGTCAGTGGTGAAACGCTCATTGAGCACTCCCCGCAATATCGCCGATGCATTGTAAGCCAGCGTATCATTGGTCACCGGGGCCACGGCAATGCTTTTGCGCTGCGGATGATTCAGGGGACCGAATTTATAGCCGCATCCGGTGAAGATCAGCGAACAGATACACAATGTTGAAAC
>JAFVZS010000093.1 GCA_017508015.1 Lentisphaeria bacterium
CCCCAATCGATCCGGAAATCGAGCTGCATATTTTTCTCCGATACACTGATTCTGTTTTTTATTTGTCGCGCTTATACAATACCACCATGTTTTATAAAAATCAACATATTTTATGTAAAAACACACCATTTCAAGGTTGTATTTTCCACTTGGCATGATACATTAATCAGCAGTTGCAAAAACGCACTGAAAAAAACAGGACTTTGTGAATCATGATCGAAATCACCAACTTCCGTCAAGGGGCCGTATTGAACCACGACCACGGTATCGAAACTGAGAAATCACTGCTGGTAAAAATCGAGGGTTTGTCAGAGCACGGCACACCGGTAACTGTAAACGGCATTCCCGCGGTTATGGATGGCCGCAGCTTTACTGCCGATGTGGAGCTGACCGGAAAAATCAACACCGTGACCGCCGCCACCATCACGCCGTATGGCAACTTCTCCCAGGAATTGACTTTGGTCTGGGATAAAAAATCTTTCAAACGCTACAACTTTTACATCGATGACAATATCTTTGTTTTCACCGATTTATCCAGACAGCGGCCCAAAAGTGCTTTCGACCACTTCTATTTGAAAGGTCTGAAGGATATCCATACCAAATACGGCACCAAATTTTCGCTGAATTGCTTCTATCATAATGCCCACGATGAATTTCTGCTCAAAGATATGCCGGATATCTGGAAAAGCGAATTTCAGGACAATGCCGACTGGTTGAAATTCTCATTCCACAGTTACAGCGAATTCCCCGACCGCCCCTATGCTGAAGCTTCCGCTGAAGAAATGGGAAAAGACTGGGATCTGGTGCAAAATGAGATTTGCCGTTTCGCCGGTGAAGAGTGTTACATCGCCCCCGTGGTCATCCACTGGGCCAACATCCACCCGGCATGCACTATGGAAATGGTGCGCCGCGGTACTACATGTTACCCCAGTACCACCCGTCTGCGGGTAATGGGCGGCCCCAGCCTCGCCGACCGTCAGAAAGGCGGCAATATGCAGCTCATTCAGAGCCGTTCGGCCACCGGGATCGACCGCAATCCGCAAACTTTGGGATTGGATCTGCACTACGGATTCGCCGAAGAACGCAACTACCTTACCAACCACCGTCACGTCTATGATCCGCTGCTCAAGCTTTACTTCTTCCTCGGCGGCATGTGTGGAAATCTGACTCCCATGGAAGCTATCGAACCCAAAGCGGCAGAAATCTTTGATCTGGCGAAAAAATTCCACTTTGAGGCTTTCAATATCGCCACTCATGAGCAGTACACCTTTCCTTATTATCCGAACTATATTCCTGACCATCTGCAGCGTCTGGAAAAAATGGTTCAGGTCTACACCGAATACGGCTGCAAACCGGTATTTTTCACCGAAGGCATCCTCGGCAATACCGCATGGGATAAATAATTTGAACAAAGGAAACTGATCATGGTAGAAATCACTAATTTACGGCAGGGCGTGGTACTCAATCACAATCACGGAGAGGAAAGCAGCAATGCGTTGCGCATCAAAGTTGAAGGATTGAGCTCTCAAGGCTGTCCCGTAACCGTCAACGGCATCCCCGCAATTATGGATGGCCGCCGTTTCACAGCCGAAATCGATCTCACTCAAAAGATCAATACCATCACTGCCAATACCGTCACTCCCTACGGCAGCTATTCGCAGGAACTGACCGCGCTTTGGGATAAAAAATCTTTCAAACGTTACCACTTTTATATCGATGATCACATCTTTGTTTTCACTGATCTGGCCAGACAGCGGCCCGCAAAAGCTTTCGACCATTTCTATTTGAAAGGTTTGAAAGATATTCATGACAAATACGGTACGAAATTCGTTCTCAACACCTTCTACCACAATGCACATAATGAATTCCTGCTCAAAGATATGCCGGACACCTGGAAAAGCGAATTTCAGGACAATGCCGACTGGCTGAAATTCTCATTTCACGCTTACAGTGAATTCCCCGACCGCCCCTATGCCGAAGCTTCCGCGGAAGAATTCGGCCGGGACTGGGATCTGGTGCAAAATGAAATCATCCGTTTCGCCGGTGAAAAAGCTTATATTCCGCCGTCAGTCATCCACTGGGCCAACATCCATCCCGCATGCGCTCAGGAGTGTGTCCGCCGCGGAGTCAACGCTTACAGCACCACCTGCCGCCTGCGGGTCATGGGCGGCCCCAGCCTCGCTGACCGTCAGAAAGGCGGCAATATGAACCAGGTCGAACAGCGTTCAGCTTCCGGCATCGACCGCATGCCGCAGACCATCGGATTGGATCTGCACTACGGATTCGCCGAAGAACGCAACTACATCATGAGTCACCAATCCTACTACGATCCGCTGCTCAAAATGCTCTTTTTCGCCTCGACCGGAGTTACCTGCAATCTGGTTCCCCTTGCCGATATTCCCGGCCGTTATGCGGAAATTTTCAAGAAAGCCGAAGCGTGCGGAGCCGAAGCTCTCATGTCCGCCAGCCACGAGCAGTACACATTTCCGTACTACTCAAACTATCTGCCAGATCACATGGAGCGTCTGGAGTGTGCCGCAAGAGTGCTGACTGAATACGGCTGCAAACCGGTTTTCGGCAATGACGGTATTCTCGGCAATACCGCATGGGACGATTGATTTTTCCCATACAGTATGACCAAATGGCTGTTGCAAAACTTCAAAAAAGGTTTGCAACAGTCCATTTTTTATTCAGTTGGCAGATGACTTGATCGCGGCGGTCAGGGAGATTTCCAGAATCTGCAATGTCCATTCCACATCGGCATCGGCCCGGTGCGCCTGCATATCATCGGATGAATCCAGCTGAAAAATTGCCCGCAAACTTTGCAACTTATATGAGGGCAATCCCGGATGCGTGGTCTTGATCAACCGCAAGGTATCCAATGTACGCCCCTTCCAGAGCGGCAAACCGCATCTTGCCAGACTTTCCTGTAAAAATCCCAAATCAAATCTGGCATTGTGCGCCACCAGAGTCGAACCGTTGGCAAAGGCAAGAAATTCCCTGCCGACCCGGGAAAAATTGGGAGCACCGGCCACCATTTCGTCGCTGATATGATGCACGCAAATCAGAGAATCCGGAATTTTCCTGCCCGGATTGACAAAACTGTTGAAACGGGAAATATAACCATCCTTATCGATCCGCACCGCTCCGATCTGGATTATCCGGTCACGGCTCGGACTCATGCCGGTGGTTTCCACATCAAAGACAGTTAAGGACCCAACTCAAAATATTTCATTTGGCATATCCATCCGGGTATTTCAACTGCCACTTCCAGGCTGATTCGATGATATCCAGTGCTGATTCATGCTGCGGCTGCCAGTTGAGCATTTTCCGGGCCTTGTCACTGCATGCGATCAACTTCGGCGGATCACCGGCCCGGCGGGGGGCAACTTCAAAATTGACTTTTTTACCGGTAACACCCTCTGCGGCGGCAATGATCTCTTTGACTGACAGACCATTGCCGGTACCGAGATTGTAATGGCCGCTTTCCGGAGCATACAACGCTTTTTCATGCGCCTGAGCCAAATCCAGAATGTGAATATAATCCCTGATACAGCTGCCGTCGGGGGTGTCATAATCGTCACCGAAAAGCATCAATTTATCCCGTTTGCCGCGCGCCGTCTGCAAAATTATCGGGATCAGATGGCTTTCCGGCCGGTGATCTTCACCGTGGATTTCCGTCGCCCCGGCCGCATTGAAGTAGCGCAATGCCGCATATTTCAAACCGTGGATCTGACTGTACCAGTGCAGAACTTTTTCAAAACAGAGTTTGGATTCACCGTAAGCGTTGATCGGTTTCTGTGAAGCCGTTTCACTGATCGGCACCTCATCGGGGATACCGAAGGTCGCCGCAGTACTGGAAAAAACAAAAGCTTTCACGCCGCCAGCCACCGCCGCATCCGCAAGATTGATGGCGTTGGCCAGATTGTTGCGGAAATATTTCGATGGATCTTTCATCGATTCGCCGACCAGCGAAAAGGCGGCAAAATGCATGATCGCATCAAATTCACCCCGCCGGCAGATGTCAATAATCTTTTCCCGGTCGGCAAGATCGGCATGAATAAATTCCGCTCTCGGATCGACCGCATCGCGGTGACCGGTAAAAAGTGCATCAAGCACAGTTACTTCATATCCCATATCCAGCAGATATTCACTGCAGGCACTGCCGATATATCCGGCTCCGCCGGCCACCAGAATCTTTTTCATCACCAATTCCCCTGTTGATAAAGTTCATAATCGTTGATTTTATATAATATATCCCGGAAAAACTGCAAAATCAAACACAAAAAACAATTCAAGGGGTTGATTTAATGGCTGAAAGGAGTTAAATTATATGAACGTTTCTTTTGTACATCAACAACCAAACAGGAGATTTTATTATGTCCGGACACAGCAAATGGGCAAACATCAAGCATAAAAAAGAGGCCGCCGACAAGGCAAAAGGCAAGATGTTCTCTCGCGTCGGCAAAGAGATCATGGTCGCTGCCAAAAACGGCGGTGCCGATCCCAACAGCAACCCCGCTCTGCGTTCAGCACTGGCCGCAGCCAAAGCTGTCAATATGCCCAATGCCAACATTGAGCGCGCCATCAAAAAAGGTATCGGTGAACTCGGCGATGTCGTCTTTGAAGAAATCGTTTATGAAGGCTACGCCGCCGGCGGTGTCGCCGTTATCGTGGACTGCCTGACCGATAACCGCAACCGTTCCATCAGCGATGTCCGCATGGCTTTTGAGCGCAACAACGGCAACATGGCCGGTTCCGGTGCGGTCGCCCGGCTTTTCAAACGTCAGGCGCACTTCGTCATTACCGGCGAATGGGCCGATGAAGAAAAACTTATGGATGTGGTTCTTGATGCCGGTGCCGATGACATCATCGTCGAAGACGGCGAAGCCGAAATCTGGGCCGATCCGGAATTCTTTGAACCGCTCACCAACGCCCTGACCGAAAAAGGCATCGCCACCGATGTCGCCGAAGTCACCCGCAAACCGGAAATGACGGTCAATGTCACCGATCCCAAAGTCGCCAGCCAGATCCTCCGTCTGATCGACCGTATGGAAGATATCGATGACGTGCAGCAGGTCACGGCCAACTACGTGATCGACGATTCCATCGCTGATCAGATCGAAGAATAATTCTGTTCTTTACAGGAGTGGAAATTATGGATTGGGTGAAACGCTGCAATGACTGCACGCTGACCGATGGCAAAAGCGGATTTTCCATCAACTTTGCCGGAATGAAATTCGATGAAACAGCTCTGTCTGATCTTTCGGAACTTTTCGCCAAAGCTTCTGCCGGGATCGCCGACATCGAAGCCGGAAAAATCAAAAACCCCGATGAACAGCGCAAAGTAACCCACTTTTCCGACCGGAGTTCTTATCCGGCATCTCCGGAATTCGCAGCCGTGGAATCATTCGCCGCCAAAGTCATTGCCGATGGCAAATTTGATGCGGTGGCGGTCAACGGCATCGGCGGTTCCGCTCTCGGGCCGCAACTGATGCAGTTCGCCATCAACGGCCCTTACTGGAATGAATTGCCCAAAAGCAAACGCAAAGGGCTTAAAATCTACTTCCTCGACAATACCGACAGTTCCGGTTTCGCCGACCTGCTGGAAGTAATGGATCCGGAAAAAACCATCCATCTGGTCATTTCCAAATCCGGCGGCACACAGGAAACTAAAAATAATATGATCGCCATGGAAAAATTCTACGCTTCATGCGGTTTGGATTTCGCAAAATGTGCCGTGGCGGTCACTATGAAAGACAGTTCCCTTTATCAGCACGCAAAAAACAACAACTGGCTGCAAATATTTGAAATGGCGGAATCCATCGGCGGACGCACCAGCGAAACTGCGATCGTCGGACATCTGCCCGCCGCCCTGACCGGAATCGATTTCAGAAAATTCCTCGCCGGGGCATGCGATATGGATGCCTGGACCCGCCAGAGTGATTACCGGAATAATCCGGCTATGTTCCTCGCCGCCATGTGGTATCTCGCCGGAAACGGCAAAGGCGACCGCAACATGGTAATCGTGCCTTACAGTGACCGCCTGGTGCTGCTTTCCCGTTACTTGCAGCAGCTGGTTATGGAAAGCCTCGGTAAAGAACTCGACCTTGACGGAAATATCGCCCACCAGGGATTGAATGTTTTCGGAAACAAAGGCGGCACAGATGCACACGCATTCATCCAGCAGCTCAACGACGGCAGAGATGACTTTTTCGCCACTTTCATTGAGGTGTTGCAGGATGCCAAATCTCTGGAAATCAATGACGGCATTTCCATGGGAGATTATCTGCACGGATTTTTTGAAGGTTTGAGTGCCGCATTGCGTACCAAGGGCCGCCAAACCATTACCATCCGCATTCCGCAACTGACCGTCTATGAACTCGGTCAAATCATCGCCCTTTATGAAAGAGCCGTAGCCGTCTATGCGGAATTCATCAACATCAATGCTTTCCACCAGCCCGGAGTGCAAGCCTATAAACTCGCCGCCAAAGATATTCTCGCTCTGCGCGGCAAAGTACTCGCTTCTCTTGCCGGAAAAAGCGGATTTTCCGGTGACGGCAACGCTTTCGCCGAAATCGCCGGTGTTCCGGATAAAGCCGTGGAAGTTGCCGCCCTGCTGGATAAAGCCGCCCTCAACAACGGCATCGTTTCCAGAAAATTCAACGGTAAAAACTGGGTCTATACGGTAAAGTGAATCTCTTGCTTCTGGACGAAAACGATTTTATCGCGCCGGGTCGGGTGGAAATATCCGACCGGCGTTTTTTGCAGTTGCGCGATATCATCAAACTGGAAAACGGCAAAACTTTCCGCGCCGGTATCGTCAACGGAAATACCGGTATCGCCACCGTGGAAAACTTCACCGGTTCCGGCGTAACCTTGTCGGTGGAATTGACCACTGCTCCGCCGCCACCCGGTAACGTAACTCTGATCTGCGCCCTGCCCCGCCCCCAAACGTTTCATAAAGTCCTGCATTGCGCCATCACCATGGGCGTGAAAAATATCTGGTTCATCCATTCCCGTAAAGTGGAAAAAAGCTACTGGCAAGCCTCAGTTCTCCAAAACGATGCCGTCGATAAGGAGATCCGGCTCGCCCTCGAACAATGCGGCGATACCATCTACCCCGCAATCCAATACCGCAACCGTTTCAAACCATTTGTCGAAGATGAATTACCATCCATCATCGCTTCATGCGATGCCGCAATTTTCGGACACCCACGCTCCTCCAAACGACCGGAAGCATTCAACGGTCAAAAAGTCGCCCTGCTCATCGGACCGGAAGGCGGTTTTTCCGATTACGAAGTCGAAAAATTAACCATCGCCGGCGTCACCGGTGTCACCCTCGGCCACCGCGTCCTGCGCACCGAATTCGCCACCGCTGCCCTTTTAGCAAAACTTATGTGAGATATCGGGGGAAGGGAAAAACATTTTTTAACGTGAAAAAAAGTTTTTACCTTCCCCCGGATCTCTCACGCTTTTCCGAAAACCGGGGAGG
>JAFVZS010000094.1 GCA_017508015.1 Lentisphaeria bacterium
AACTGTCAGGCAAAAGATATCGACGGCGTGGAGATCCGCCGCCGTCTGGTTGCCGCCGGTGCCAATCTCGCGTAAGCGGGTTTAAAATATATCACCAAAACAACAAAATGAAGGAATGAATCTATGAAAAAGACTATGAAAGGCCATTCACTCCGGCATGCCGGAGTGAAGCAGAACTGCTTCACCCTCATCGAACTTCTCGTCGTCATCGCCATCATCGCCATTCTGGCGGCGATACTGCTCCCTGCGTTGAACTCCGCCCGTGAGCGCGGCCGGAACGCCAGCTGTATCAACAACCTCAAACAGTGGGGTCACATGATGCAGCAGTACACCATGAGCAATGATGAATTTTATCCCAACCGTCCGGAAATCGCCAGCAGTACCTGGCTGAACTTTTCCCCCATGCGGCAGATGCTGCAGCAGGATGGCAGTTCCGGCAACGGCAACCGGGAAATACTTGCCTGCCCTTCGGATCAGTATGAAGGCCGTATGTTCCGTTTGTACGGCACCAAAGGTGACAGCAACGGTATCGGCATCAACGGCACCGGTTTGCCGTATGCGACCAAAACCCGGATCAGTTACGGTTACAACCAGTCAATAATGAACGATTACAATGATGGTATCCGTCCGGGACCGAAAATGTCCAACTGGCACGCGCCTTCCAAACAGCTGGCGATGTCCGACTGCACCTACTTTTTCTTCATGTACGATAAGTGGACACGCATCTCATGTGCCGGTTATCCCGGAGAATCTCTGGACAGTTCTGAAAACACCTACCGTACCAATCCTCCGGCAGAGTACTCCCGCCACGGCAACTCCGGTTCCAATATTCTTTTCCTCGACAGCCATGTTGCCGGTTTTGCCCAGAAAGAGATCGTGCCGACCAACAAATCGCTCATCATTTCCGGCGGAACAGAATAATTGCTGAAAAAACGGAGAGTTGATATGAAAAATCTGTTTCTTTCAGTATTGGCAGTGCCGCTCCTGCTTGCCGGGGCGGCAGCGGATTTCGGCAATGATCTGGTCAAAATGAAAATTGAGCCGGTCGGCGGCAGAATATCCTCTCTGAAACTGAACAATGGTCAGGAGCTTACTGCAGCAGATGGTCTGCTGGGGGATAATTTTACCCACCATGCCAGCGCAAAATTCTTTTTGACCCGTCAACTTTACGATCTGGAAAAATCCGGCAGTACTGTCCGTCTTTCCGCCCATCATACCGGCGGCGGCATGGATTTTCTCAAACTTGGCAAGCTCATCTCCCTGAAACCCGGGGAAACTGTAGTGGATGTCAAATACACTTTCCACAATCTTCCGGCGGCGATGGCAGCCAACGAATATGCCTTTGCAAGTCAGAACTTTGTCAACTCTTCAAATGGAAATATCCGGATGTTCTTCCCCGGCATAACCGGTATTTCCCTTGTTCCCGCCCATGGCTCGGGAATGGATTTTTCCTACTTCCGTCAGCCCAGCCGTTCATGGATCGGTTTTACCGGAGAAAATGGCGGCGGACTGGCGATTACGATGGATTACCGCCGGTTGTCGCACTTTTACGGCTGGTTCGGAAAAAAAGAGACCACGCAGGAGTTCTACTTTGACAAAATGCAGATCAAAGCGGATGAAACGGTTTCTTCCAATGTGGAACTGATCCTTTTCCACACACTTCAGCGCATTTCCGGTGCCGGCGGCGGATTGGTCGGTGAATTTTCCGCCAAACGGAACGGCAGAACAGATACCCAGCAGCAGCTCAAACTGCGCCTCTACAGTGCGCGTCCCCAGACGGTGACACTGGTATT
>JAFVZS010000095.1 GCA_017508015.1 Lentisphaeria bacterium
CGGTAAAGGCAACGATCAGGTGCGTTTTGAATTGAATGCGGCGGCGATCGATCCGTCAATCAAAATCATTGCGGCATGGCGTGACCCCAACTGGCATTTCACCGGCCGTATGGATATGATCGAATATGCAAAAAAATATAATATCCCGGTCAATGTTTCCGCCAAGAAACCTTACAGCATGGACCGCAATTTGCTGCACATCAGTTTTGAGGGCGGCATTCTGGAAGATCCGTGGAATGAATTTCCGGAAGATATCGCAGTCATGACCGAACCGCTTTCCAAGGCGGCGGATACTCCGGATGATGTGGTCATCACCTTTGAAAAAGGTATTCCGGTGAAAATCGACGGTAAAGAGTATTCACCGGCCAATATCATGCGTACGCTCAATGCCATGGGCAAAAAACATGCTGTCGGCCGCATTGATATCGTGGAAAACCGTTTCGTCGGCATGAAGTCCCGCGGCGTGTATGAAACTCCGGCCGGCACGATCCTGCAGGCCGCTCACCGCGGTCTGGAAGAGATCACTCTCGACCGTGAAGTCATGCACTTGCGCGACAGTTTGATCCCCCGTTATGCGGATATGATCTACAATGGTTTCTGGTATGCTCCGGAACGGGAAATGCTGCAGGTGATGATCACCGAAAGTCAGAAATTTGTCACCGGTGATGTCCGGGTCAAACTTTACAAAGGTGCCTGCCATGTCACCGGACGCCGCAGTGAATACAGCTTGTATGACGATGAGATCGCCAGCTTTGAAGGTGCCGAAGTTTACGATCACAAAGATGCTTCCGGTTTCATCCGTCTCAACGGTTTGCGTTTGCGGGTGCTGGCACGCAGCAAGCAGAAACGCTACTGATTGACTTTCGCGGAAGCTGCCGTTGATGACAGAAAATTTTGAAGATATTTTTCTGAAGGAATCCGGTTGCCTGTGGTACGGCAAGATCCGTACCGGGGTAACCGGGATCACGGCACTCTGCCGCAAACTTGATGCTCCGGAAGTTTTTCTTTTCAAGGATCGTCCCAAGATCAAAGCCGGGGTCGTTGACGGATTTTTCGTCAAACGTTACAATCTGCCGGGTTTTTTCACTCAGTTGCGCCGCCGGTTCAAATCTCCGCGTCCGGAAAATGTACTGGCCGGTTCCCTGGGACTGGAAAAACTCGGTATCGCCACGCCGCCGGTCTGGGCGGCGTTGGTTTGCCAATGCAGATGGTGCCGCAAAGAGTATCTGGTCACCGGATTGCTGGATGAAAAATGCCGTTGTCTGCACCGGATATCAGAGGAGGAATGCCGGCAGTTTCTGACCGGTGAATTTATCGGCATGGTCAGAAAAATGCATGATACCGGTATGTATCACGGTGATTTGAGTTTGCGCAATTGCTATATTTCCGGTGACGGAAAAGCCGGTTTGATCGATCTGGATGGTTTCACCGTCAGCACTCATCCGGTCAGCTGTCGCAAACGGGCTTCGGAACTCGGTCGGCTCATCAGCAGTTTTCTGATGTACAACCGCATAATGGATCAGGCGGTTGATTTTACGGAATATGCGATAAATATCTATGGCGGAGGTCTCTCATCCGGAGCTGTGCTTAAAGTGGTGAAAAGATTTTTTCACAAAGGAAGAAAATATTTATGAGCGTGGAAAAAATTCCGGTTCTGGGACGCAAACTCGGTGTGCCGCCGCAAGCTTTGGAGTTGCTCAAAGAAGCTCTCACCCACCGGACTTATGCGGTTGAACACCACTTGAATTATGATAATCAGCGGCTGGAATTTCTTGGGGATGCAGTTTTGGAGATCATCCATACGGAGTTCCTCTATCACCGTTATCCGGAATCTCCGGAAGGCGACCTGACCAAGATCCGCAGTGCTCTGGCTTGTGAAAGCATGCTTGCCGGCATCGCCCGCGAACTGCATCTCGGTGAATATCTGTTGATCGGCAACGGGGAAAAAGATTGCGGCGGCAATGACCGCGATTCGACACTGTGCGATCTTTTTGAAGCAGTACTCGGAGCTTTGTATCTGGCTTGCGGTATGGAAAAAACCCGGGAATTTGTTCACCGCTGTTTTGCCCGGCAGTTCGCTGATCCGCGGCGGATGCTCAATGATCTCAATCCCAAAGGGCGTTTACAGGAATTTTCCCAGAGCCGCTGGCATGTTACTCCGCAATATATACTTTGCCGCAGCGGCGGTCCGCATCACGCCCCGTTTTTTGAAGTCGAGGCCCGGATCGACCGGTATCGCGCCACCGGATACGGCAACAGCCGCAAGTCGGCGGAAGTGGCGGCGGCCGGGGTGTTGTTGAAGTTTTTTTCCCGTCATTTTAAATTTTGAGGTGAATCGTGCGGATATGCGGTTTGGGAACTGATATAATTGAAATCATCCGGGTCAAAGAGGCGTTGAACCGTTTCGCCGGACGCTTCCGGGAAAGGGTTTATACTGCCAAAGAGTTGATCCTTGCTCACAACAAAAGCAATCATACCGCCTATTTTGCCGGTCGCTGGGCCGCTAAAGAAGCGGCAGCCAAGGCCCTCGGGTGCGGAATCGGGGAAAAGTGTGCGTTTACGGATATCGAGATCCTCAATGACCGCAACGGACGACCGGTGATGAGCTTTTCCGGGGCGGCGGCAGTGACGGCAGAGAAGTTGGGGGTCAGGGAAATAAAGTTATCCATCAGCCACGAAAATCACTACGCTGTGGCGACAGTTATCCTCTGTTCCAAAGATGAATAAGATGAGCGTTGAAAAGCAAAAACTTGAAAAAAGTGCTTTGTGATGATATGTTATAAATAAGGTTGGAATCATTCCGGTCAATAATGAAGGTGATTTAAGGTATTTATGAAAATTCTGCTCTTGAATGGTCCGAATCTTCAACTGCTCGGGACCCGGGAACCCGGGATCTACGGCCGGGATACTCTGGCTTCGATAACCGCAGAAGTGACGGTTCTCGGCAGTGAGTTGGGTTGTGAGGTTTCTGCCCGTCAATCCAATGTTGAGGGAGAATTGGTTTCGTGGATCGGCAATGCCCGTGCGGAAGGTTTTGACGGCATTATTCTCAATGCGGCGGCGTATACCCACACTTCGGTAGCGTTGCGCGATGCAATTTCAGCAGTTGCTCTGCCGACAGTGGAAGTTCACTTGAGCAACACCGCTTCCCGGGAGGAGTTCCGGCACCGGTCATTGATCGCTCCGGTATGTCTGGGGGTTATCGCCGGATTCGGCAAGGATTCTTATATTCTGGCTCTGCGTGCATTGTGTGCCAAATTGAGCCGGTGAAAGTAATTGTTTTCAGAAAACTGCAATCGAAAAGGAATTTTACTATGGATTTTGAAGAGATCCGCAATCTGGCGAAATTGATGGAGGAGTGCAATCTTACCGAAGTCAAAATCGAGTCTGACAACAATCATATCTATTTCCGCCGCGGCGGTGATCAGCCGCAGGTCGTCATTCCGGCTCCGGTGGCGGCTGCTCCGGCTGTTGCGGCTGCCCCGGCAATTCCGGCGGCTGCTCCGGCTGCCGCTCCTGCCGCTCCGGTTGAAACGATCGATTCACCGCTGGTCGGAACTTTTTACAAAGCCGCCAGCCCGGATGCCGCACCTTTTGTACAGGTCGGTGACCGGGTCAATTCCGATACCACGCTGTGCATCATCGAAGCGATGAAAGTGATGAATGAAGTCAAAGCGGAAAAATCCGGCGTGATCAAAGAAATTCTGGTGGAAAACGGTCAGCCGGTGGAATTCGGCCAGCCGATGTTCGTCCTGGAATAAGCCCCGCCGCGACGAGAAGCGGACAGAGGAGATTTGTACCATGTTCAATAAAGTAATGATCGCCAACCGTGGCGAGATCGCTGTGCGGATCATCCGCGCCTGCCGGGAACTCGGTGTCCGTACGGTGATGGTCTATTCCAAAGCTGATGCCGACAGTATGCCGGTGAAAATGGCCGACGAGGCCGTTTGTATCGGTGCGCCGCCGCCGGGTGAAAGTTATCTGCTCATTGAAAGGCTGCTTACGGTTGCCGCTATCTGCGATGTGGATGCCATTCATCCGGGATACGGGTTCCTTTCAGAAAATCCCTACTTCGCAGAGGCCTGCCGCCGTCACGGGATCACCTTTATCGGGCCGACTGCCGATGCCATGAAAGCTCTCGGTGATAAGGCCATGGCCAGAGAAACCATGCAAAAGGCCGGGGTCAAAACCACCCCGGGCAGTGACGGCGTGGTGAAAACTGAAGCCGATGCTGTAAAATGGGCCAAGAAACTCGGCTACCCGGTCATTGTCAAAGCGGTGGCCGGAGGCGGCGGCCGGGGAATGCGTATCGCCCACAATGAAGTAAGTCTGCTTCAGGGGTTCCACTCCGCTAAAACTGAGGCGGAGAATGCCTTCGGCAACGGCGACCTTTATATTGAAAAATTTCTGGTCAATCCCCGGCATATCGAAGTGCAGATACTGGCGGATAATTTCGGCAATGTGATCCATCTCGGTGAAAGGGATTGTTCCGTACAGCGGCGCAATCAGAAGCTGATCGAAGAGACTCCTTCGCCGGGTATCAGTGCCAAAGTGCGCGAAAAAATCGGTATTGCGGCGGTCAAAGCGGCTAAAGCTGCCAATTACACCAGTGCCGGTACTATCGAATTTCTGCTGGATCCGGCTGACCCGGAAAAATTCTACTTCATGGAAATGAATACCCGTATTCAGGTGGAGCATCCGGTTTCTGAAATGATTACCGGTATTGATCTGGTCAAAGCTCAGATCGAGATCGCCGCCGGCAGAAAATTGAAAATCCGCCAGAAAGATGTGGAATTCCGCGGCCATGCCATCGAGTGCCGTATCAATGCCGAAGATTGGGAGCGCAATTTTGCCCCGAATCCGGGGAAACTGGAGTTGTTTATTCCGGCCGGAGGTCCCAATGTCCGGATGGATACCCATGCTTTCAGCGGCTATTTTATTCCGCCGTATTATGACAGTCTGATCGGCAAACTGATCGTCTGGGGGCATGACCGCAATGAGGCGCTTGGCGTATGCAACCGTGCTTTGGATGAAATTGTGGTCAAAGGTGTCAAAACCACGATCCCTTTCCAGAAACGTATTATCGCACATAAAAATTTCGTCGAGGGCAAATACGATACCGGTTTTGTCGAAAGCGTTTTGCAGAAATTGAGTAAGAGTGCCACTAAGGAGAAACGCAAATGAGTGATGTGTCGCATGAACAGGAAAACAGTAAATCCGGTACAATGATTCTCAATGACAACGAGTTGGGTGATATTCGCATCCACGAGGGAGTTATTGCGGCAGTTGCCCGGCGTGCGGCACTGGCGGTCGACGGAGTTTCCCGGTTGGCAGGCAGTTCGCTGGTGGATAATATTGCCGAAATCGTCGGCAGCCGCCGGATGCAGTCACGCAATATCAATATTATTCTCGGTGAGGATAACAATGCCGTCATTGAGATCAAAGTGGTCATGAAATTCGGTTTCCGGATCCCGGATGTGGCGGCGGAAATCCAGAAGTCAGTCATTACCGAGGTGGAAAATACTACCGCAATGAATGTGACCGATGTCCATGTCATCGTACAGGATATTGAAGAAGAAAATGCTGCCGGAGACACTGCTGACGGGAATGACGGAAATTAACCGCAATATGAGTGAATTGTGCAACCTTTGTCCGCGCCGCTGCAATGCGGCGCGTCCTTTTTCTCTGGCGGATCTTTCTCATGCCGCCGGGGTTTGCCGCTCTCCGCAAAATGCGGTGGTTTCCGGGGCCGGATTGCACTTTTGGGAAGAACCGGTGATCAGCGGCAGAAGTGGCAGCGGTACAGTTTTTTTCGCCGGATGCAATCTGCATTGTGTTTTCTGCCAGAATCACGACATCAGCAGCAGTTGCAAGGGGCGGGAATTGAGTGCTGACGGCCTGCGGGAATTATATTTTTCGCTGATAGAAAAGGGCGCGCACAACATCAATCTGGTCACTCCCGGCCATTTTGTACCGGCATTGGCGGCATCGCTGAAAGAAAAATTGCCGGTTCCGGTGGTTTGCAACACCAATGGTTATGATTTGCCGGAAACGTTGCGTATTCTGGAGAATAAGGTCGATATTTATCTGCCGGATTTGAAGTACATCGACAACGATCTGGCTTTGCGTTACAGCCATGCCGGGGATTACTTTGAGGTGGCGGCGGCGGCGATCGATGAAATGTACCGCCAGACCGGAGATTTTGTGATCGATGAAAACGGGATCATGCAAAAAGGGGTGATCATACGTCATCTGATTTTGCCCGGACAGTTGGAAAATACCTTGCGGATCATTGAATTTGTGGCCAAACATTTCCGTCCGGGTCAGGTGATGTTTTCACTCATGCATCAGTATCTGCCATGCGGTTTGGTTTCCGAAAACAATTTCCCGGAATTGAACCGGAAAATTTCCGGTTTTGAATATGAAATCGCCGAATCCGCATTGTTGTCTTCCGGCATTGAAGACGGTTTTTTGCAGGAATCAGACTCTGCCGAAGCAGAATTTATTCCGCAGTTTATGAAAAATCTGTTTTAACGGTAATGTCCCGAATTTTGTGAAATCCAGACAGAGGGGGGGATAAATGAACATTTCTGTGATGTATAAAATATATCACAGAAGTTGTGATTTTTCAACCGGATCAGCATGTGGCAGCTCCAACCGGCTTGTCCGGGCGCAGCTTTATGCGAAGAGTGATGGATGGATTGCGAAAGGACGGTCGGGTTTTGCGATGAGTACGCAACAGGAGTGTACTGTGTGACATCAGCGGTGCGGCACTTCATCC
>JAFVZS010000096.1 GCA_017508015.1 Lentisphaeria bacterium
CGGGGAATTGGCTTTCAACGGTCCGGAACCGGCATTGTGCGGCTGGGCCCCCTGAGTGCCACCGGCGCAGATGGTTCCGGTGGGAAGCATGTTGCAGTGCAATATTTCTGAATCGATTTCGGCCCGGAGCATTTCGCTGGTAAGTATCCGGCCGTCGTAAATGATGTTGTCGCCACTGATCGTGGCGGCTTTCAGTACTTCAACAGCTCTGGCCAATCCGGCTTCGGCCGCACGCTGGGCAGCTGTGACGGCTTGAACTTCAACTGGCGATTTGAATTCCCTTGCCGGGTAAAAATCGTCGTATTCAGCGGAGACAAACAAGCCGTTTTTACGCATCTTTTCAGCCACTCCGAAAGGAAATCCGGCAGGTACGATAAAGTTGCGGCAGTGACATCTTTCTGCAATGGCACAAATTATATCTATCCGGTTGGAACCTCCGAAATCGCTTTCCGGTAAGATTGTTACATTACTTTTTGCATTGTTGCGTGCCCGGTCGATTTCCAATGCGGAAAGAATAGCGCATTTCTCATTGTCAAATTCAAAAAAAATGAAATCATCCGGCGTGGAAATGCCGGTGGCATAGCGGATATCGGAACAATTTTCACCGGAACCGATGAGTAAACGGATAAAATTTTTCATTTTGATATTGACTTTTCAGCAAATGTGGTTCATATTATCTTATTGTAACAGTAATATAGCCCTTTTTGCAGGGATTTTCAAGACAGAGGTAAAAAAATGACAGATATTCTTATTGCAGTCGCGTTTGTACTCGGCTCCTATCTTTTGGGCAGTATTCCATTCGGATTTATCATCGGCAAGTGTCATGGGATCGATGTCCGTCAGCTCGGGTCAAAAAATATCGGAGCGACCAATGTGACACGCTGTGTGGGGAAATTTTCCGGAAAGCTCTGCTTTTTACTGGATTTTATCAAAGGGGCATTGCCGGTATTGGCCGCACAGTGGTATCTGACTTCGCCGCCGGAGTACAAAGTATACTGGGTGATCGCGGTGTTGTTTGCCGCTGTGCTCGGGCACATGTTTCCGGTGTTTCTGAAGTTCCGCGGCGGCAAAGGGGTCAGTACGGCAGCCGGGGCGGTGCTGGCACTGGTTCCTTACGCACTTTTGATCGCTTTGCTGGTCTGGGTGGTGGTATTTCTGGTTTCCCGTTATGTTTCTCTGGCCAGTATTGCCGCAGCGGCGGTGTTGCCGATCGTGGCATGGGTGATGTATCTTCTGGATATCGGCAGTGAATTGGCCCGCAGCAAAGAGGTGCTGATTTTTATTACGATCGTGTCTTTGGTGACGATCATCCGTCACAATGGAAATATCCAGCGGCTGCTCAACGGTACGGAAAACCGTTTCGGCAAAAAGGAGCCGGTGGATAATTCCAAAAAAAACTGAATTATTTTCAGTAAAAGACTTGAAAATTTACACGATGAAAACTATATTTTTATGTGTGTATTTTACAGTATGGCAATAAATTTGCAGAAAGTTAAAATAAACGGAGTGGAAAATGAAATTCAGTAAATCTTTTTTGGTGACGTTCTGCGTTGCATTTATCATGGTCGGGGTGAGTTTTTCTGCCAAAGCCGATGATGCATGGCTGATGCGTCCGATGGAAAAGCTGGGTCGCGGTATAACCAATGTGGCATTCAGTGTGCTTGAAATTCCGATGAAGTGGTCGGAGGTCAGCTCTGAGCAGGGGGCATTGGCCGGGCTTACTTACGGTACGCTCCGCGGTGTTTGTTATACAGTTGCCCGTATCGGTGTCGGTGTGATCGATATTGTTACGTTCCCTTTCCCGCTGCCTGATTGTCCGGATGATATTGAGGATGTCGGCTGGGGATATGGTCCGATCATGAAACCGGCGTGGGTCGTGCCGGTAGGTGACGATTGGAATAACTTTATCTATGAAGATGATGCGATCGTGAATCCGGCGTTGTAAAATAACCGGAAATATTCTGCCGGAGCGTGTGAAGCGTTCCGGTTTTTTTGTAATAAGTTTTGAGGATTGAAGTAAATGAGTTTTTCCTGTGGATTTGTCGGATTGCCCAATGTGGGTAAATCAACGCTTTTCAATGCGCTCAGTCACGGCGGTGCGGAGGCGGCGAACTTCCCGTTTTGCACGATCGAGCCGAATACCGGAATCGTTCAAGTGCCGGATAAGCGTCTGGCGGTGCTGGCTGAATTGGAAAAATCCGGCCGGATCGTGCCATCGACCCTGAAATTCATCGACATCGCCGGATTGGTTCGCGGTGCCAGTCAGGGGCAGGGGTTGGGCAACCAGTTTCTCGGTCATGTGCGCAATGTGGATGCGATTGCCCATGTGGTGCGTCTTTTTGAAGACTCCGATGTGGTGCATGTTTCCGGCAAGGTCGATCCGGTCAGTGACCTGGAAACGATCAGTACCGAATTGATGCTTGCCGATTTGGAAATGCTGGAAAAAAGGCGGGATAAAGCTTATAAGATTGCCCGTTCCAATGATCCGGATGCCAAGGCGGAATATGAGTTGATCGTTTCCATGATCGCGGATCTTTCCGAAGGCAGGATCCCGCGTTATGACCGGAATGATCCGAAAATGAAAGCTCTTGCGGAAAATTTCGGCTTGCTGACAGTCAAACCGGCTTTCGTTTGTGCCAACGTCGGCGAAGATCAGGCGGCGGATTTTACCAATTGTGAATCCGGAAAACGTCTGGCAGCTTATGCCGCTGAGCATGGTTTGGAAGTTGTGCCGGTGTGTGCCAAATTTGAAGATGAATTAAGTGCACTTTCTCCGGAAGAAGCTGAAGTTTTTATGGCGGATCTGGGGATCAGCGGTTCCGGTCTTGACCGGGTGGTGGAAACCGGTTACCGGCTTTTGGATTACATAACCTTTTTCACCGCCGGACCGATGGAATCCCGGGCGTGGACAGTTACCCGTGGAGCATTGGCTCCGGAGGCCGCCGGCAAGATCCATACTGATTTGCAGCGGGGATTCATCCGTATGGAAACAGTTTCCTATGAAGATCTGGTCTCCTGCGGTTCCTGGGCCAAGGCGCAGCTGGCCGGAAAGCTCCGTATCGAGGGAAAAGATTACGAGATGCAGGATGGTGATGTGATTCATGTCCGTTTTTCAGTTTGAGGATTTGAAAAATATCCGCAATTGCATTATATTAATTAGAATGAATGATTTGAAGCAATTAAAATAGGAAATTCCTGCGTAAAAATGTCAAACAAAAAACAAACGGTTGAATTTACCGGACAGGATTTGGTTTATTACAATGCCCTGATGAAAGTCCGCAATGACCTTTCGGAGCAAATCCGGGTTTGTGCCGACGAATCTCTGGATTGCACCAACAGTGAAAAACGCGGTGTGACTACCCATATGGCAGATAATGATTCCTCCCGCAATGAGATGGGGCTGCAGATGCTCACTGAAAACGGCAACATTATCGCATTGATCGATGATGCCATCGAGCGTCTGGCCAATGGCGAGTACGGCATTTGCATGGATTGCGGAGAACCGATTTCAGAAGCCCGTCTGATGGCCCGCCCTTATGCGATCTTTTGCATCAAATGCAAAAGCCGTCATGAGGAGATGATGAAAAACCGATGAACTGGTTGGAAAAGCTGAAAGAAAACTCCCCCCGGGAAAGAAAAATATTACTTCTGTCGCTGGCTTTGGCTCTGGTGATTATAATTGCCGATCAGTGGACAAAGTGGTATTTTGTCTGTAATTTCGGATATGGTGAGAGTGTTGCAGTTATTCCCGGCTGTTTGAACTTCACTTCGGTGCGGAATCAGGGGGCGGCGTGGAGCATTTTAAGCGGTTATGTCTGGTTTTTATTGCTGCTTGGGGTACTTGCCGGCGCGGCAATAATTTGTTTTTTCCGTAAATTGACCGAGGGGTATCCGGAGCGTTATATCGCTCTTTTGTTGTCTCTGGCCGGCATAATCGGAAACTCTTTTGACCGGGCATTCCACGGTTCGGTGGTCGATTTCATCCACGTGCACTATTACAATGTGTGGCTTTTTCCGGTTTTCAATATTGCCGACATGGCAATTTGCACCGGAGTCGGCATTTACATGCTTTCAAGTTTGTTGCGTAAAACTCCGGAAAGAGGATAAGTAATTATGCAGACCGCACCGGTTGCATTGATCCGCCGGATGGAGAAACAGGCGGTAGATTCCGGGATACCGGAATATGAATTGATGCTCAGAGCAGGGATTCAGGCGGCGCATTATATCCGTAAACATTTTCCCGATGCCGGAAGGTTCGTCATACTTTGCGGTGGCGGAAACAACGGCGGGGATGCTCTGGTTGCGGCCCGGCATCTGCTGCCCGCAGAGGTGATCATTTACAGTACTGTCGAAAAAAATACCTTTACCGGTTGTGCCGCCAATGCTGTGCGTGATCTGCCGGAAACGATCCCTTTCATTTATCGCCAAAGCTTGAGCCATGCAGATTTTTTTCCCGGAGATGTGATCATTGACGGTCTGCTGGGAATCGGTTTTTCCGGTGGCCGTCTCCGGGAAAGTACCCGTAGTTTTATTGCCGCGGCCAATGCTGCCGGATTGCCGGTGGTCGCTTTGGATGTGCCGAGCGGAATTGAGGCGGACAGCGGATTTTGTGCAGACAACGGGGCGTTACGGGCTGATATCACATTGACATTCGGCAGACCTAAAAGCGGCCTTTTTCAAAATGACGGCAGTAAACTGCGTGGAGCATTGCGGGTGTTGAATATCGGTTTATCCGGGGATGAGTCATCCGGGATGAGGGTTTTTACCAATTTGGATGCTGTAAATTTAATACCGCATTTTCCGGTTGACTGCCATAAAAACTCCCGCGGCCGGGTTTTGATATGGGGTGGTTCGCCGGAATATCCCGGGGCGGCGGCATTGAGTTCTCTTGCCGCTTTGAAATCCGGAACAGGGATCGTCAGATGTGCTTCTGAAGCAGATTTGAGTGGTCGTTTGTGCAATGCTGTCATCTTTGAAAAGCTGGCATCCGGCGGAGTTCCTGAAAAATCCATGGCTTTTTCCGGAGTATTGGTTTGCGGATGCGGCTGGGGCAGTTGTGCCAGCCGGGAAAATTTGCTCCGGGCGTTGGAATTTCCCGGAAAAGTTATTTTGGATGCTGATGCATTGAATATTGCGGCACAGAATCCGGATTGCTGGAAAATCCGGAAAAATCTGGTGTTGACGCCGCATCCCGGAGAAGCCGCCCGGTTGTTGAAAGCCTTCCGGATCGCCTCTTCCGGAGACCGTCTGACCGATGCGGCAAATCTGGCGGCACAGCTCCATGCAGTCGTTATCTTGAAAGGTCGTGACAGTGTGGCGGCAGCTCCGGGACATTCTCCGGTGACGGTTGCCGCCGGTTCGCCGATGCTGGCCACCGCCGGGAGCGGAGATGTGCTGGCCGGAGTGATCGGGGCACTGGCGGAAAGTCTGGAAATATTTGATGCAGCGGTACTGGGGGCGTATGTGCATGGGGTCGCCGGTGAAATGTGCAATTGCATTCCGGTTGCGGATGAGTTGCCGCAGATGGTTTCTGAAGTGATTGTAAAATTGCAGCGCAATCAGATCATTTAAGGTCGCATTGCCAGACGACCGGCAGAGAGCACCATGGCAGCGTTTCGCGGAAAATTTTACCATCCGGAGTTTGTATCTGAATTGTTCTGCCGCTGTCGCTTATCCGGGAGGTTATTTCAAAACCCTGAGCAGTACGGCAGATGAATATATCCTTGTGCTGCCGGATGATCCTGAGATTGCCCGGTTCCCGGAAAAAGGCTGCTTCACTGTGGTTGATATTTCTCAAAAAGGCTTTGGTCGCTTTGCGGGATGAATCCGGTTCATAAGCTGTCACCCGCAAAAGGCAGTCATTTAAACGTCCTATTCCGTAATTGGTACTTGCACTGCGGTTGGAAAAATAGAGCGAGGCATAAAGAGTGCCGTATTCTTTCATCAGCATTCCGGCCGCCGCGGCGGAATCCGGATCCGGGGCATTGACAACGGTACTTTCGCCGCCGGGAGAGAGCAGAACCAGCATCGCCGGGGAATTACATCCGTAACTTACAGCAATAAAACGGTGTCCGGAAGGTGAAAAGAATTGCCATGAAAATAATATTACTATCGTACCGCAAAGCATGAATATCCGGTTGCGGTGTGATTTCAACCCCAGAGTTCCGAAAAAGAAAAGATAATAGATCAATACGCTCCACAGCGGTGGTTTACCGACAGATACCGGTGTGAAAAGTCCGGCTGTTTCAGCGGCAATGTCGGAAAACAGAAAAAAGATCGATTCCAGAAGAAATGCGCCGCATTGATCAAAAAATACAGAGAATGTTCCGGCGATCATTTTGAAAAACATGGCGATAAACAATCCCGGAGTAAAGAAGGTCAATATCAGATTGGCGAAAATACTGCCGGGAACAAAGAGATTCTGCCGGTAAAGCGACATACCGCAACCGGCGGCAAAAGCTGTGAGCGGCACCAGCAGATACATGGTAAGATTTTTCAGCCGGTGAAATCTTTTCCGGAATTTCAGGGTCAGCGGGGCGCCGGGAGGCATCATGGCCAGAATTTTCCGGTAATTGTCGGTATATTCACCGGATCTTTCAAGCAGCAGTATCAATGCGGCGGTGATCCCGAATGAGTATTGGGCAGACAGTGAACCGGTCGTAGAGGGAGCGATCAGTGCGAATATACTCCAGGTGATCATGATGGAATTCCAGGAGGATGATTTGAAAAGCATACTGCGTAAAATGCACCATATCATCACCATCGCACCGGCTCTTATTGCCGGAAGCGGTGCCCCGGAACAAAGTACATAAAACAAGGTGAGCAGAGCAGTTATCCGGTAACGCCATGCAAAGGGAACCGGCCGCAGAAGCAGCAGAAATATCCCGGCGACCAGTGTGACATGCAAGCCGGAAATGGAAAAGAGATGGATCGTGCCGGTGTTGATGAAATTTTTTCTGTTTTCCCGATCCATGCCTTTGGTTGCTCCGAAAAAGAGCTTGGCTGCCATCTCCGCCGCCTGCGTGGTGTGGAAATGGCTGATCATCCGCCGCAGAAGAAAATCCCGGCAATGCAGAAACGGCCGGAAAAATGTCGGTTTGGTGCCGGTAAAGGAATAATTTCTGACAATAAGCAGCGGCCGGTTTCCGTAACTTGGCGGCAATTCACCGGTTATCTCCCCGTTATTTATGAGCAG
>JAFVZS010000097.1 GCA_017508015.1 Lentisphaeria bacterium
CGGCAACTCAATATCAATATTCCGACTCTCTGCTACTGCGACAAGCTCGGCTGCGGCGTTTCCAACAAGCCTGCCAGCTGCCGTATCTGCGTGGTGGAAGTCGAACGCCGCCGCAACCTTGCCCCCGCCTGCGCCACTCCGGTAATGGAAGGCATGGTTGTCCACACCAACAGTCAGCGCGCTTTGAATGCCCGCCGTACCGTGTTGGAATTGATGCTCAGCGACCACCCGCAGCAGTGCCTTACCTGCGCCAAGAGCCAGGATTGCGAATTGCGGATGCTCGCCGCTGAATTCGGCATCCAGGAGATTGCATTCTCCGGTGCGAAAAACCGTTTCCCGGTGGATACTTCCAGTGAAGCGATCATGCGGGATCTTTCCAAATGCATCATGTGCCGCCGCTGCGAAACAGTCTGCAACAATGTTCAGACTGTCGGTGCCCTGATCGGCAACGGCCGCGGATTTTCCGCCAAAGTCGGCACTGCCAGCATGATTCCGCTGGCCGATACCAACTGCACCTTCTGCGGACAGTGCGTCAACGTCTGTCCGGTCGGTGCGATCACCGGTATCAGTTATGTGAAAAAAGTCTGGTCCGCCATCAACAATCCGGCCAAGACCGTGATCGTGCAGACTGCTCCGGCCGTCCGTGTTGCTGTCGGTCAGGAATTCGGTTTTGATGCCGGTGCCCCGGTAACCGGCAAACTGGTCGCCGGATTGCGCGCTTTGGGTTTTGACAAAGTTTTCGACACCAACTTCTCAGCTGACCTGACCATTATGGAAGAGGGCAACGAGATTGTTGAAAGAATCAAAACCGGCAAGAATCTGCCGATCCTCACCAGCTGCTGCCCGGGATGGATCAACTTCATCGAGCACAACTATCCTGATCTGCTCCACATTCCGTCAAGCTGCAAATCACCGCAGCAGATGTTCGGTGCGATCGCCAAGAGCTACTACGCTGAAAAGATCGGTGTCAAACCGGAAGATCTCATCGTCGTTTCCATCATGCCCTGTCAGGCGAAAAAATACGAAGCTGCCCGTCCGGAATTCGCCCCCAACGGCGTCCGTGATGTGGACTATGTGGTCACCACACGTGAACTTTGCAAAATGTTCCGTGAAGCCGGTATCAACCTGGCCAATATGGATGATGACAAATTTGACAGTCCTCTGGGTGAATCCAGCGGTGCCGCCGACATTTTCGGTGTTACCGGCGGTGTGCTTGAAGCGGCCTGCCGTTCCGTCTACTTCATGCTCAACGGCAAGAATCTGGATGGCGATGCCATCAACTTCCGCGCTGTCCGCGGTCTGGATGGTATCAAAGAAGCCAAAGTGGAAATCGCTCCGGGCAAAACCATCAATGTTGCGGTCTGCTCCGGTCTGGGCAACGCCCGCAAGGTGTTGGATACTGTCCGTCAGGATCCCAACCGCTTCCAGGCTATCGAAATCATGGCCTGCCCCGGCGGCTGCATCAACGGCGGCGGTCAGCCCTTCCTGCATGGCGATACTGCGCTGCTTGAAAAGCGCATGAAAGGCCTTTACAGCGAGGATGAGGGTAAAACTCTGCGTCTGTCTCACGAAAACAGCGACATCAAGAAACTCTATGCCGAGTATCTTGGTCAGCCGGGCAGTGAGAAAGCTCACCACTTGCTGCACACCCATTATCACGAAAAGTGATGATGGCGTAAAAGTCACAAACTCCACTGCAAATTTTTGCGGTGGAGTTTTTTTATTGTGAACAAAACAAAAAAACGGAATTGCTTTTATCGTTGGCGACAAAAGCAATTCCGGCAAAAGTTTTTGGAAGATAAGGTGCGAAAGAAGATAATCTTTTTTCAAAAAGCGGCCTTCTTTGCAAAGCTGTTTTCCAACAGATATTTGAGGATATAGCACCCCCAGGCGTGGCAGTCGGAACGGGGATTGACGAATTCTTCCGGAAAGGTGGTCAAGCCTTCATCCGGCAACTTCTCCCAGAGGGCAAGCCGCTTTTGAGCAAGATCATCCATGCCGCACTTCACACATGCTTCCAGATAGTAGTAGGAAAAATATATACTGCATGGGGTCAAATCGTCTCTTTGCCGTAGAGCATCGATGATTTCCGGCCGGGGATCGGCGGCGATCAGTGCCAGCACATTGGCGTGCTCGGAAAAGAATTTGTGTTCCCGGTCAATAGCGTAAAGATGGGCTTGCTCATCGAAAAATGCAGAATGGATATCGGCATGAAGTTGCTCTGCTTTTTTCCGGTATTCCACTTTGCCGCTCATTTGAGCAACTGCCTGCAATGCCATCAGGTATAAGAAATTGAGAATGCTGTTCTCTTCTCCACCCGGAGGCGTACCGGACTCCCAATTTTTGCACCAGTCGATAAAATTCCAGCCGGAAATGGCCACTAATCCATCCTTTTCCCTTGCCGAAAAATATTCCAGGATCTTTTCTGCTTTGGGGAGCAATTCGGCAGTCAATCCGTCATTGCCATTCACCAGATAATGGTCGTGCAGCATCAATACCCAGATCAGCATGAATGAAGGGATTTTCTGAATAGACCGCGACGGATACTGGGCATTCAATGAACCATCCGGATTCTGGGAAAGCGACAGCAAACGCAATGCTTTGCGGATCAAACGGTCATCACCGGTAATAAGCCGGGAGCAAATCGCTTCGAGCCGGGAATCGCCGATATACATAAGCTGTTCATAGTACGGACAATCCATAAATGTTTCAAATGAACAGGCCTGCAAAGTGTCAAAGACCATTTTTTCCAGTGTATTTGCCGGAGTGAAATTCCCGTATGGATAACCGGTACGGTAAAATTCCGGAATGCATTCCACGTCGCCCGTGGTGATGATCTGTACATAGTGTCCGGCGTGCCACCAGTAATCGAACCAGTGCAGTTGACCGTCGATCTCAAAAGTGTCAAAATTACCGACCAGATATTGTCCGTTGCGCCGCCCCTTTTCACCTTTCAAATATTGCTCATCAAACTCTGCGGTCAAATACGGCGTTTCCGCCCAGCGGATGCTCACCGTACCCTTGCCGGAAAAACGGTAATTGGCCCAGATGCAAAGATAATCCGGAAAATACAGCCAATTTTCCCCGTGCCGCTGCGGAACGACTTTTTCATAACGCATCAACGGCAGATCCGGCGGGAAAAGTTCCCGTTCATCCTCAAAATAAGCCACCGGCTGCCAGATTCCGCCTTTACCGGCGAGAATATCCGGATTATGAGCGGCAGTCAGATGCACCCGGGGAAATGATCCCCAATCCGGAAACGGCTTTTCAAAGGTGCATCCGGATTCGATCTGGCAATCCCAATCTTTCAGAATCCCCTGCGGTTCATCGATCAGCAAACCGTGACGGATCGACTGTTGGGCATAGCCCCATTGATGAAAACCGAAAGCGATCACTCTGGCGGTTAGAATATGGAGGCCCGGTTCAAGAAAGAGGGTGCAATTTTGCATATACCACCGCTGAATCGCACCACGTTCCGGGCCGTCGATGATCCGTTGGCCATCCAGAAAAAGTTGACACCGCTCATCGGCACTGAAAGTAAAAGGCAGTGTCATTTTATCTGCTGTGGCAAAGCGGCAGCGGAAAACTGCGATATAAGGAGTTTCCGGAATTTCCGGAAGTGACATCCAGAGACGTTTCATTACCGGTTCCCAAGCTGCAAGGCGATAGTAAGTAATTCGTTGCGGCACTCATCGATAATGCTCATATCGCCTTCTGCGCCGCGGGCGATGATCGACTCGATACGGGCGGCTTCCGGCTTGCCTTGAGCCAAGCGGCGGCAGAGAGTAATGAGCCGGGCATCCTGAGAACCCAGAAAATAGGCTTCATGACGGCGGCTTAAAATGCCGCGGCCGCCGGAAAAATCCGCAAAGATTGTAGCGTAATCGTTGCGCCGTGAACCGCTGTAATCAAAGGGGCAGAATGCGTCACCGCCATCACTCTGATCGACATGCCAGTAAGTGGAAACCGTGGAAAACCCGTGGTGCATATTTTCCCACAATTTGCGGCAGTAAGCATAGGGAGCGTGGAATTTCTGCAGGATGTTATATGTCCAGACCTCCTTGAATTTCAAAGAGTTGATATAACTGACCATCCCCGGGGTCAGCTGTCCGCTGTATGGAGAAAGTATATCAAAACATTCTGCAAGACGGGCGAAGTTTTTGCGGTGCAAAGGCGCATCAGAAAAACTGAATGGATTGGCCATCAGGCGGGCTTGCGGGGCAACCGATTTGATGAAGCGGGCAAAGGCACAGGCTTTATACATGGTGCTTTCCTGATTGTCGCAGTCGCCCTGCGGTTCATCGACCGGACAAAATACGATACGCTCCGGAGAGATGCCGTATTTGCTTTGACAGTGATCATACAACTGGCGGAGAAATCCGGCAAAGGCACTCTGCCACTGCGGCGAAAATTTGGGAAAGGGAAACGTTTTGCCATTGCTTTTCAGGCAGTATCCCGGATAATCCATAGCCAGATAGAACCAGAGTTTGATCCGTTCTTTGGGCATACCGCAGCGGATATAGGAGTCGATGAGGTTATCCAGATCGGCGAAATCACATTCCCCGATATTGCCGTCGGCATCAAATGACGGATAAATATCCATATCTTCTGCGCCGGGCACGTTGCAGTAAAGATAGTTGACATTGCGGGCAACGAGCAAAGAGAGCAATTCCGTGGGATCAGCGGAAAAAGTGTTGACAAAACGCGACTGGATGTAGTTATATAAGGCGGTGTCAGTTTCCACACTTGCCAGATCCACCGGCAGAACTTCGACTTCCAGCGGAATAACCTCGTTGTCAAATCCGGCAGTGGCACTTTTGATAACGATATTGGTGCGGTACACTCCCGGAGCAATGCCGATACCGGATAAGGTCAGCCACACCGCCGCCGTGTCCTTTGGTGCAACCCGCAAAAGCTGACCGAGCGGCAGCGGAGCAAGGGCATCGTAAAAGGATTTACCGGAGTTGTCATCGTGAGGAATCGCCTCACGGAAACCGCCATCCAGCGGAAACCTTTGAGCCGGAGCATTGTCAAAGCGGGAAACCGGAAAGGTATCCATGCACTTTATCCGGCAGAGGAACCGGCGGTCAGTCATATTGCTGACAGCAAAGGGCAGAAAAGCGATACTGTTCTGCGCCATACGCACCTTGAAACTGCGTACCGGACGGGTGAGGAGCGAGGGGGCTATATCATCCTGCCACATATCAGGCTGGGAAATTATCAGTTTTTTACCGGCCAGCGAATGCATGACAACTTCGTTTTCAAAGTTTTCCATATGGCGTTTAGCGGCGGCAAATTTGGCCGGATCATTGCCGCAGGCAGAAATAGAGCGTTCCAGAGAGGCGAGTTTGCCGGAAAGCTGTTCGTTGAGGGTGATACCGGCAATACGTTGTTTCAATTCAGCAAATTTCAGATCCAGAAAATCGGCAAGCGTACCGGAAATAACAAAACCGAAAGCATCAATATTATGAAAATTCTGTCCCACTGCGGCCCAGGTGGAGCGGCCGCCGGCACTTTTGCCGCTGCGGGTGAAGTTGGCCCGGTAAACCTTGCTTTTATTTCCCGGTTCAATCCCCAATTCGGAAAGCGGAATGATCATTTTTACCCGGTAACCGGAAGATGTTTCGGAAAATTGCACTTCAAAATTGCTGCGCCAGTTGTTGTTGCGCTTGCCAACGCCGTTCCAGGCGATCGCATCGGAGCGGCGCAGAGAAACGTTGCAGCAGAATTGATAATAATTTTGTGCCGCCGGATCAGGCGACCAGAAAAATTCCACCATTTCGCCGCGCCAGAAGCCGGAAGCGTCTCTTTCCACCGGGTGAGCCGGAGAGACCGGACAAATGAATTCCACGATCAATTTGTCACTCTGCACTTTGATTTCCGCATGCGCCGCATGATCGGTGAAAACTTTTGCCGCCTGTCGAAAGACCACTCCGGCCTGCAAATCCACATCCAGCACCTGAAACGGGGCCGTCACCGCCCCGGCAGTCAGACTCAACGGCAATGAGTTATCCCCGGCTGCCGCCGCCGGAGCAGCGGCGGCAGAACCGGCAGGAGCGGCCGGCGGAACATCATCCATCGGCACTTCATGATCGTAAATACGCACATCATCGATCACACCATCAAGTTGGAAACGGGGTTTGGCGGTACGGGCCTCGCCGCCGAGCATCAGCATCGGGTAGTAACGCGGATCATTTCCGGCGGTCAAATCACAGAAGCTTACAGCTTTATCTCTGGCCGCCACCAGTACGCCGTCAAAATAGTTAATGTCCCAAATTTTGTGATGGGACGAGTTGTTTGACAAAAGTGCATCTGACCTTTATTTTTTAATAACCACAATAAAAAATAAAGGAAAAGACCAGATGCACAATAAAATTATCACCGAAATGTCTATTTGTCAAG
>JAFVZS010000098.1 GCA_017508015.1 Lentisphaeria bacterium
GCCTGCGGCAAACATGAAGCACTTGCTTTGCAAGTATGATGCGGCGTATTTTTGTGAGCGGCACTCTCCGTATGTTTCCGTACACATCCGTACTGATCCGTACAAATAAAGCCTCTGAAAAAATGACGGCAGTGTTGTGCAATGACCACGAGCAATTCAATAAGAGTAAAGCTGTGCTTTACTCCGCCATGGCGGAGTACTTCACGTTTTTTCATAGGAACCACCTCCATCTGTTGGAATTAAAATTTACTCAACTTTAAATTACGCACCGTTACCGAACCGGTGGAACGGCTGTTATAAACGTAGATGAATATCTGATCACTGCCGGCCGGAGTCTGAAATCCCCCCTGCACCTGATGAAATTCGCCATCCGCAACGATCCGGGAAGCATATTGCCCCAGCACATGAAATTTTCTCGCGGAATCGTAATATCCCACCACTACATAGTGATCGGTCGGTTTCTGACTCATTTCCGGATTTTTACGGATCTCAAAAGCGATACTGTAACGGCTTGAAGCGGCAACTTCCAACGGAAATTTCTGCACCTGAAATTTATCCGACGGCGGCAGAGTAATACCGTCTTCCCTTTCGATCGCCGGTCTGGCAAAAGGATACTGCGCCAGTAATGCCGCCGCTTCAGCTTTGGCTTTGGATTCCCACTCGGCCTTATCCGCCGCCGGAAATGCCCGCACGATCATCGAAACCACCGGAGAAGTATAACCGGCAGGCAGAGTTTTCGGCAGATCGATCCAATAATAGTATTTATGGTAAACTTTACGGTCCCACAACAGATTCAAACCGGAAACCCTGCCGAATTCCGGCATGAAATTTACCGTGGCATATTTGGCTTGCGGCAGATACTGGCTGAAAAAATACGCCTCTTTTTCACCGTAGACCCGCATCTTTTCATCGTTGAGAAACGTTCCTTGGCCGACAGTGCCGTTGCGGCGGATAAAGAGATAATCGCTGCTTTGCACATTCCAGCAGAATTGCCAGATATACAACTGGTGCAACGGCTGGGCTTTCAAAGCCGTGAATTGCTTGTCGATCCGCAAACCTTCCGCAGTGAGCGTGTAAGTCACCATCATTTTCAAATCAGCCAGCATGGAACTTTTGGTAAAGACCACTTTATTGCCCTTAAATTCTCCGGGAGCAACCGGGACCGGGTCATTTTCATCGACCGTCACCGTCCCCTCAAGGAACTTTTCCAGCCCGCCCTCGTTGTGTCCGGCACCGATATATTTGCCGGGAGCCGGCGACATCACATTGCTGTAATAGCCGGTATTGGTTCCCAATTCCACACCGTCACAAAATATCTGGATGATGCTCCAACGGTGCGGCATATCGGAAAAAACCACCTTGTACTTACCGGATTCGATGCTCATTTGCGCGGCTGTCAACGAAAAAACCGCCACAAAAAGCACCACCAATGATGACAGAAACTTCATGCTCTCTCCTTTACTTTATCTCTTTGAGTGAAATTCGATCTATGGCAACTGTGCCGGTGGAGTGGCGGTTGTACAGGAACAAACCGCAATTGAAGTAATCTTCACCGGCGGTAAATTCCAGAGTCACTTCGTGCCAGTTGCCGTCAGCCGGGATATTGCTGCCGCAAGTGCCGTAAAATTTCAATTTCCGGTCAGTTGAATAGTTGGCGATCGCCGCATATCCGGCTCCATTGTCACATTTGCGCATCATCATGTGCAAACGGTAACGTTTTCCCGCTTCCAACACCATTTTGATCTTGTACTGCAAGGTCTGTCTGCCATTGCCGGTGATCTCCACCATACCTTTTTCACCGCGCACTCCATTGCCGGAAGCATTGTCAAAATTCAATCCGGCCACCTCTCCGTCATGAGTGGTCAATGTACCGAATTGTGCCAGCAAAGTTCCGGCGGTAAAACCGGATATGCGTTTCAGATTTGCAGCAATCTTTTCAGCTTCATCTGCCGGGGCAGTCGTCCACACCTCAAAGCTGTAAGGGGCAAGTTCGATCATTGCCTTTTCACCGGCTTTGCGAACCTGACCGTCAACTGAACAGATCCAAAACTCCCCCTGCGGACGAACTGCTTGAGCGACGGCCCGGTGCCCGGCTGTATTGACCCAAAGGATCATTTGCGCCCCGTCACTTTTTCTGACAAAACGGCAGTGCAGAATTTCCGGCAGGGTCACTTCATGTGCTTTCGGAGCGGCAATACCCCACATTGTGCTCTGCAACTCCGGCGCAATGATGAAATCCAGAGGTTTCAGCATCGTACCACCATTGAAAAAACTCAACAGCATCCGCCGCAAATGTGCCATCTGCTTGGAAAAGATGATCCGGCGCGGCGACTTGATCACCATGCCGTAAGTAAACCAGCCGATCTGTTCGCCCTGAACCAATTGACTGGCACACTTGACCATGAAACTTGCCTCATCACCGACACTGGTGTGATCAAAAGAGCGCCCGGTAAATTGAGTTTTTCCGGCATAAACTGCGGCAAAAAGCGGCACTTGCTTCTGATCTGTCCAACGCCACGGCATAAAACCGTCGAAAAACGGCAGATGCGCATCTGAAGCATCCTCGGTATCATGACACAATTGCGGATATTTCGCCTGAAGTTGTGCAATCTGTTCAAACATCTGCCAGTAGCCATCTCCCCAGACCGCCGGATCATTGAGCAAATGACCGTGACCGGTGTGGAAACAGGCAAACGGGCGGGATGCACTGACCTGATCGTGATAGATCATCGGAAATCCGTAAGATGCCACCCGGTCGGTAACCGAAGTCATCTTATCCCGCCATGCCGCAACACCGGGGCACATCACCACATCACGGCAAGCTGAACTGTAACGCTCAAAATTCATCGACTTATCAGCATTCAACACCGCATAATGCCGCCCGAACCGATTGAATTCCAGATCGACCTGCCGGTGCGCACCATCTCGCTCCGACCACAACCGGTTGTCGATGTAAGCTTTGGTATAAACTCCCATTGCCAGCAAACGGGCATTGATCCGGTCAATGCCTTCTTTGGCAAAACTGTGGGGGAATGCTCCTTTGGCCGGATCATTCCAGCGATACCAGTGAACGCCGAAAGGCATTTCGTAAAAATCCCTTAATTTCTGCATGATTCCGGGCATGGCTGATAAATCTTCATCTTTGAATGTCCAATGGCTGAACCAGAGCGTATTTTCGGCGAACCATTGCGGAGTTTCCCGGAAACGGGGACGATTCCACCTTGCTTTGCTCTCAACAAAGCGTTTGTAACACATTGCCGCATCGAACCAGTTGCCGAAAAACAATTCCAATGCAGCTTCCGGCGTGCAGGCGATGGAATTGCCGCCGGATTTATGCACATCAAACGCAACCGGATTGCTCCACATCAATTCCAAATCTCCGCCCCGGCTGCGGATGGTGTACTCTTTTATGCCGGCAGCGGGATCTTCCGGCGAAAAATAGATTCCTGAAACACCATCGTAATAAGCCCCGAATTGCATATTAAGTCTGCCGCACGGATACCATCCGGCAGCCGGCAAAGTGGTACGCACCGGATCAGGGAACAATATTCCGCTTTGACAGGGGTGTACCAGAAATCCGCCGCCCTCTCTGCGTTCAGCGACTCTGACCACCGGGAAGTTGAACTTTTCCAAACGCAGTTCAGCATCCCGGTTGTCGGCGGCAAAATCGCAAAGCACCCGCTTGCCGCTGAAGTGAAAATTACAGGAAACAGTAAGTTTATCCGACACCGGCCAGGTGACCTGATATCTGCCGTCAGAGATCCGGCGGCAAATCCAGCTTCCCCAAGAGGAACAATTCCACTTTTCCTGCGACTTTACTCCATCAATGCTCCAACTGAAACTCTGTTTGCCGAAAATTTCCCGGCCGCTGCGCTTTTCCCGCATGCCGAGAATGGGAAAAACTCCTTCGCCGCGGCCGGTAAGCACCAATGCCAGCATATCACCGGTGTCGATCAGCTGCAGTGCCGATTTCTGAACCGGCATCTGCCGGAGAAACTCCTCTTGGTCAGCACTTTCCAACACCGGCTTCAACTCACCTTGGAGCAATTGAATGATCAACTGCTGATCCAAACCATTGACTGCGGCCAGGCGCAACCTTTTACCGAGCCATGCAACTTCGGCACAACCTTTTCTTTCCACAGCTGTCAACACTTCATCCAGCTCCGGAGTAATTTCAGTAAATCCCGGCGCATCGATTTTCACCAATTGGGAATTTCTGGCCAGCTGCATGACTTCATCATCCGAAAGCACCCGGTCAAACCAATGGATTTCGGCGATATCGCCATTCAAGGCCCAATTTTGTCCGTTGATCCCGACTCCTTTGCCCCAAATAACCGGAGCATCGGAAATTTCCGGATTGCCGTCAACTTCACTGCGGTACTGCGCCTCACCGTTGAGATAAAGGGTAACGACACTGTATCTGCGTCCCTCCTCACGCCGGTAATGCGGCTCGACCGTAACCGCCCACACGGCCCATTTGCCGTATTCCGGAGTCGGAGCCGCCTTGCGCAGAGGCACGCACCACTTTTCTCCGTTGCTGAAGTTGACATACATCTGATCCACCCACGCATCACTGCGGCGGCCGAATACCAGTGAATTGCCCTTGCTGACGATTATGTCGTGCTGAAAAATAATATTTTTGTCTGCATCAAATCCGCTCCCGGTGATCGGCGGACGGCGGTTCAACCTCACCGCAGCCGAAACCGTCACCCCCCGGGAAACATCGAATTTGCCGCTGTCACGCACTTGAACAAAGCCGTTGCCATTGCCAAATGAGATGATTCCGTCTGTCATTGAAGCATTGCCGGAAAACATCAGCTCCCCGGATGCTGACAACCAGCAAAAAACAGCTGTCAGTAAAGCGACCGATATCTTATTCATGATGCAGAACCTTTTCCGGTTATGAAATATTTTCAGAATTTCCAACCGCAATCACGGAGCAGCTCTTCAAATTTTCTGCCGTAGGAAACATAGTTGTTGTAACGCACATCATCCTCGCTTTTACCGCCGTCGGCCTCGTGGAAAACCACCGCCAGATGCGGTTCCATGGAAAAGCCGCCGTTGTAGCCGCGCTCCAGAAGATCGCTGACGATCGCCCGCACATCACCGGCTCCGAATCCGGCATAGGTGAATTTGATTCCGTCGACTCCCGGCAGGGCCAGAGCGTCTTTGATATGCACATAGACCACGTGATCTCTGACCTGACGGTAAAATTCCCATGAACTCTGCAACGGATACGGCGGTTCACCGATCCACCGGTAATTGAAACAGGGATTGCCGGTATCGTAGATCAACTTCAAATTGTCATGGTTGACGTTCTCCAGCAAACGCAGAGTGTGCATATAGGAAAGTCCCCCGTAATTCATGCAGTTCTCATGGCCGTAAATGATACCGTTATCGGCACAAATCTCCACCAGATGACGGACTTTGCTGAAAATGATCTTTTCCAATTCCGGCGAATCCGGCTTTTCATCTTTCGGCGTCAGAAAACTCATGCCGCGCACGATCTTGATACCCAGTTTTTTCATTCTCGGCAAAGCATCGGTCAACTCCTTTACCGAAGCCTGAAAATCCTCTTCTTTGCGGGGATGTTTGCTCCAATTGGCAATGCCGCTGCCGAAACAGTTGATCTGCACGCCGGACTCCTCAAGCTGACCGCAAACCACCTCAAACTCTTCGTCAGTCAGAGTCGCCAGATTTTTGCCGTTGATACCCCGGGCCTCAATAAATTTCCAACCCAGTTCTCTGGTCGCTTTGATCTGGGTGGCGAAATCTCTGCCTGCCTCATCTGCAAATCCGGTAAGAAACATTTTTAATCACTTCCTTATATTTTTTCAGTAAGTTGAACTCATATTCTCATTTTTGTCGCTTTTGACCTCTTTGGCACCGCGCTTGCTGCCGTCAATCAGCTGCTGAAGCATTTCAGCATAAGCGGCACTGTCGATCGGCAAAGTTACCGGAAGCTTTTTCAAACCGCTCATCAGCATGGCGTTGCCCAGCTCCAGCCCCCGGATACCTTCGGCCAGAGGAGCGATAAGTTTTTCGCCTTTCAAAATGGCATTGGCGACATTTTCCACCACCACCGCATGCTGCAGACGGCTCTCGTTTTCAATATTGATTTTGCAATCCCAGGTATTCGGCTTTTTGAAACCGAATTCACACTCTCTGATCTGCACACCGGTTTCCACTTCATTACGCAGGAAATGCAATTCGCCATTTTCCAGAATGACCCTTCCGCGTTCGGCCGTAACTTCCAGCCGGTTGGTTCCCGGAGCCTCGCCGGTAGTGGTGATAAAGTTGCCGACACAACCGTTGGCATATTCCAGATAAGCGTTGACCTCATCCTCAACTTCGATATCGTGATATTTGCCGATCTTGACATGGGCACTGACCATTTCCGGCAATCCGAAAAGCCACTGCATCAAATCAAGCTGGTGCGGGCACTGATTGAGCAGCACTCCGCCGCCCTCACCGGCCCAGGTGGCCCGCCAGTCGCCGGAATCATAGTAACGCTGAGTACGGAACCAGTCGGTAATGATCCAGTTGACCCGGTTGATCTTACCCAGTTCACCGCGATCGATCAGCTCTTTAAGCTTGCGGTGAGCCGGCAGTGTACGCTGGTTGAACATGGCACTGCGCACCAGCTGCGGGAATTTTTCCGCCGCATCGATGAGCCGCTGGGCTTCCGCTTTGTGAACCGATATCGGTTTTTCAACGATGATATGTTTGCCGTGTTCCAATGCGGCAATCGCCAGATCCACATGGAAATAGTGCGGTACGGCGATCAAAACCGCTTCCAGACCGTCATGAGCAAAAAATTCATTGACGTCAGTGTAACATTTGACCTTTTCCCGGATATTTCCCGGCAGGCGGTCAAACGCCTTTTCTTTGATATCGCAGACTGCAACTAATTCCACATTGCCGATATTCTGCATCATTTGAGCGTGGGCAGAACCCATATTTCCGCAACCGATGATACCGAATTTTACCTTTTTTTCCATGATTTCACCTTTCAAATCAATGACTGTTGGATAAAACAACAAAATTTGTTATGTGAATAAGTATATCCGGGAAGATTGCATTTGTCAACACGATTTTACAAATATCCGGCAAAAAACTTGTCTTAATGACTTATAATTCATTCCATCCAACAGAAATAGAGCAAAAAACCTGCTTGACAAAGTTGTATTATTGCATTATCTTAACAGTAAAGCAAAAAAGGAGAAACACATGAAAACCAAAACAGCCGGAGTGGAGCAATATTTACTTAACCGGATCACCGGCGGGGAATATGCTCCGCACGCTAAAATACCGTCGCAATTCAAACTGATGCAGCACTTTTCCTGTTCCAGAGTAACGGTACAGCGGGCATTGAACAATCTGATCAGAGCCGGTATTCTGTATTCCAGCCGCGGCAGCGGCACATTTGTCCGGCCGGGACCTTACAACGGAAGAGTGCAGGAGCTGGTCATCGTCAGTCAATATGCGGATAATTCGCCGGACTTCCCCTTTTCAGAAATGCTTTTCAATCTGCAAACTCCGTTGCCGATACGCTGGGTGGATGAAGAATTTTTTGATCGCAATCCGGCACACTTCTGTCATCCGGGCCAGGCTGTGATCTGGCTGCTTCCCGGTGAAAAACAGATCATGCACATGTACCATCTGCGCCAGCGCAACATCCCCCAGCTGCTGATCAACCGCACCTACGGCGACTTTGACTTTGTTTCCACCGATCCGTGGAGCAGTATCCGCGAAGGCCTGAACTTACTGGCTGTCCGCCGGGGGGACAGCTTTGCGGTCGTCAGCCGTATTCCGAATGCCGATGCACCATATCTTTCTGAAAGACTGCTTGCTTTTTACGAGGAGTGTTTCAATCTTGGGCTGAACATTCCGCCGGATGGTATCATCAAGAGAAATTTATCTGAATTTTCTCTGGATTCCTCCTCTCCGGAAATATTCCCGGATGGCCGGATCCCCCGCCGCATATTCATTCCGGAAGAACTTCTGCTTGCCCCGGTGATCATGAATGCTTCCAGGTACAACCGCATTTTGGGTAAAGATTACGAAATTCTGGTATTCAGCCAGGGGATACTCATCCCGCCGCGGCCGGGATTGCTGATGATGCACCAGCCGATGGATGAATTCCGGCAGCAGATAGAAAAATTCATCATCCACATCAACAGCGGCAGCAAAGAACGCTTCCAGATCCGGATCAAAACTGTTTTGCGCGGCAATGGATGATTTTTTACCGTTTTAATACAGGAAAAAGGTTGCATGTGTGCCGTTTTGGGAGTATATTTATTGATGTTATGTCAGTTTTTGTAAAAAATCTGAACTTCCGGTTTCGTTATACTGCACCGTGACAGGGCGGTGGCGCATTGCGGGCAATCTCCTGATGCGTACTGCATCTGCCGGGTGATGACGGACCGTGATTTTCGATTGATAAATCAACGCCGCAATGATATCTTTTACAGATCGCGGCAGACATTGTTATGCAATTTCATAAAATTCGGGATATGAACGGGTTATCGGTATGCTTACTTTAGAAACAAAAAATGAAAAATATCCGGAGCATGATTCCGGCAGTGTGAACCGGCTTTCAATTGCCGGCTTCTATGGAGACTACGCCATTTTCCAACACGGCAAGTGTTCAGTTGTGCGCGGTCGCGGTTTGCCGCTGGCCAAGGTTGAGCTGACCATCGGCGATCTCAGATTGGCCGCATTTGCCAACAGTTTCGGCGACTTCACTTTCAAATTGCCGCCGATGGCCCCGGCAAGCGGGCTGACCATGCAGATCTCATCGGCCGGCGAATCGCTGACTTTCAAGGATATCGCCGTCGGCAATGTCTATGTCGCCGCCGGACAATCCAATATGCAGTTCGCCATGAGCAATGCTGTACCGTCAGATGAAGTTCTTACCGATGAAAATATTGCCGGAGTCCGCTGTTTTCTGATCCCTCCGGCCAGTTTCTACGGTACAGCCTCAAGCGTTCCCGGCAGATGGCGGATCGCAACCAGAGAATATCTCCGTGATTTTTCAGCTCTGGCCGGATTTTTTGCGGCAGAACTTTACCGCCTGACCGGAATTCCCGTCGGCATCATCTCCGCCTGTCAGGGAGGGGTGAATATCGAATCATTCATCAGCGAATACTCTCTGCTCAACAGCAAAGTCTATCACGAAGAGATGCCGCAATATGAACGAATCGTTTCATCTCTGGATACCGGCAGTGATACCCTGCCGGAAAGTGAAGAAAAGCTGCGCCGGGCGATTGAGAAACTTTTTCCGGAAATCCCCGATGACGGCGGTATTGAAAAAGGTTTTTGCAACCGGGATTTTGATGATTCAGAGTGGCCGGAAATGCTTCTGCCCGACAGTTGGACCCAGGCCGGTCACAACCATGCCGGAATATTCTACTTCCGCAAAAAGATCACCCTGCCGCCGGGAAGTGCCGGCGGCAGATTCACCTTGCACCTCGGAGCAGTAGACAAAGCTGATAAAACCTTTATCAACGGTATCTGTGCCGGAGAAACCGGAGATATGCGTAAATTCGATCACTGGAATTCATTACGGGTATATGAAATTCCGGAAAATATTTTATGTGACGGGGAAAATACCATTGCCATTCAAGCCTCATCGCTGGTATCGATATGTGCCGATGGCGGTTTGCTCGGCCCGGCAGAAGAGATGTATATCGCTTCCGCCGACGGAAAAATAAAAATTCCGCTGACCGGAAAGTGGAAATATTGCGAAACCTTTGATGCCGGCACGATCGGCATGACCTGTATGCGCTCATTCGGTGCAGGCGGCAGCAACAGTTTTCACAACTATTTCGACAACATGATCCGCCCCATTGAAGGGACCGCGCTGGCCGGAGTCATCTGGTATCAGGGCGAAGCCAATGCGATTTGCATGGGCAAAAGCTATGCGGAATTACTCACCTTGATGATCGAAGACTGGCGGAGAAATTTTCTCGATGCCGATTTGAATTTTTATATCATCCAGCTGACCGATTTTCAGACCAGACACACCTTTGCCCCCTTCGCCACCTGGCCGCTGATCCGCGAAGCACAAAATGAAGCGGCAAAACTCACCGGTTCATCGCTGGTGGTCACTATCGGTTCAGGAGATGTAACTGATATCCACCCGGTAAACAAAAAAGCGATCGCCGACCGGATCGCCCGGGATGAAGCTGCCAAAATTGCCGGAAAAAAATACCGGCTGCCGCAGCTTCAGAAAATCAGCACATCCGATGGAGGAGTGATATTGAATTTTGACGGTGCTCTGGATACCTCCTCTATTCCCGGCAGTTTGATCATTGCCGGAAAAGATATGTATGCGGTCAAAGCGGAAGTCCGTTTTACTGCACCGGATACCCTCTTTGCATACCATCCGGAAGTAAAAGAACCATTTGCCGTATGGTACGCCTGGGCGGAAAATCCCCGCAGCACCGGATTGTTTTCAGCTGATCAGCGGCCGCTGTCGCCATTCCGGGCTGCCCTGGATGGCTCCAAACCGACCGGAAAAAATTTGATCGATTGAAAAACCTTATCGCAGGAGAAAGATATGACTTACGAAGAAAGAATGAAATGGTTCAACGAAGCCAGATTCGGAATATATATCCACTTCGGCTTATACTCGTTGACCGGGCGCGGAGAGTGGACAATGTATTCTGAACGCATTCCGGCTCCGGAATATGCCAAACTTGCCGATTCATTTCTTCCGGCTCCCGGCTGTGCAGCGGAATGGGTGGAAACGGCCAAAGCCGCCGGTGCAAAATATATGGTCCTGACGACCAGACATCATGAGGGCTTCTGTCTTTTTGACAGTAAATACTCGGACTTCACCAGTGCAAAACTGGGATGCAAACGGGATATCGTCCGGGAATATGTTGAAGCCGCCAGAAATGCCGGTTTGAAAGTCGGTTTGTACTATTCACTTCTGGATTGGCGTTTCCCCGGTTATTTTGAACCGGAAAAATATCCGGAATCCAAAAAAGCTCTGGTTCAGCAGGTATTCGACCAGGTACGGGAACTGATGACCAACTACGGACAGATCGACCTGCTGGAATACGACGGTGCATGGGATGCAAAATACCAGTTCAAGCGGCCGCAATGGGCAGAATTCTGGAACTCCGCCGAACTCAACGCCATGGTGCGCGAACTTCAGCCGCAGATCATTATCAATGACCGTTCCGGTACTGATGAAGATATCGAAACCCCTGAACAGGTGGTCAGAGCCGGCAGACAACGCATGACTGAAAGCTGCATGTGCATCGGCGACTCCTGCGCATGGGGCTATACCAGATTCAACCCGAATTGGAAAAGCGCCGAACAGCTGCTCCAGCATCTGATCCAGGCCGCTCAACTCGGAGGGAACTATCTGCTCAATATCGGCCCCGCACCGGATGGCAGCATCCGCAATGAGGAACTCGAAAGACTTCAAGCCGTGGGCCGCTGGCTCAAAGATAATGAAGAAGCGATCCGCAATTCCCAAAGCTGCGACCTGATCGGAGCTTCCCAGCCGGGGATCATCGATTTGAATTTACAGGGGCCATGGACCAGGAAAGGCCATACCGGTTACTGGTGCATTTTCCGCTGGCCGGGCAAAACCGCCACGGCAGTGAAAGTCGCCACTCCGGTAAAAAAAGTTTCCCTGTTGGCCACCGGCAGAGAATATCCTTTTGTCTGGGATAAAAACAACGGCAAACTCACTGTTACCGGATTGCCCGCCCTGCCGCCGGATCCGCTGGCCTCTGTACTGAAAGTCGAATTTGAAGATATCCCCCGGCGGATGGAGGAAAACGATCTCGCCGCATGGATCAATTACAAAAACTGAATATTTTCCAAACAACCAAAGGATATATAAAAAATGAATGATCTCAACTATTCCAGTAACGCTCTTGCCGTAAAGATCGGCAAATCCCCCAAAGAATTCACCAAAAAAGATATCATCGGCTTTATCATCGCCGAAGGTATCCGCCACATCAACTTTCAGTATCCTGCCGGTGACGGCCGGATCAAAACTTTGAATTTTGTCATCAACGATGCCGCTTATCTTGATGAGATCCTCTCCTGCGGAGAACGGGTGGATGGTTCCAGCCTCTTCCCCTTCATCGAAGCCAACAACAGCGACCTCTATGTGGTTCCCCGTTTCCGCACAGCTTATATCGATCCTTTCTGTGAATTGCCGACGGTCAACTTCCTCTGCTCCTTTTTCAACAAAGACGGCGAACCTCTGGCCAGCAGTCCGGAATACACCTTGCACAAAGCCTGTGAAGCATTCACCAAATCCACCGGTCTGGAGTTTCAGGCGATGGGTGAATTGGAGTACTATGTCATTGCCGAAGATGACGGCTGCTACCCCGCAGTGGATCAGAAAGGCTATCATGAATCAGCACCTTACGCCAAATTCGGCGAGTTCCGCCAGATGTGTATGAACTACATCGCCCGCATCGGCGGCCAGATCAAATACGGCCATTCCGAAGTGGGCAACTTCACGCTCGACGGCAAAATTTACGAACAGAATGAAATCGAATTTCTCCCGGTTTATGCCGAAGAAGCCGCCGAACAACTGCTGCTGGCCAAATGGGTGATCCGCAATCTGGCTTACCAGTACGGTTACGATGTCACCTTTGCACCGAAAATCACCGTAGGTAAAGCCGGTTCCGGCATGCACATCCACTTCCGGGTGATGAAAGACGGCATCAATCTGATGCAGAAAAACGGTGAACTTTCCGATGATGCCAAACGGGCCATTGCCGGACTGATGACTCTGGCTCCGTCGATCACCGCATTCGGCAATACCAACCCGACCAGCTATTTCCGTCTGGTGCCGCATCAGGAAGCTCCGACCAATATCTGCTGGGGCGACCGCAACCGTTCTGTGCTGGTGCGCGTGCCGCTCGGCTGGACCAGCAAAAAAGATCTTTGCGCTCAAGTCAATCCGCTGGAAAAAGCTGCGGCAGCATATGATACCAGTCAGAAACAGACAGTGGAAATGCGTTCTCCGGATGCTTCGGCGGATATCTTTTTGCTGCTGGCCGGTCTGGCGGTGGCATTCCGCTACGGTTTTGAAAATCCCGATTCGCTGGATATCGCTCAGAAAACCTATGTCAATGTGAATATCCACAAAGATGAAAACAAAGCGATCCTCGATTCTCTCAACGTGCTGCCCGACAGCTGTGCTGCTTCAGCGGACTGCCTTGAAGCACAGCGCGCCTTTTATGAGAAAGATGGTGTTTTTGCCCCGGCCATGATCGATGGTCAAATCGCAACACTCCGTAAATTCAATGACCGCACACTGCGTCAGGATATCGGCAATGATCAGGCAAAAATCCTCGAATTGGTGGAAAAATATTTCCACTGCTGAAAAATAACAACTTCCGGGGGGCTGCTGCAAAATATCCGATTTTTTGCAGCAGCCCGGTATTTTTTTGGTAATGTCCCGAATTTTGTGAAATCCAGGCAGAGGGGGGATAAATGAACATTTCTGTGATGTATAAAATATATCACAGAAGTTGTGATTTTTCAACCAGATCTGCATGGGTCAGCTCCAACCGGTGGATGGATTGCGGAGGAAGGTCGGGTTTTGCGATGAGTACGCAACAGGAGTGTACTGTGTACTCGACTGTTGCGGCGCA
>JAFVZS010000011.1 GCA_017508015.1 Lentisphaeria bacterium
GAGGGGAAAAACCTCTTTTCCCGTGAAAAGAAGTTTTTCCCCTCTCCCCAAGAGCGCATTCACTTTGATAGAATTGCTCGTGGTGATTGCCATCATTGCCATACTGGCGGCGATTCTGCTTCCGGCGCTCAATTCCGCCCGTGAGCGCGGCCGGGTGGCGTCATGTATCAACAACCTCAAACACATCGGTCTGGGCATTCAGCAGTATGCCGATGACAATGATTCGCGTATTCCTCCGCCGAAATCCAATGGCTATCAGGCCAATTATGCCCACGTTTATAAAGTCAACGGGTGGGCGGAGAATATCGGCAATTTGATTTATAACGGCTACATGGGCGCAAAAGTGCCGGTTGGTACTGTGATCAACAAAGAGAGTTTTGATCAGTACTTCACCATGTTCTGTTGTCCGTCGGATTCCATTGTCAGCAGTGCTTCCATGCCGTGGCAAAGTTTGAGTTATCTCTATTTCTGGATGGAGCAGGGTACTGTACTGACCAATAACTACGGCGGTAAAAGTTCTGCTGAACGTTGGCGGATCGGCGGCGATGCCAACCCGAATAATACGATCATGCATGACCACCCGACCGTGGATTATACCGGCAGCACTGAAACTCAAAATCAGGCAAACCACTCCAACAGCAATAATGTTCTGCATCTGGGCGGTCATGTCAGTACCTTTACCAAAGATGCAGTTTCCAAGTACAAACGTGGTGAGTGCTACTCTAAGCTCTATCCTGAACTGTTTGATAAATAATTGGTTGCATAGTTTATTATGAAAAAGTTTTTTCTTATATTGTGGGCTTTTTGTGCCTTGATCTGCGGGGCAAAAGAGGTTATCGTCAGCAATGGTCAGAGTCAGTGGAGCATCACTCTGTCTCCGCGGGCGACGGCGACTGAACTTAATGCCGCCAATGAACTCCAGCGGGCCGTGAAGATCATGACCGGCTGTGAATTACCCATCGGCCGCCGGGCCGTTGCTCCGGAAAAGAGCATCGTTATCGGAGTAGAGGAGATCGCCGGTGTACCATCCGGTCAGGATGCTCTGCACGTTTACAGCAAAGACAACCGTATCTGCTGCATGGGCAGCAATCCGCGCAGTGCGCTCTATGCGGTCTATGCCTTTCTGGAAAGATGTGCCGGTATCCGCTGGGTGTGGCCGGGCGCAAGCGGCGAAATCATCCCGAAGCGGAGTGTATGGGAAATCGATATGCCGGATTTCCGGGAAAAGGCCGGTTTTGATTACCGCGGTTTTCACGTTTGCGGTTCATTTTACAACGATGAAATGGAACTTTTCATGTCCCGCAACCGCTTGAATATCATGCGGAGCAATCCGGTCAACGGCAGAAAGTGGGTGAAAGAGTGGAACGATAAACGCATTGCCCGGGGAATGCGTATCATGTTCAGCAATCACAATATCGCCATTTACGACCGCAAAGTTTTCGAGGAACGCCCGGAACTTTTCGCTCTGGTCAACGGCCAGCGGGTGCGCGATCAGCTCTGCTGGAGCAATCCGGAAGTCGATCAGATCATGATCGATCAATTTGTCCGTTACTGCAACGAGTATCCGGATGTGGAGATATTGAGTCTTTTTCCGGCGGATAATATGAATTACTGCCGCTGTGAAAAGTGTTCGGCCAAACCGCGTACTGATCTCTGGTTTGAGATGTTCAACCGCCTGAGTGCCGGGATCCGGGCGAAGTGCCCGGATGTGAAAGTCGCTTCACTGGCGTATCAATCCTATTTGCAAGTGCCGTCAACTGCGCTGGATGGTACGGAATTTATCGAATATTGCATGTACAACCGCTGCTATGTTCACGCTTTGGATAAGTGTCCGGTCAACGCCCGGATGCTTCAATCGCTGGAAACCTGGCGGCAGAAAGATGTGCCGCTTCTGGTTTACGGTTATGAATTTGACATCTTCACGCCGTCGATGTTCATGCCGTTTGCTTCCATGCTCAAAGATCAGATGCAGAAGTTTGCCGCTCTGGGGATCCGGGGATGCATTACGGAAGTGTCTCCGCCGGGATACCGCAACCGCAACGGTGCACAGTCGCCATCGGGATTGAATGCCGGTGTGCATCACCGGTTGGGACATTACATTTACGCCCGGCTGCTCTGGGATCCGGATACTCCGGTGGAAACTTTGCTTGACGAGGTTACGACGGCGGCATTTGATATCGCCGCACCCGAAATGAAACAATATTATGCCGCGATGGATAAGGCCTGGAGCGGTATGAGTATCTGCTATTCATACTTTTTCAATTCTCCATTGGCCGGAGCGGCGGCTTTGCTCACCCCCCAGCTGATCACTGCTTGTGACAAACTTTTTGCCGGGGCATTTGCCGGGGCCGCCCGGATCACCGATCCGGTTCGCAAAAAACAGGTGCTTGACAATCTGAATATCGAAAAGCGGCTTTTTGAAGCTTGGAAACGCAGTGCTCAGGATTATCAGGCCAGTCAGAATGGTTCAAAAATCCTGCTGCCGCGCACCGGCAATAAAGATAATGCCGTCAAAATACCGGCATTTGTCACCAAACAGGGCAAACCGGCGGCCCGGACGGATGTGACGATGCGGTACGATGCTGAAAACATCTTCATTGATGCCGTCTGTCATGATCCGGATATCAGCAAACTTGTCCGCGGTCCGGCGGAGCGTGACGGCGCACTCTGGACAGGAGAGGCTCTGGAACTTTTCTTTGCGGTTCCCGGCGATACAGAAGGAATTTACCGGCACATGATCGTCAATCCCAACGGCGCACGTTATGATGCGGTCGCTCTGGGCGGCATGACCTTTAATACGGCGTGGAATCCGCAATGGCAGGTGCAGTGCACGGCAGGAGAGGATTTCTGGAGTGCTTCGATCGTCATTCCCTTTGCCGCTTTTGGAAAAGTGCCGGAAAATAATGAGGTGTGGGGCTTTACCATCAAGCGATCCAACGGGGATTCCCGGAAAGAACTGCCCAATTCCGGTTTTCCCAATGCCGCATTTCACGACCGGAATTCTTTTGGAATGATCCAATTCTGTCCGCAGGAGCGGATCGCCGGCACGCTCTTTTTCAGCAAGCATAAAGTCGAGGATGTGCAGGAAATGGCGATGCTTCTGGAAAATGCCGGATTTCAAACGGTGACATGCCGGGATGAGAAGCAGCTGACCGCCGGATTTCCGGCGCAGGATGTTTATATCATCCGCCACTACCGGGGCATCAGGATCAATCCGGAATTTTTCCGCAAAAGTGTGCTGCCCCGGCTGGAAGAGGGCGCTCTGGTACTTTTTACTTCATGGGGAGAACTGCCGCTGGCCGATTATTTCGGCCGTCCGGAATTTGCCGTGAAGTGGTCGGGCTGGAAGATCGATCCGGCAAGAAAAAGCATTGATGTCAAACCGGGAGCATGGCAGACCACACCGGATGATATCACTCATATTTTGCGCACTTCACTGACTCCGGCCAACGGTTATCTGCCGGAAAATCCGTCAGGATGGGAAAATTACGGTTCTTTGAAAATGAAAGACGCTTCGCTGTACTCATTTCTGCTGGTGCGCAGAGTCGGCAAAGGGCTGTTGGTGCTTACCAGTGCCGATTTCGGCATGTCCGGCGGCGGAGCCATGTTCGGCAGCCGCAAGTATCAGTCGGTCAGATTGCTGCGGAATTTGTGGCATTTGACCGGTGATCCCGGCAGATAACGTTTGCAATCAGGGTTAAATAAGGTTATATTTAGTCCGGTGTGTTGTTTTTTATTCAGGTTTTTTATGGATATTTCATTGAAAAATGGCGGCAGTTGTTTCGTGCTGGATAAGGATGAGGTGTGCTTTATCCATGACGGCGGTGCAAAATTGACCATCGGAAAGAATGAATATTGGGCCATCGGCACGGCTTTTGAGGGCCGTCAGCCGTCGCAGTGGTACTATGCCGGTATCGAAAAGGTGGAAAATCTCGGTTATGCGGTGGTGCTTACCGGTTCGGTAAAGCTGCCGCAGGGAGAAATTTTCTGTACTGACAGTTGTGAATTTCAGCATGGTTTGCTGAAGATCCGCCGCCGCTGGCGTTATGCCGGGGAAACGGTGGAGAATATCACTCTGAGTTACCGTTTCCGTCAGCCCGGCGGAGCGGGAAGAGTGGTGATCCCCGGTATTCTGTATTATGGCAACCCGTCGGGAAAAAATACACCGGGTGTACCGTATGTCAACGGCACCCCCGGTGAAAAGGCGTTATTTGAGGAACACCGTATGCCCATGCCCTTTGTCTGCAGTGAAAATCCGGTCGATTTCACAATGGCGGCGATCCATACTCTGCCGTCACCGGTGCCGCTGGCTGCCGGTAATGACATTTGGTGGAGCTGCGGCGTGGAATACGGGGAAAACTTTACCGGTTTGGCCGGATATTCCGGATTTGTTTCCTGCAATGGTCAGCATGGAGCGGTGAAAACCGGTCAGAAAGTTTTGACTCCTCTGCCCGGTGACGGTATGAAACTGGTTGACCGGATGGTCGTGGAAAAGAGCTTTTATCTGCAGCTTGCTCCGGCGCAGGAACGGGGAAGCGGCTTTATTCCGGCGGTGGAAGCGGCATTGAAACTTCATCCGGTAACTGCATTGCCCATTGATGCCGGAGAATTGGTGCGGCGCAAATACCGTTATGCACTATCCAGAGAGTATGTTTCCGGAAAGATTGCCGGTTCACTTTTCAATGTGCCGACTAACGGCTGGCCGGGAATCATTTACGGCTGGTGCGGCCGCAGTGAAACTCTGGGATTTGCCGCACCGTGGATCGGAGAAAAATGCGGCGATGAAGCGGCTTGGCAGCGGGCGGAAAAGTATCTGGATTTTCTGGTCACTTCCCCGGTGGATGAAAGGGGATTCTGCGTGGAATACTGCATCCGCCGGGCACAGCATCAGGAGTATAATTTCGTTTCGCAGGGGCAGACCATGGAAACTTTTGCCATGGCACTTCAGGCGTTGAAAAATGCCGGGAAACCGGTGAAAGTGGAATATTTGGAATTTTTGCGCCGGGTGTGTGACTTTTTCCATACCAGAGTGATGAAAGATGATTGGCATCCGGTTTCGACCAATGAAGCGTTTTTCGGTGCGCCGCTGGCGATGGCGGCAGGATTGCTTGATGAGAAAAAATTTGAGCAAAGCGCACTTAAAATTGCCGATCACTATATCGCCCGGCATCTGACGATGGATGAACCGTACTGGGGCGGTACATTGGATGCTTCATGTGAAGATAAAGAGGGCGCAGTAGCGGCAATGACCGCATTTTATGCCGCCTGGGAATTGAGCGGTGACGGGAAGTATCTCAAGGCCGCCGGACACGCCACTGCGGTATATCTGACCTATGTGCAGGTGTGGAATATTCCCATGCCGCCGGGCAGATTGGCGGATAACGGTTTTTCCACTGTCGGATGGACGGCGGTGTCGGTTCAGAATATGCACCTTGATGTCTACGGTGTATGGGTGGCCCCGTTGCTGTGGAAGATCGGCAGAGCTTTGAAGCGGACTCAATGGCAGGATCTGGCATGGCCGACCTTTGTCAATTGCGGAGAGATGACCGATATTTACGGCAGCCAGGGAGAACAGTTTGAACAGACCAACTTCTGTCAGCAGCCTTTCCGGATCGCCGGAGCACCTCTGCGCGGCGGTTATTCTGAAAATTGGGTGGTATTCTGGATCACGGCGGCATTTTTGAACAGTGCCGCCCAGTTTGAATTGCTGGGCATCCCGGTATTTGACCGGGAAGTATAATTTGTCAACGGAAAAATCGATCCGGTAAAACAAGCGGGGCGGCCGTTCACCTTTTTGAGGTTTGACAGCCGCCCCCTGTGCAGTTTGATGTACTGTGCCGGAAAATATCACTTCTCTGTGCAGATCGCCCGGAAACGCGGAAAAAATTCTCCGGGAGCTTTGGTCAGGGAAATGCACAATTCGCCATCACCGGCGGGAATGTCGATAAGTGTCCGGCCGGAGGCATCAAACGAATACTGTTTTTTGCCGCCGTTATTCAATTCACAACAGAAATCTGATGTTTCGGCAGTATCACCGTAAATGATCAATCTGCTGCCGCGTTTGAGTGACATTTTCAGGTAGCCGTTGGGGAATACGGTGTTGCCTGCGAAGCGGAAAATTTCACCGTCATTGATGGTGGAGTGCGCCGCATGCATATAGCGTTCGATGCGCCACTCATCGGTGATCCCTCCGGCGATAATGCAGTCGATCATGCCGGCGGAATATTTTTTGCGCATGGCAAATTCCACATCGTATTCCATTTGCAGAAGTCCGAAAATCGCATAGAATGGATTGAGATAAATTTCTCTGACGCTGTTGGATTTGCGGAAAAGGTGAGTACCGAGGCCGTTGATGAAATCTTCTTTGGAAATCGCTTCACCGGATAAATCGCATCCGGCGAGGCGTGAAAGTTCCGCCTGACCGGCTGTTACTGCGGCTCTGAGGGTCGCGGCCGACTCATCACCGTTTTCCATGTCATCAAAATATGCTGATACACATTGTGCCAGTGCGTAAAAAGCTCTGGTGGCGGTGGCGGCATTGCTCCAAAGGCGTTTGCGCCATGCCAGGTCAGCTTCAAATCCGGGAACCGGTGACATTTTATCCAGCATGGCATTGCCCCAGTCGGCAAGTTCAACGGCCTGACGTTTTTCTTCGATTATGGCGGCTCTGCCGGGGGTGTTGTTTTTCCAGAGGATACTCCAGACCTCTTTGCCGCAGGCTAAAGTCACATCGTTTTTGAAGGCGGCAAAGATGAATCCGGCTTTGAGCAGTTTCAGGGTTTTATGACTGGGGAACTGGTGAAAGATGACATTGCCGTCAATAAAGTTATTCTTTTTGACCAGTTCGAAACCTTTTTTATCCAGTTCGGCAAAGGCATCGCGCTGGCTTGCCGGGGCATGTTTGGCCAGATATTCCTGCCGGATCTGATCGGCGGTGACAGTTTCATCTTCGATGGCGCGGGTATAGGCGTAGAGGTTGACTTCGTAGCAGTCAAAAGTTTTGTTGCCGATACGGTCAAGGCGGATGGCGTAACGGTCGACATCTGCGGCCTGACCGTTGCGGACATACATGACGATGTTATCCACATTTTCTGCCGGAAGCATTCCGGCACCGAGAAATTCTCCCAGACAGTCGCACTCTGCTCCCAGCGTGGCTCCCGGCTGTTTGCGCAGAAAGGGATTCACCGGCAGGAACGGGTCAAAGTCATAAGGTGTGATCTTGGTTTCGATCTCAAAAGCATAATCTTTTGCGGCTTCTTTTGCTCCGGCAAGGATATCTTCATAATCTTTGGCGATCGAACCGAATGAGCGCAGTATGAAACGTTTCTGACGTTTGACCAATAATTCATCGGCGAAAATGCGCACGATATGCTCAACGACTTTGCGCGGCGGATATTTATCCGGAGCGGAACTGTGGATGACTGAATAGGTCGCTTCCGTCAGGGTCAGCACCAATCCGTCGAGTTCAGGCACGGCCTCAAAGGAGGCTCTGATCTTGTAACGCAGAAGTTCCTCATAAGCGGCTCCGAGCAAGTCGAATTCACCGTTTTCATCGAGCAGATGCGGCAGATCTTTCAACAATCCCTGCGGCACCATTGCTTCCCGATGCCAGTAGACCAGCGGTTTGCCAATGGAGTGGGCGAGGTCAAGCACTTCTTTGAGTTCTTTTCTGGTTTTCTGAATGGCAGATTGATCGATGGATTTATATGTTTCCGGGTAACAGGCATAGTCGGCCAGACCATCCATGCCGCCGAAATCCCCATGACAGGCGGCGCACAATTCAAAACTGTCCACATGATATTCGGCGGCTTTGGCGATGACTTGTTTCATGTACTCCACATCGATCGGGGTGGGGTGCATCAGACTCCAGGTGATTTCCGGATTTTTACTCATTTTTTTCGGGTGATCCTTATATTGTTTTTTGCGGAATGCCGCTTCAGTTCTCTGTATCATCGCCGGTTGCCGGGAGTTCTTCTGCCGGATATACTCCGACGACGATCTCACCTTTCCAATCCCGCTTCAAAGCGGCCAATTCTGCGGCGGAACCCCGCAAAATTTCCTCATGGATTTTAGTTGCCTCCCGGATGACCGCCACTTTTGCTTCCGGTGATAAAGCGGCCAATTCCGCCAGAGTGCGGGCAATGCGGAAGGGCGATTCAAAGAAAAAACCGGTCCGTCCGTCATTCATTATCCGTTCAAAAAATTTTCCCCGTTTGCCGGGTTTTACCGGTGCGAATCCCCAAAAGGCAAACTTATCCACCGGCAGAGCTGAAGCGGTAACTGAAAAGGTCAGAGCCGATACTCCCGGTATGACCACCGGTTCGATACCGGCGGCCAGCGCACTGCGGACCAGCAGGAATCCCGGGTCTGCCACCGATGGAGTCCCGGCATCGGAAACCAGCGCAAGCGAGTGGCCGGATTGGACAAATTCGATCAGCTTTTCCACTTTGCTGTGTTCGTTGAAAGCATGACAGCTTTCCAATCTGGCATGAATATCGAAGTGTGAAAGCAGCTGACGGGTGTGGCGGGTGTCTTCGGCGGCGATCAAATCTACTGATTTGAGGATATTGAGTGCACGCAATGTGATATCTTCCAGATTGCCGATCGGGGTACTGACCAGAAAAAGTTTGCCATCCATGGGATTTTTTCTCCGTAAAATTATTTCCGGATTATAATATAACACCGATTGGTACGGATGCAAACTTGCAGTAATCCTCTGTGTGTGATATTTTATATAAAAAGCATAAAATTTTTTAATTGACACAGCATGGATAATCTGGTTAAATTCATCGCCGCCAGCGGTGCGGCATCACGGCGGCAGAGTGAGGAACTCATCCGCAAGGGCAAAGTGACGGTCAATGGCGCACTTATGCTTAATCCGGCTTACCGTGTTTCGCCGGATGATGCCGTGTGTCTGGAGGGCAAAAAGTTGTCTGCCGCTGAAAAATTGTGGTATATTCTGTTGCATAAACCGGCGGGTTTTGTGTGCAGCAGTGCCGATAAACACGCAGAAAAACTGGCGGTCGGTCTGTTGAAAGAAATTCCGGCACGGCTGGTTTCCGCCGGAAGGCTGGATAAAGACAGCGAGGGGGCGATCATCTTTTCCAATGACGGAAATTTTATCAATATTCTTTCGCATCCCCGCTACGGTGTGTTGAAACGTTACATCGTCCACACCGCCGGGAATATTTCTGAAAATGAGCTGCGCCGTATGGAGCGCGGCATTGCCGATCAGGGCGAAATACTCAAAGCTGAAGCGGTGCGCCAACTCGGGGAAAAACGTTACGAATTCATTTTGAATGAAGGTAAAAAACGGGAGATCCGCCGTCTGACCGCCATTTGCGGTGCGCCGACGGTGCGGCTGATCAGAGTGCAGATCGGCGGAGTGATTCTGGGGGATTTGCCAAGCGGTAAATACCGGGAGCTTTCCCCGGAAGAGGTGGCCGGATTGCGGGGTGACAGATGAATGAATTTTCTTCTCTCAAAGTGATCTTTCCCGGAAAAAAGATATTTCTGCGTCTGGGCGGACATCTGACCAGAAGCCGGATGCCGCAGGAGGAAGTGAGGCGTTTTAATTCTCTTGCACTCAAAGCTTTTGAATTTTGTCACCCCCGGGGCAGGTGGGATATCGTCAGAGTGAAAAAAATTACCGGGGAAGGGATTTTGCTGAGTGATGATTGCTGGATCGGCAGCCGGGATTTTGCCGCACGTTGTGCCGGAAGCACCCATCTGTGGTACGGTGCTGTGACGGTCGGAGCCGAAGTGGTCGCTTTGCGTGATACGGCAGAAAAGGTTTCTGAAAGCACCGTTTATGATGCCGTCGGGGCGGAAACTGCCGATGCGGCCATGGATCTTTTGCACCGGCTGGCCGGAAAACAGCTGCAGCGTCAGGCAATGGTGCTGGCTGACCGCCGTTATTCTCCCGGATATGGAGATATGAGTCTGGAAATACAGCACTTTTTCTTTGAAAGATTGAAGCTGGCGGAATTGGGTTTGAGTTTGAGTGAAGCATATTATATGATCCCGGAAAAGTCGGTAACGGCTTTTGCCGCAGTGAGAGAGGAGTTGTGATGAATAGAGACGATTTCAAAAAGTTTTGTGCCGGAAAATTCCCGGTGCTGGATGGTGCGACCGGCACTGAATTGATCAAACGCGGTATGCCTGCCGGAGTTTCTCCGGAATTGTGGGTCTGTGAACACCCGGAGAGCATCTGCGATATCCACAATGCCTATATCGCCGCCGGGAGCAATATCGTTTACGCCCCGACTTTCGGCGGAAACCGGATCAAACTGGCTGAATTCGGTTTGGCTGACCGCCTTTTTGAAATCGTTTCCTCGCTTTCCCGGATCGCGGTGGAAAATGCCGGAAACCGGGCTTTGGTATTCGGTGATATCGCTCCTGCCGGACGCTTCGTTGAACCATTCGGAGATCTGCCGTTTGAGGAAGCGGTGGCGGTTTTCCGGGAGGCGGCTGAAGCGATGATCGCAGGGGGAGTAGCCGGATTTGTCATTGAAACAATGATGGATTTGCAGGAGGCCCGTGCCGCATTGATCGGGGTGCGTGAAGCGGCTCCTGATATGCCGGTGATGGTGACGATGACCTTTGAAGCTTCCGGATGCACTCTGACCGGCACAACTCCCGAAGCGGCCCTGGTGACTTTGCAGGCTCTCGGCGCAGATGCATTCGGCTGCAACTGCTCTACCGGGCCGGAGGAGATGGCGGCGGTGATCGGCAGAATGAAGCCCTACGCCCGGATCCCGCTGATCGCCAAACCCAATGCCGGTCTGCCGAAACTGGAAAACGGCAGAACTGTTTTTACGCTTGATGCCGCGGAATTCGGCAGTTTTGCCGGTAAATTGACCGCTTCCGGAGCGGATATTCTCGGCGGCTGCTGCGGTACTGCTCCGGAGCATATTGCTCAATTGGCCCGGGAATTGAAAAATATTCCGTATCTTTCCGGAAAAACTCCGGTTGCCGGAGTGATCGCTTCCGCCGGAGAAGTCCGGCAATTCGGCGGCCGCTTCACCGTGATCGGCGAACGCATCAACCCCACCGGAAAAAAAGCGTTTCAAGCTGAATTGCGTGAAGGAAAGCTGGATATGATGATGGATTTTGCCATTCAGCAAAGCTCTGCCGGAGCGCAGGTGCTGGATGTGAATATGGGACTGAGCGGCATCGATGAATGCGCCATGATGCGCAAAGCGGTATGCCGTCTGGCAAAAAGCATCACTGTTCCGCTGTGTATTGATTCCACCGATCCGCAAACGGTGGAAGCGGCATTGCGGATCTATCCGGGCAGAGCCTTGCTCAACAGTATTTCCGCCGAAAAAGAGAGGTTGGAAAAGGTTCTGCCGATCGCCGCCGGGTACGGAGCCGTGATCATCGCTCTGCCGGTGACCGATCAGGGGATCCCGGAAACGGCAGATGAAAGGATGCAGGCCATTGATTCGATCATTGCCAAAGCGGCGGAGTACGGATATGATACCGGGGATATCATTGTCGATGCTTTGATCATGTCGGTTGCTTCCACTCCGTCGGCGGCTGAAACGGCATTGCAGGTGATCGACCGTTGTGCCAAACGGTGGATAAATACGGTCTGCGGTCTGTCTAATGTCAGTTACGGCATGCTTGACCGTCAGCTGCTCAACCGCACTTTTCTCGGTCTGGGCATCGGCCGGGGATTGACTGCTGCCATTGCCAATCCGCTGTTTGACGATCTTATGGCCATGGTCAAAGCCGGTGATGCACTTTTGAATCATGATCCGCAGATGACTGAATATGAAAATTTTGTTACCGGCAGCAAAGAAAAGCCGGTGCCGCTGGATCAGCTGCCGCCGGATCAAGCGGTAAAAGAATGCATTTACCGCGGCTGGGATGAACAGATCTGCCGGTGGATAGATGCGGCTTTGCAAAATGGTTTCCCGCCGGAAAAACTGCTCAACGGAGTATTGATCCCGGCAATCAACGGAGTCGGAAAATTTTATGAAGAAAAACTCTATTCTCTCAATCGTCTGATCCGCAGTGCCGAAGCGATGGAAGCCGGAGCGGCGCATATCGAAAAACTCTTTTCCTCACGGTATGAGGGCGGAGAAAAACCGGTAAAACTGATTCTGGCCACCGTACACAAAGATATTCATGATATTGGCAAAAATATTGTCGCAGTGGTGTTGAAAAATAACGGTTTTGAGGTGATCGATCTGGGAAAAGATGTGCCGCCGGAAGTGATCATTGATACTGCCGTGGCACAGAATGTGAAACTTATCGGCTTATCCGCATTGATGACGACCACGATGAAATATATGCGTGACACTGTGGAACTGGCCCGCCGGAGAGGGTTGCATGACCTGCACTTCATCGTCGGCGGAGCCGTGGTGGATGAGAATTTTGCCAATGAACTCGGTGCGGTTTATGCCGCCGATCCCGTCGGCGCAGTCGAAGCTGCCAAAAGGCTTGCCGGCAGGTGAAAAAATAGCGGTTGTCAGAGAAGACAAAAGAAAATATTCAAAAAATTAGTCATCTCTAATTGACAATGTTTTTTTCCGGTGTTATATTATTTGCAGAACCAATTTCCACCTCATATTTTCATTTTGGAGTTGATCAGAAAATGGAAGAAAAATGTTGTTGCGCATGCAAGAGTTCTTCTGAAATGAGCCTTGCGGAATTGCCGATCGGCACCAGGGCGACCATCGTCGGTATTTCATCCAAATCCCGCGGGCGTAAAAAATTTGCGGATATCGGTATCGTGCCGGGTACTGAATTGCTGATAGAGGCGCACGCTCCTTTCGGCGGACTCATCCGGGTCAAGGTAATGGAAACCAGCATGGCATTGCACCGTGACGATGCTGCCGATATCATTATGAAAGAAACGGAGGCCGCCAATGCGTAAAAGTTTCCGGATCGCGCTGGCGGGAAATCCCAACTGCGGCAAAACCTGTATATTCAACTCTCTTACCGGAGCCCGCCAGCATGTGGGCAACTATCCCGGGGTGACGGTCGAGAGCAAATCCGGGAGTTTTTCGCTTGACGGGGTCGATATCGAGCTGATCGATTTGCCTGGAGTCTATTCACTGTCAAGTTCATCACCGGAAGAGGCGGTGGTATTCGATGAATTGACCAAAAAAGGGATCGATCTGATCGTCAATGTGGTCGATTCAACGATTCTGCAGCGCAGTATGTATCTGACCACCCAGCTGGCGGAGTTGCATATTCCGATGCTGCTGGCTTTCAATATGAGTGACGATGCCAAAAAGAACGGTTTGCTTTTTGATATCGGTAAACTGGAAAAATATTTCGGTTCACCGATCGTCCAGACGGTCGGCAATACGGTAAACGGTGTGAAACTTCTGAAAGACAAACTGGCCGAAACCTTGCAGAAACTGGATGATCACGGTGTGCCGATGCTCTCTTACGGTGCCGATTTCGACGAGGCGATCGGAGCGGTAGCCGGAGTTATCGATAAGTTGAGTGTCGAACGTTATAAACATATCCCGGCCCGTTTTTTTGCGATCAAATTACTGGAAAAAGACTCCTGCGTGATGAAAATTGCCGATTTTGAGCCGGCGTGGGAGGAGGTCGAAGTTCAGTTGCGTCACTTGCGTGACAAACATGCTATTGAAGCGGATACATTCATGGCTGACCGCCGTTATGCGATGCTTTCCGGTGCGTGCCGGGATGCGATTTCCTGCACACAGGAAAAACGCCGGGAGATTTCCGATAAGATAGATCTGGTGCTGACCAATAAGTTTCTGGGATTTCCGCTTTTTCTGGCGATAATGTATGTGACATTCTGGTTCACTTTCATCTGTGCTGATCCGCTGATGGGGTATATTGAGGGGTTTTTCGGCTGGCTCGGCGGGGTCGCCGGGGCATGCTGGAGCGAAGAAACTCTGCCGTTTTTGCGGAGTCTGGTGATCGACGGTATCATCGCCGGGGTCGGCGGGGTGATCGTCTTTCTGCCCAATATTCTGTTTCTTTTCTTTGCCATTGCCATACTTGAGGAATCCGGTTACATGTCCCGTGCCGCATTTGTGATGGATGGGGTGATGCGCCGTTTTGGTCTGCAGGGAAAATCTTTTGTGCCGCTGGTGCTTGGTTTCGGTTGTACCGTTCCGGCGATCATGGCGACCAGAACGATCGAATCCGAGCGTGACCGCAAGATCACGATCATGGTTCTGCCGCTGATGAGCTGCGGGGCGCGGCTGCCGATCTATGCATTGATCATACCGGCATTTTTTGCCCAGAAGTATCAGGCATTTACCATGTGGCTGATCTATCTGATCGGGGTGCTGGTCGCTTTGATCGGGGCACGGATCATGAAATCCACGCTTTTCAAAGGGGATGGCGAGGTTTATCTGATGGAATTGCCGCCTTACCGGATGCCGACGATGAAAAGTCTGCTGCTTCACATGTGGGATCGCGGCCGGATGTATTTGCAAAAAGCCGGAACGATCATCCTTTTGACCAGCATCATCCTTTATATCTGCAACACCTATCCGGAAAAACAGGAGTTCAGTCAGGATTATGATGTGGCGATCGCCGAAGCTCAGGCGGCCAATGAGTTGAATGATCTTGAGGTGGCTGTGCTGGAAAAATCCGGTTGTTTTGATGCAGAAGCCGTGGCGCAGATCCGTGAAGAACGTACCATCGCCCCGGAATTGCTTGAAGAAGATATCGAATGCGGCAATAATATACTTGCCGCGGCGATCATCAGTAAAATCAGCAAAGGCAATGAGGAGATCGCCGCTTTGGAAAATGCGCAGCAGGCTGAAATGCTGGAATATACTGTCTCCGGACGGGTCGGAAAAACTCTTGAACCGTTTTTCAGACCGATCGGCTTTGACTGGAAGATCACCACTGCCACGATCGGGGCTCTTGCCGCCAAAGAAGTTTTTGTTGCGCAGATGGGTATTTTGTACAATGAGGGCGAAGCCGATGAGGAGTCGGAAGGTCTGCGGGCACAGCTGGTGGAAAATTACACTCCGCTTCAGGCATTCTGCGTGATGCTCTTTTGTCTGCTGTCGATCCCCTGTCTGGCGACACTGGCGATCATCAAACGTGAATTGAATTCATGGAAAATGGCTGTGATCGAAGCCGGAGGCTTGTTTGTACTGGCCTATGTGATGACCTTTATCGTCTATCAGCTCGGTTTGCTTTTCAAGATCGGCACAACGATGCTTGGCTGAGTGCAAAATTGAACATTTCTCCATGGCTCTTTATCTCTGTCGGGCAACAGATATGAAGAGCCTTTTTTTGGGCGGCTGTAAGGAGAGTTGAAAAAATTTATTCCATCAATGCGCGCAATTCGGCAATGGAAAGTCCGCCGGAAGCGGCAGGGTTTTCCACAAGGGCGTGAAAGAGTTCGCGTTTTTTCTGTTGAAGCATCAGAACTTTTTCTTCCACGGAATCTTTCATTACCAGTTTGATGGTCGATACTGTCCGGGTTTGACCGATGCGGTGGGTGCGGTCGGCGGCTTGAAGTTCCACTGCCGGATTCCACCACGGGTCATAGATGATGACCGTATCTGCCGCCGTCAGATTCAAACCGGTTCCCCCCGCTTTCAAGCTGAGCAGGAAGAGCGGAATTTGCGGATCGTTGTTGAAGTGATCCACCCGATCCTGCCGGTCACGGGTGCTGCCGTCAAGATATTCAAAAGGTATCCCGGCGGCTTGCAGCTGGGGTATCAGCAGTTTCAGCATGGAGGTGAATTGGCTGAAAAGCAGCACTTTGTGACCGCTGTCGATATTCTGCTGCAGCAGTTCCATGAGCAATTCAGTTTTACCGGACGGAGCTTCCGCAGAGCTTTCCGGGAGCAATCCGGGGTGGCAGCAGCATTGTCTCAGGCGCAGGAGCAATGCAAAAAGTTCGGCACTGCCGCCGGAGCGGAGAATTTCCCGGTTTTCCTCAAGCAGTTTATCGTAGATTTTGCGCTGATCGGGATTCATCTGACAGAAGATGGTGGATTCATGTTTTTCCGGCAGATCGGCGGCAACATCCTGTTTGGTGCGGCGTTTGATGAATGGCGAGATACGGCCGGTGAATTCTTCCTGCAGTTCACGGTCATTGGCGATGCCGGAGTAACGTCTGCGGAATGCAGGCAGGGTGCCGAGCATGCCGGGGTGAAGGAAATCCATGACGCTCCAGAGGTCTTCCGGGGAGTTTTCCAGTGGAGTACCGGTCAGTACCACCCGGTGTGAAGCGTGGATGCTTTTGCAGTTTTTGGCATTGGTCGAGCCGGGATTTTTGATGTGCTGGGCCTCGTCGAGTACCAGAAATTCAAAATGGATCTTTTTCAGCGAGTTCTGACAGAGCTTTGCGGCAGTATAAGAGAGGATCAGCAGATCGAAATCCTTTTGCACCAACACCTTTTCCCGTTCACTGCCGCTTGGTGCGGCAATGCGGAAATCGGGCACGAAACGGGCTGCTTCCCTTGACCAGTTGACGATCAGTGATGCCGGACAGACTATCAGTGACGGTGAGCCGTTTTTGCTCATCCGGGAACTTAACAGTGCCAGCAGCTGTACGGTTTTGCCGAGGCCCATTTCGTCGGCCAGCAGCGGGTTGAAGCTGCGGTCGACCAGATATTGCATAAAGCTGACACCGTCACGCTGATAGTTGCGTAATTTTCCGGCGAAGTGAAAAGTTTCATTCAGAGCCGTGCCGGAAACCTCCGGAGCTTCCATCAGCAGTTCCACCGGCATTGCTCCGGGGATACTTCCGGCAAGTTTGCAGAAAAAGTGCCAGTTGCCCGACGGCAATTCAAAGGTGCATCCGGCGCAATTGATATTGCGCAGCAGAGCCGCCGAAGCCCGCATGAATTTACCAAGTTCCCGGGAAATCCGGTATATTTTCCGGTGGTGGAGCAGGTAATTTTCCCGGTTGACGGCCGCATCATACAACTTTTCCCAGGAGATGACTTCTCCGGCAGGGCCGATGCGGTAAGAAAATGTGTATGCTTCATCGGATCTGCTGATCAGATTGAGGCACAAAGGCAGGGCAGTCAGGTGATTTCCGCCATTGGCAAGGCTGGATAATCCGGCACTCAGGACAAAATTTTCCGGTGCGGCGGCAAGGATTTCCGGCAGTGCCCGGTCAAGGAAAATACCGGTTTTTTCCACTTCATGCAGTGTGCCGGATGCACTGGCATCATCCATATCCATTCCGAAAACGGCCAGTGAATTTTCAAAATCCCGTTCCATTTTGCTGTCACGGGAAAAACATTTTGCGCCGTCGGTGCCGATCCTGCCGCTGCGCGGCGCACAGATGATGGTATGTCTGGCAGTTGAGTACAAATAGTCGGTCAGCAATGTAAAATTTCCGGACTCATCAAAATTGCCATCGAGCATGATTTTGGCTTTTCGCACTTCCGGAATGATGGTTCCGGCTTCCATCACCGGCAGGGGGAAATCCTGCAATTCACCGGCATTACGGGGCGGCATACGGAAAAAACTGCGTAAAAATCCGGCTTCACAATTGCCGCCGATGAAAAAATATTCATCATCTTTTCCCACCCAGCATCCGGAACGTCCGGCAATGAGTCTGGCTCCGGTCATCGGCAGCACTGCCTGACCGATAGAGATGCCGGGCAGGAGTTGATTTTTTACTTTGACCAGTACCGCCTGAGCCCGTTCCGGGCGGATGATGATCTGCCGGCTGTTGCGGAAAAATCTGGGGAATCCGGGAAGTGCATGAAAAAGTTCCGCAGTGGATTCTGCTCCGAGGGCGATATTGGAATTTTCCGCTTCGCCGTAAAGCGCAAGAAAGCGGATTATCTGCTGATCGTGAAGCGGAAAATCCTCATATTTCATCACTGCGCTCAATGATTTTTCAAAATACAACTGCCGCAGATTGCTCAAGTTGCCGGCATATTCCCGTGATGCCCCCAGCAACCGGGCCTGGATCGACAGTATTTTGTACTGATTGGGGGCGTGCAGCTGATCCTCGACCACCGATAAGCGCAAGGCAGACGAACATTTCATGCCCCGGCGGGATAATTCGGCAAAGTTCTGCATCAGCAAGCCTTTGCTGTAAGTCGGCGGCAATTCCGGTGATTCATCGAAACTGCGGAATCTGCCGGCATACATGAGCATGGCAATCGCATGGGCACAGAGGATGTTTCCGCACTCTCCGCAGGAACACTCTGCTGCAGCTGTTTCGCCGGTCGTGACCCGGACTTCCTCGCCGGCGGCACCATTGCTTTTGAATGCCCCGCACCATCTGCCGCTGCGGTCTTTCCATGCTCCGGCGAGCTGTTTTTGCTTGAGCAGAGCTTTGGCTTTTTTCAGCACCGCTTCGCTGGATAATGCTATCAGTTTATCTTCAAAATTTGCCATCAGAATCCATTCCTGAATACCGGTCATTCCGGGAATTTCCGGAAATGACCGGTGAAAATATTTTTATTTTCAAATGTAATAACCTATTAATTTAACTCTTTTAAGCAATTTTTTCAATAGAGAAGATATAAAAGTTGAAAAAAAACTGTTCAGGATGTACATTATGGAACAGACATCCGGTATTTTTGCTGAATGCAGGATTGGTTGCCGAAGATCAAAAAGTGAAATAAAAGAGGTTTTTCATGACTGAAATGTTGACTGAATTGTGGAATTGTTTTATCCCGTGGCTGGCTGAATGGTACGGTGCGGTGATCGGGGTGATAGTATTTCTGATTCTTTGTTCACCGAAAATAACTTTGAAAATCGCCGCATGGATCGTCCGGGTGGTGATGTTCCGGCTGCGGGTGGTCGGCAGAGAAAATATGCCGTACTCCGGGCCGATACTGCTGGTTTCCAACCACGTGTCGCTGATCGACCTGCTGATGATCCAGGCAGTGGTGCGCCAGCGGGTGCGCTTTATGGTGCGTGCTGAAATCGTCAACTTCATTCCCACGCGTTTCATATTCTGGTATCTCGGAGTGCTGCGGGTCCCCAGTGCCCGTCATCCCAAGGCGATGAAAAAGTTTTTCGGCAAGATCCAGGATCGTCTGCGTGCCGGTGAGACCATCTGTTTCTTCCCGGAAGGAGCCATTTCCGGCAGCGGAAATCTGATGCGTTTCCGTTCCGGAGTGCAGGCGCTGATCCCGCCGGAAATTCAGGTGACGGTCATGCCGGTGCGTCTGGGAATGATCCACGGCCGTCTGACCGGTATCTACAAAAACCGTTTGCGTTTCCACCGGCTTGTCCGCTGGCCGGTCGATTTTTCCGTGGCGATCGGTGAACCGGTGGATCCGAATCTGTCGGCATTTCAGCTGCGTCAGAAGATTTCTGAACTCGGTGCGATCGCTGAAACTTCTCCCCAACCGGGTGAGCGGCCGATCCATACGGCCTTTATCTATCATGCCAAACGTCATCTTTTCGGCAAGATTTTTTATGATGCCACGACCGAAAAATGGATCGGCAACTTCAAAATGCTGCTCCTGACCGTCATGTTGAGTAAAATTATCCGCAAAATCGACAAGGGAACCGCCGGATATACCGGTGTACTTATGCCCAATATGCCGGTGACTGCCGGAATTCTGCTGGCGGTGCAGTGTGCCGACCGCACTCCGGCGATCATGAATTTCAGTGCCGGTCAGCAGGTCGCCAGTGATTCCATGCGCCGTGCCGGAGTGAAAACGATTCTGACCAGCAGAAAGTTCCTTGACAAACTGAAGTGGGAAAAGAGTGAAGATATGGTCTGCCTGGAAGATATCGTGCCGGGTATTTCCAAATGGCAGAAATTCAAGGCGATATTGATGGTATTGTTTCTGCCGACCCGCACGCTGGTGCGCAATATTGCTCCGTTGAGCTGCTACAACATGTTCCAACAGGCGGCACTGCTCTTTTCCAGCGGTTCGACCGGCACTCCCAAAGCGGTGATGCTGACCCAGCGCAACATCAACTGCGATATCCAAAGTTTCATACGGGTGGTTAATTGGACTCATATTGACCGTGTGGCCGGCAATCTGCCGATATTCCACTCTTTCGGATTCACGGTATGCTTTGCCCTGCCGGCGACCAGCGGTACTCCGGTGGCTTATGTGGCAAATCCGCTGGATTCGGCGGTGATCGTGCGCAGCGTGCGTGACTTCAAAATCACGATCCTCTGTGCTACGCCGACCTTCCTGCAAAAGTATATGATGAAAGCCAAAGGAGAGGACTTCAAAACCTTGCGTCTTTGTATCACCGGTGCGGAAAAACTTCGCAGTGAGCTTGCTGAACGTTACCGCAATATGACCGGCCGGGACATCGTTGAGGGCTTCGGCTGTACGGAATTATCCCCCATTGTGACCATCAACCTCAACAACTCTATTTACACCATGGGAACCAAGAGCGATCACCCGGGCAGTATCGGTTGTCCGCTGCCGGGTATCCATGCCCGGATCGTGGATATCAATACCGGCGTGGAATTGCCTCCCGGTCAGGATGGCCGTCTGCAGGTGCGGGCCGGTTCGGTGATGAAAGGCTACCTCGGTCAGCCTGAACTTACCGCTCAGGTCATTCAGAACCATTACTACGATACCGGTGACATCGGCCACATGGATGAAGACGGTTATATTTACATCACCGGCCGGGCCAGCCGTTTCAGCAAGATCGGCGGTGAAATGGTTCCTCATGAGGGGGTGGAAGATGCCATTACCAAACTTCTCCATTCGGAAAACCGTGAAGTTGCCGTTGCCGGACGCAGTGACCGGCTCAAAGGTGAAAGACTGGTGGTCTTTTATGTCAACGAAACTCTGGATATCGCCGGTATCATTGCCGGTTTGCGGGAAGCCGGTCTGCCGAATATCTGGATACCTAAAGTTGATGACTTTGTCAAAGTTGATGCATTGCCGCTGCTGGGCAGCGGTAAACTGGATCTGATGGGACTCAAAAAGATGGTTGAAAAACTCAACCGGTAATTTCCTTTTTGCTGATTTCCGGTGCGCCGCAAAAAATTTGTGCGGCGCATTTTACTTTTACGGGTGGTGAATATATGGATGAATTGACCGGTGCATTGCAAAAATATTTCGGCTTCGAGGATTTTCTTGATCATCAGAAACAGGTGATCGGTAAAATCCTTGACGGCGAAGACCTTTGCGTGGTCATGCCCACCGGAGCCGGAAAATCGCTCTGCTATCAGCTGCCGGTACTTGTCAGACCGGGATATGCACTGGTGGTTTCTCCGTTGATCGCTTTGATGTACGATCAGGTTACTGCGTTGCGCAAACGGGGGATACCGGCGGCATTCATCAACAGTTCGATCACATTCAATGAACAGATCCGGGCGGCGGATGCGGCGGCACGGGGAGAGATCAAACTGCTCTATGTCGCTCCGGAAAGATTGCAAACCGATTTTTTCAGCCGTTTTATCAGTGCAACACCGCCGGAAATGCTGATCGTTGATGAGGCACACTGTATCAGCGAATGGGGGCATGATTTCCGTCCCAGTTACCGCCGGATCGGTGAAGTTGCCGCCAATACCGGGATCCGTCAGGTCTGTGCTTTTACTGCCACCGCAACGCCGGTGGTGTGCAGGGATATCAGAAATCAGCTGCAGCGGGAAAATATGCAATTGCTGGTAGCCGGTTTCCGGCGGCCGAATCTGGCATTCAAGGTAACGGAATGCGATGGCGGCAAAGAAGCTAAATTGAAAGCTTTGCGGCAGATACTGAAAGACGGTAACAAACCGACTTTGATCTATGCCGCTACCAGACAGGCGGTAGATGAATTGTCGGCATTGCCCGGAGTGACCGGATATCATGCCGGTATGAGTATGGAAGCACGCAATGCGGCACAGGAATATTTTATGAATGATCCGGCACCGGTGCTGGCGGCGACCAACGCTTTCGGCATGGGGATCGACCGTCCGGATGTCCGCCGGGTGATCCATTATCAGCTTTCCGGCTCTCTGGAAGCATATTATCAGGAGGCCGGACGTGCCGGAAGAGACGGGGAAAGTGCCGAGTGCATTTTGCTTTACAATTATGCCGACAGTTTCATTCATAAATTTCTGATCGAGATGAATAATCCTCCTCCGGCGGTGATCCGGGCGGTTTACCGGGAACTTTTCTGCCGCACGCAAAAGATGGCTCAAGCCGGGGAGATCGAAGTTACTGCCGGTCAGTTGAAAGAGGATATTCCCGGTGCCAAAAGCGATGGGCAGATATCGGCTGCACTGGGTATATTGGAAAAACTCGGTTTTATCCGCCGGTCAGCGAAAAAGAGCGGTGTCGGATATTTGCGCTTTACCGGTGATCCGGAGCGGTTGAAAATTCTGCATCAGGAAGAAAAAACTCAGCGTTCACGATTCATTCACCGGGTGATCGGCCATTACGGGCGCAGTGTGATCAGAGAATTTGAGGTTTCCATTGATACGCTTGCCGGAATCGCCGGACTTAACGGCGATCAGATCAAACGGGTGTTGAATGCTCTTAATGGCGATTGTCTGGAGTGGCAGACCGGATTTTCGGGCAGGGCGGTGGAGTTGACTGATCCGGCTCTGCCGATGCCGGAGCTTGATGACCGGGAGTTGAGTGCTCATCTGGAATATGAGTTATCCAGATTGAATGATATGATGAATTACGCCCGCAGTCACCGCTGCCGTCAGGTGGAATTGATCGAGTATTTCGGTGAAAACAGCGACTCCTGGCAATGCGGATGTTGTGATCACTGTGCCGGAAGTGCCCGCGAAACTGAAATTTCCGGAGCAAGTGAGCGCGATATCCGGATCGTTTTGCGGGGCGTTGATCTGCTCAATGGCCGGGTCGGCATCGGCAAACTCGGACAAATCCTCGCCGGCAGCCGCAGTGCTTCGATCATTGCCGGCAACTGGCATCATAATGCCTGTTTCGGTTCACTTCGCCATTTGAAAAGTGCCACCGTTGAAAAACTCCTGCGCCAGTTGAGCGATGCCGGATATCTTGAAAGGACCGACCGCAACGGCTACCTGTGTATCAAGATTTCCGCTTCCGGCAGAAGAAAACTGCAAACTGAAAAGTAAAAACGGCGGATGTTGTCAAAACAGAAAAAAGGAAGACTGCCTTTTCTCAAAAAGGTATCTTCCTTCGCTGTATCATGCGGCAGTACATCTCAAATACAATATTCTGCTTTACAGGATGTACTTCAGCTGTCTGCGGTTTTTATCAATCGTCATCGACATCCAATTCGATATCGTCAAAGGTCAGTATCCCGCCCTGTTTCACGCCGATGATGACTTTGAAACGGCGGGGCGGGGCGGTTTGCCATGTGGTATTGCGCAGATCAAGCAGTGCTTTCATGTCATTACCTCTGACCAGCACATTTGCGGCAACCGGTTGACCGCAGGGGGTACCATCGGTATTGAAAAATTGAAATTCCACAAACGGCGTACCATTTCCCTTGATATCGGCGGATACTTCATAAACCACCGGTCCGCGATAGGTGAAAAATTGATTGCAGGTCACCCGGACATCGGAAGTTGCGTCAGCTGTAAGTTTCAGGCCGCGGGTTTTCCAGAAAAGGGAAATGACTTCCGCTTTTCCTCCGACAGCAGCAGAGAAGTTCTGCACCCGCAAATCGGAGCCGGCAAACAAAAGAGTTCCGGCGGCACTGACAAAAAGCAACAGCAATTTTTTCATAACAGCCTCCATCGGTTTGGTTGGTCTGTTTATTACAATAGTGTTGCAATCAGTAAAAATCAACAGGCAATTTCTGATTTTTAAATATTTTTTAATTGTTTTTTCTTGCGTACCAGGCAAATTTGAAGTTAAAAATCGTATCTTGATGATCAAAAAAGTTGGGCTGTTGCAAAAACTGTATGCAGAAAACGCGTTTTAATGGAGTTTTTCCGTACAAAACTGCGCTTTCAAAATTTTCAGGTTTTGCAACAGCCCTGACAGGCGATACTTTTACTTATCTGCCCTGTTTGAGTTCTCTTACCGCTTCAACCACCGCCCGGGCCTGATAGACCAACTGTTCTTCGGTCAGCGGATAGAGCGGCAAATGGGTGTAGGAGTTGTAGAACATCTCTTCGGTACGCGGACAACCTGCCGCCAATTCATGCTCATTGTAGCCCAGATCACGCATGATTTTGAAGCGGTACATCGGGCCGAAGTGAGTGATATTGGTCAAACCTTTGGCCGCCAGCTTGGCTGCCAGCTGCTGAATGTTGCCGCCGACCGTTTTGGGATCGATCCGGAGCAAATAAAGGTGGTGGGTACCGTAAGTGTCGGCGGTGTCGGATTTCTCAATAAGAATACCTTTTTCTTCGCTGAGAACGCCATTCATATATTCGGCGGCTTTGCGGCGGATGGCGATGATCTTATCCAGTCGTTTCATTTGAAGCAGCAGTCCCAGAGCCTGAATTTCCGTGGCTGAGTGGTTTTGTGCGACCTGTATTGAACCGTCACGGGCGGTCAGCGGTGAAATGTCATAGAGCCAGTCTTTGATTTTGCGGGTGAAATCCAGACCGAGGAAACGGCCTCCGGCAAGCTGGGAACCGAAGGCATCATCGCTGGTCAGCAATACGCCGCCTTCACCGAGGGAGTTGATATTTTTGACTTCATGCAGTGAAAATCCGCCGAAATCACCGATCGAACCGAGTTTTTTGCCTTGAAATGCACCGCCCATGCCGTGTGCGGCATCTTCCATAACCATGATCCCGTGTTTGCGGGCAACGGCCATGACTCCGGCCATATCCACCGGGTATCCGCCGAGGTGAACGGGGACGATCATTTTGGTTTTAGGAGTGATTTTTCGTTCCAGATCCTCCGGATCAAGGTTGATGGTTTCCGGATCGATATCGGCGAAAACGATTTTGGCCCCCACGCTCAAAGGATAAGCCATCGTAGCGATAAATGTTACGGCGGGCATGATCACTTCATCACCGGCGGAAATACCGGCCAGTTTGTAGGCGATCTCCATACCGCCGGTCCAGTTGCTGGTGAAACAGGCGTATTTACTGCCGAAGTATTCACAGGCGGCACTTTCCGCATCGGCAACTTTTTTGCCGAGAGTAAGCTTGGTCGCCCGACCGGAAACCGCGGCCAGATCACTCAGGGCTTTGGCCGCACCGGCAAGTTTTTCAGCGTAATCTGCTTCCCCGTTATCCGGTAGCAGAAACTTTACCAGCTCAAGGGCATCGCTGCCGTCAAAAAATTCACCGACGGCATGCCACGGAACTTTGCTTTCACCAACTGAATAACGGAAATCACCGCCACTTTTTTCGCTCATTTTTTTATTACTCCATATTAAAAATTGTTATTGTCTTGATTTTTGTGAAAAATATAACCTGCGGTGGCGGCTTGCGGGTAATCTCGCGCTTTGCTCCTGCGCCGCAACAGTCGAGTACACAGTACACTCCTGTTGCGTACTCATCGCAAAACCCGACCTTCCTCCGCA
>JAFVZS010000099.1 GCA_017508015.1 Lentisphaeria bacterium
AAAATACAGTCTGTTGTCCGTGGTCCGCAACCGGGCCCGGCGGTTGATGTGGGAGAGTTTCCGGATGTTGAAACCGGATCTCTCCCCGTGTCGCATATTGCTGATTCCACGCCGCAGAATGATGAACTACTCCCGTCAGCAAGCCACTGCGGAACTGGCGGAAATATTGATTGCAAGGCAAGTGCTTCATCCGGCAGAAAACACTCTTTCGCAGCCGGAATAATGATATTTTTTATCCGGATATAACAGAAAGCGATTTCGCCGTGGCTGCCTTGTCAATGTCGGTTCACACCGAGTTGTTCACATTACGCAGTTGATGCATTCCGGAAACGGGGATTCTGGATGGGCTGTCTGCTCACCGCATGGCGGCTGATGCGCTGTCAGCCATTTGCCAGAAGCGGTTACGACCCGGTTCCGGAAAAAGGCTTCCGGAATCCGCCTGAAATCAATCTCAAAAACGCGGATGAATAATGAAATTTGACAAAGAGACCATCATTGGTATAGTTATATGCATGGTTCTGCTCCTGGCGTGGCCGATGATCAGCCAATCCATGGGGTGGACTCCCGCTCCGGAGAGTGCCGCTGAAGAAACTTCCGCCCCGGCTCCGGAAAGTGACGCTGAAGAAACTCCTGCGCCTGCGCCTCAAACCAATGCGGCAGAGGATATCACCGTTGCCGATGAGCCTGATGCTGCGGAAAAATGCGATGATTTTGACTTCAGCAACGAATTTATCACGCTTACAGTTTCCGGCGAAAACGGTGCGATCAAGAGCATCCGTTTCCTCAAGCACCTGAATAATGACCGGGAAAGTCAGATCACGATCGACAATGCCGGCCTTTTCGCTCTGGACATCCCCGATACCCGTGTCGTGCGGGTAACTGCTGTCAACCAAACCGGTGAAAATGAAGTAACTGTCGAAACCCTCTTATCCAAAGGCGGCGCACTTCTGCGCCTGACCCGCATCTATACCATTGACGCGGATTACTCGGTAAAGTGCCAATATTCTCTGCAGAATTTGAGCATGGTGCCGGTCACGCTGACCGGAGTGACCGTGCAAGGAGTTTCGCTGGCTCCGTGGCACATCATTTCCGGTGATGATCTGCGCAGTGTCGCCTACCGTCTGGACTACATGACCGATGACGGCGACCATGAAGATATCGACGGTGATGAGGATGATGAAGATTTCTATCCGGAAGAAGCGATCCGGGTCAGATGGTGTTCAGTGAGCAACCGTTATTTCTGCAGTATCCTCAAACCGGAAGAAAACGGCACATTCCAACTCTATCTGGTCAATCCCCGTGAAGAGATCGAGGATGCCAGAGGCAAAAAACATTACATTCTGACCGCCGGAGCGACCATGCCGGAATTCAGACTGCTCCAAAACGAAAGCAAAAGTTTTGAATTTTCCTGCTACACCGGCCCGAAATCCTCCGATGCGCTGGCCGCTTTTGTCAAAGGCGGCGAAGATGTGGTGCATCTGGCATGGGGCCCGTTGAATCTGCTCGCCCGTTTCCTGATGTGGGTATTGAATCTGCTTTACGCCATCTGCCACAGTTACGGTTTGAGCATCATTCTCCTGACGCTTCTGGTGCGCACCGCCTTTTATCCTTTGACCAGCAAGGGCAACGAATCGATGCGCAAAATGCAGAAAGTTCAGCCCAAATTCAAGGAACTCAAAGAGAAGTACAAGGATAATCCCCAACTGCTCAATCAGAAAATGACCGAATTGTACCGTCAGGAAGGCATCAATCCGCTGGCCGGTTGTCTGCCCATACTGTTGCAGATACCGATCTTTTTCGCGCTGTATGCCATGCTGGATAATGCCATTGCCCTGCGCCATGAGTCCTTCCTCTGGGCGAAAAATCTGGCGGCGGCGGATACGGTATTTTCCATTCCGCTGGGCTTCACTCTGCCGTTGTTTGACATCAATGCGATCCCGATCAATCCGCTGGTGCTGGCGATGACCGCACTGATGATCGTGCAACAGCGCATGACTCCGATGTCCGGAGATCCGGTACAGAAAAAAATGATGATGATGATGCCGGTCATCATGCTGCTTTTCCTCTATTCACTGCCGTCAGGTTTGACGCTTTACTGGACTGTCAGCAATATTTTCAGCATCGTTCAACTTTATATACAGAAAAAACGCCGGGAATCGCAAACCGCAGACGAGACCCAAAGCAAATAATTTTTAATCAGGAAAGAAAAAAAATGTCAGAAAATCCGAAATTCAATGAGTACAAGGCGCAGATCATTGAGATCCTTGCCAAAATGTTTGACTACCTCGCCCTCAACGGCGATTTCAAGGTCG
>JAFVZS010000100.1 GCA_017508015.1 Lentisphaeria bacterium
ATTCGGCACGCCGTTATTCCAGGTCGGCACCCAATCGAGAAACAGCCAGCCGTTTTCCGGCGGGAAAGCCTCCATGATCCGCCTTGCGGCCGGGAGCAATTCTCTGACCAGAGCAATATTGCCGCTGACTTCAGCATAATCACGGAGCATCAACACCCAGATCAGGGCAAATGACGGGATCATCTGTTCATGTTTTGCCGGAGTATGTGAATAGATCATGCCGTTGCTCTGCAAACTCATGGCAAAAAACTTCAATGCCTTTTCCACCAAACGTTTATCATCAGTCAGAACATAGGTAAGCAAAGCCGTTATACGGGAATCTCCGACATACATGAGCTGTTCAAAAAACGGACAATCCATGAATGTTTCCCAAGTACAGCACTCAATCGTCCGCAGAACCATCCGGGCGAAACGATCGAATTTTTCCGAACCTGTCGGCGGCAGTTCTTTGAATTTCCACGGATAACCGGTACGGTAAAACTCCATTTTGCTGATTTTGACATCTCCGGTAACGGTGATCTCAAGATATCTGCCGGCCCGGAAGTGGAAATCCTGCCAATCCAGAGAGCCATTGACTTCAAAAACATCCCGGTTGCCGACAAAAAATTTACCATCCCGACGGCCTTTGTCGCCGACGAAAACAAACGGGTTGTATTCTTCATTGACATAAGGGGTTTCCGACCAGCGCATCTGCACTTCCCCGTGTCCCTCAAACCGGTAACTGCCGTATGCACATATATAGTGATCAAAGCTCACCAATCCGGCATCATAATGCCACTTATCGCATTTTTCAAACCGCATTTCCGGCAGCATCCGGTCATGCAGGATTCGGTCATCGGCAAAAAATTCCACCTTTTGCCACGGGGCATCGCCGCCGCCGTCAAGCACGCTGCTAAACTCTTTTCCGACATGGACTCTGGGATAAACTCCCCAATCCGGGAACGGTTCGGAAAAAGTGATATTTTCCATGACTTTACACTGCCAGTCATTGAATAATCCGGCGGAATCCTGCCAGAAAAAGCCGTGTCTGACCGACTCCTGGGCGTAAGCAGTCAACTTGATGCCGAAGGCAAACACTTCCGCCGTCAACCGGTGTTTACCGGCGGCAAGATACAATTTGCCGGAAATTTTGAACCAATATTGCGCACTTCCTCTTTCCGGGCCGCGACTGATACATTCGCCATCCAGATATATCCGGCAGAATTCATCCGCCGAAGCATCATAACTTATTTCCCAAGGACGATCGATCACGATTTCACTGCGGAAAAGGGCAATTCCGCATTCCGGCTGTCCTGCCGGTAAATCCATCCACAACATTTTTCAGAACTCAATTCTTATTTCAACACATAGTTGTCATCGACATCACTTGACGTGGTGATCGTTTCCACATGACCGTCCTTGATGATCACGTTGCTTCTGCCCTGATGCCGTTGAAAATTCACTCCGTTGAAGTCATGACCGGCAAAATTATTGTTCAAATTTTGTCTCCAGTAGTGTCTGGTCAAAGGCGTGGAGGTCGGTACCAGCATCGTAAATTTGTTTCCTGATGAATACTCATTTGCATAATAACACTCTGCCATGACTATTGAACCGTCGTAAATTTCATTGTATTTTTTAGTAGCCGGGAAAGCACCTTGGGTTGTACTGCCGATTCCCCAACCGCCGCTGCGTTTGCCGCCTACCGCATCCCCCGGCTCACAAACTGTCGGCCGATAGGTTGTCGCCAAAGCGATCGGATTGGTCGTTGACACTTCTTCCATAGTGGGTTTGATATTCAGACCCTGCGCCGGGCAGACGAAAATCGGGTCGGTCGCTGCCCGGAATACATGATTGTAAGCCTTTCCGGCACGGTCAGAGTCAGAGACATTGGGCAGATTGTTGCTCATACCCATTATTTCACTCATCAATGTACTCCAAACCCAGCGGTTTTCGGGCAGCGGCATATAGTCATCATTGGCATCAGCATACATGGCAAACGCAGTGGCATTCTGCTTGAGGTTGTTGATGCAACTTGCCCTTACGCCCGACTGCCGGGCGGAATTCAGCGCCGGCAGCAGTATCGCTGCCAGAATGGCGATTATTGCAATAACCACCAGCAACTCGATCAGAGTGAATCTGCTCCTGGAAAAATTCCGTGATGACACAGCCGTACCTGCGGGCGATCCGATTGGATTTGATGAATCGAAATATTGTTTCTTGATCATAACTCTACCTCCCTGTATTTGGTTGAAAATCTCATATATCTCTGCCGTCAGCTATGTGCAGGATCACACCGTTGGCCAGCAATTCCTGTTGTAAATCATTTACCGGCAATTCTGCCGGATCGAGGTTGCGTTCACAGCATATACTTGCGGCAACTCCGGCGGCTTCGCCGGTCATTGCCGCCGCCGGTATCACCCGGAAAATTTCCCACGCTTCCCCTGCACTGCTGATACATCTGCCCGCCGCCAATGCTCCTCTGATACTTTTCGGTACCAATGCCCCGTAAGGCGTCTCCCACGATTCCGCCAGTTTCCGCCAGTCCGCCGCCACTCCTACCGAATCTTCCCGGTAAACTCCGGCTTCTCCACTGCCGATCAGACTCATCCCGTCGATCCTCGCTATCTTACGCAACTGCGGCATCGCCGGTAAATGCACCGGATAGCACC
>JAFVZS010000101.1 GCA_017508015.1 Lentisphaeria bacterium
GAGCGGATCATTGGAATATTGAAGCGGATTGTTTCATAGATGCTTCCGGCGGGGCATTCATGCTCCGCATGGCGGGGGAAAAGGTCTTCGGTGACGGCAACTATGTTACGCCGTGGGTGGTCGAACAGAATGAGATGCGGGAAAAGGGCCGGACATTTTACTTTACCAAAGACCTTTACATGAATGCTCCGGGGCTTTCGGAAGACAGATTCATGGGAGAGGTGCTTACGGTAGCGGAAATGCAGGAATTCATCCGCAGACAGTATCGGGGTATCCGGAAATTTTACGATCAGGTAAGTGACCGCAAGAGGTGCTATCCGGTGCATTTACCGGCGATGCCACAGTTGCGTAAGATAGCGAGGATCGACGGGATGAGTCTGATCGGCAGTGGAGAAGCCGGAGTTTACCGGGAAGATTCGATAGGAGTGGCGGCGGACTGGCGGAAACTGGCGGAATCGTGGGAGACGCCTTACGGGGCATTGGTACCGAAAAGTATCAGAGGAGCGTTGGCGGCGGGCAGATGTATCAGCAGTGCCGGGGATGCGTGGGAGATTTACCGGGTGATACCGGCGGCGGCGATGACCGGAGAGGCGGCCGGGGTGGCGGCGGCGATGTGCTGTGACAGAAACATTGATCCGTCGGTACTGCCGGTGAAAGATTTGCAGAGAGAGTTACTGGGCAACGGGGCGATATTGCATATTGCCGACGGGCGCGAAAAATAAGCGTAAGCGTATAAGGTCGGCGTAAGCCGACACCACCTGCCGGAAGCGAAGTCACGCAATAGCGTGACACTTGAGCGTAAGGCAGTAAAACGGGCTGATTATTAAAAAAACAAAAAAATCTGCCACCGGGTGCTACCCGGACGTGATCCAACGGCGGAATGTTGGTCGCCGCCATAAGCGGCGAAAAATAAGCGTAAGCGCATAAGGTCGGCGCAAGCCGACACCACCTGCCGGAAGCGAAGTCACGCGATAGCGTGACACTTGAGCGTAAGACAGTAAAACGGGCTGATTAAAAAAATCTGCCGGATGAATCGGTATAATAGTATAAAGTATTTCAACCAACCAAAAATGGAGGTAAGATTATGACAAAGAAAAGACATTCTGATTCAGTGAATCAGAAGCCGTACGGCTTCACCCTGATCGAGTTGCTGGTGGTCATTGCGATCATCGCCATTCTGGCAGCGATACTGCTGCCCGCACTCAATTCAGCCCGTGAACGCGGCTACACCGCAACTTGTGTCAACAACCTCAAACAGATCGGTAACGCATTTAATATGTATACTGAAGATCATGACGGCTGGTATCCGCGCAGCTGGAATGGCGGTTCGGGTGAGCAGTGGACCCACCTGACCTGTATTCCGAAATATCTGGGCATTACTGCTGCGCCGAAAAAGGGTACTGCCAGTTTGCCGACCATCTGTCCGCGCAATCCGGATGGTGAGGGCGGCGCACCGACTGACAGCCGTTTCATCAATTACGGTATGAATCCCTGGATCAACTGCAAAAAGTATTACTTCAATGCCTCTTCGCTGGCTTCATCTTCCGGTAAGATCCTTATTGCCGATCAGAATACTGCCAACAAAGGCGGTTCGATGCTCGGAGCCAGTGTCTACACTCCGCAGATCGGTTTCCACCATGCCGGATTCACTCAGGGAAATGCGCTTTTCATTGACTCACACGTGGAAAGCTTCACTCTGCCGAAAATGAATAATGATACCGACAAAAATACTTATATGAAGATCACCCAGCCGGCTGATTCACCGTACTATTGATAACAGTTTTTCATCCAACATATAAGGAAATAACCAAAAATGCGTAAACTTTTAGTATTTGCCGCACTGATCTTCACATGGTCACTGGCGGCGGTAGAGGGGGTCCTCAACGAACACCGGGTGAAATTCGGTGAAGCCGAATTGATCATCAATGCCGCCGGGGAAGTGCAGATGCTGCTCAATGGCAAGCCATTCATTAAAAAAGACCACGTCAGCGTCAGTCAGAATGGTAAATTTCTCTACTCGACAGAGTGGACCAGAGAACCGGTGGTTCTCGATTTCAATGAGGAAAACGGCGTTTTCACGGCAGTGATCACCTACAAAAAAGAAGGTGTTCCGGGCTACCGTAAAACGATCACATTCAAAGATGGCGAATTGACCATTGAGAATGAATTTACGGAAAAGATCCCCTCAACGATGAAAGCAGGATTCACGATGCTTCTGGATCCGGCATTCCCGTTGGGCAGCACCTTTTCCAGCGACCGCACGCCCGATGGCAAAATCGAAGCCAATCCGCAGAAGATGAATTGGAATCTATCCACCCGGTTCAGCGGTTTGAACTTCCCGGAAAGCAATATTTCCATACAGTGTCAACCGTCAAGCTGGCACTTCCATGATCTGCGCAAGCACGGTTCCGCCAATGTACGCGGTTACATGCTCGGGCCGAATTTACCGGGCAAATCAGTAATTAAAATCAGATGGAAAGAATTGGCGGCCTCCGCCAATTTTTTTCCCGGTGATACCTCATTTGAGACCGGTTTGGGCTTCTGGATGCCGCAGGGAAAGTGGAAATTGGATGATTCCACTGCCAAATTCGGTCAGAAAAGTCTGAAACTTTCCGCACCTTACGGCTCAAGTCTGATCTGTGACAACCTCAGCAGCGGCGGTATCGCTCTGGATAAAGACACTTATACGTTTTCCGTATGGCTCA
>JAFVZS010000102.1 GCA_017508015.1 Lentisphaeria bacterium
GGAGAGCGAGGCCTCCGGAAAATCGACTGAAACCGCCGAGTGCGAAGCACGAGCGGCGAGGCCGCTCTCCTGCGGCCGCAGGGAGATTTTTTGGAGAAAGGGCCGCCGGGTGGAGCGGGCAAGTGGGAGTTTGTGAGAAGTTTTGAGAAGTAAAGCCGTGGGTGTTTGAGACTCTCACAACCTCTCACTATCTCCCAAAATTTCCCAAAATCTCTCAAAACCTCTCATTGCTAACCACTCTGCCGGCTGATTTACGCTTTTTTCCGGATTGCATTTGAAAAGCCCTGCCTTGCAGTGTATATTACTCTAAAAGAGGTATCGGCAGTCATATTTACAGGAAAGGCTGATATATGAAATTATATCATGGCAGCAACATGACTGTACAAAAACCGCAGATTCTGACATCTGACCGGAAACTGGATTTTGGTACAGGCTTTTATTTGACATCCAGTCTTGAACAGGCCGGGCGCTGGGCCGCATTAACTGCCGATCGTCGCGGTTCCGGTGTGCCGACAATCACGGTCTATGAATTTGATGAAACAAAGCTTGCAGAGTTAAAAATCCTCAAGTTTGAAAAAGCCAACAGAAAATGGCTGGATTTTGTTGCCGCCAACCGGGATAATACCGTCAATGATCAAAAGTGGGACATGGTTATCGGTCCGGTCGCAAATGACAGAACAATGCCGGTAATACGGCTGTTCATCGCTAAAGTATACACCGCCTCGGAAGCCCTCAGGCGTTTACTGCCTCAAAAACTGCACGATCAATATACATTCAAGACTCAAAATGCCTTGCAGTTTCTGAAATTTCTGGAAGTTATTGAAAAATGAATTTAAAAGATGACATGCCACTTCTGCTGGATTACTACGACAAAGAACTTGTACGTATGATTTGCAACAAATACGGATATTCCCCCAAAGAGGCGTTGCGGAAATTTCTTTCTTCTGAAACATATCGCATGCTCAGAGATCCGCGGCTTGCCATGTGGGAGTTCAGCCCGCTTGGCGTTTTTGACATGTGGGAAAGTGAACAAATCACCGGCGACCCCAGAAACTCCCTTTATATAAGGAGAGATTGAAATGAATGAACTTGACAAAGAAATGGCATTTTTTATCTATCTTCTGGAAAACTGTGCGGCGCATAGAAAATCCAGTGCAGATAAAATTCTGAAAGAATGGGATGAGGCCGGAATCTCAGACCTTGTTTACAATATGTATGAACGTTATCACAGCGAAGATCTGCAAAACGCCTTTGCCGATATTGAATCACTGCTTGCTGAAAAAAAACAGTTGTCATCCGGCTTTCCCACCCAGGAAGCCGGCATTTGAGAGGTAAGGCCGTGGGTGTTTGTGACTCTCAAAACCTCTCACTATTTCCCAAAATCTCTCAAAAAATCTCATTGCTAACCGCTCTGCCGGCTGATTTACGCTTTTTTCCGGATTGCATTTGAAAAGCCCAGTCTTGCAGTGTATATTACGCTAAAAGAGGTATCGGCAGTTTATTCTGCCGGAATGTACCGGATATCTCCTCTCCAGCGACCGCCTTGCCGCCATTGCCGGAGAATTCTTGATCTGTAAAATATAAGAGGGTGAAATATGGCATTGATAAATTACAGCGGATTGCCGGATAGAGAACTGGTGGATTTGCTGATCAAAAATGATTCAGGCGCATGGGATTATCTGCTTATGGAAGTGGTCGCCCCGTTGAGCCGGATGCGCAAATATGTGGAAATGTGCAACCGGTATGCCATATCCACCGATTCACTGATCACCAGAGTCTGGATGATGCTGAGCAAAGATGATTACCGCCGTTTACGCAATTTCCGCTTCGGCTCCTCATTCAAAACCTACCTTTTTATCATCGTCCGGGAAGCTCAGCGGTACGAAATCAGAGAAAAAACCGGAAAAATTCAATTTGTGCTGTCAGAAGATAACGAGTTCTGTTCACGAATAAGGTGCAAAGACAGATCGGATGCTCCCGATTTGGTCGACGAAATGCGGTATACCAACACTCTGCTCGGCAGATTGTGGCAGGAAAATCCCCGGCAGGCATGGGTTTTGCTGATGCGCAATTCTCTGAATATGAGTGCCAGAGAGACCGCCGCTTTTCTCGATCTCAAAGAGAGCAATGTCGATCAGATGAATAAAAGAGCAAAGCACCGGATGAGTGAATTAAGAAAGGCTGACAACAAATGAAATTTTTCAATGACCAATGCCCTGATGCCAATACCCTGGCGGAATTTATCGAGGGAAAACTGCTTGACAAAGAACATGCCCATTTAAGCACCCACATTTCCGGATGTCCGGATTGCCGGGATCTGTGCGCATTCGCCGCGGCCGCCAACGCCAAAAGCCGTCAGGGAAAAATGCCGCAGATAAGTGCCGGACGCAAAAAACGGATTCAGCAGAATATCCGCCGGGAAAGATTCGCCATGGATGCTCTTCAGGCCCAGTGGCAGAAATTCACCGGAAAATTACAGGATATTTTCAACAAAGTGGAAAGTGCCGAAGTCATCGCCGCCGGCGAAGAGGCCCTGACTCTGACCTTTGCCAGCAGTGCCGATACCCCCGCCGCATACCACTGGAAAATGCAATTGGCCGTTTCCGCCACCGCCGGAACTTCTCTGGCGATCCGGATCCGTACCCCCAAAGAACCGTCGGTTTCCGGCAAATTGATCTTCTGCGGCAACGAATTGGCCGTTTCCAACGGCCGTGCCGCGATCGCTTACGAAACACTTAAGGCATCTTTCACCAATCCGGAAGTGGCATTCATCTTTACCGATAATACCCGCGTCGCCGGTTTCCCGGTGCTGTAATGCTGTAACCAACCAGAGGAACTATGCTCAAAATCGATCAAATACTGCTGGCATCCGGAATAAAAAATCCGGAAGAAATCAAATACGCCTTTCAACTGCTTATCCAAACCGGTCTGCAGCTTCTGAAAGCTGATGAAGGTTCGCTTCTGATCTATCGCAAAGCGGAAAAAGATTTGCAGTTCGCCTGTACCGTCGGAGCAAAGAACCCGGATTCTCTCATCGGCAAAACCATCCCTATCGGCAAAGGCATCACCGGCATGGCGGCAATGACCTGTGAAATCCAAAGTGCATCCCGGGCCAACAGCAACAGCTTTTTTGACATCGCCGATGACGGTTCCCCGAACAGCGTGATCGCCGCCCCGATGATGATCGATGATGAACTTATCGGAGTCATCACCGCAGTTTCCTTTGACCGGCAGAAAAGTTTCAATACCGGTGACTGCCGGAATTTTTCTCTGCTTTCGCAAATCGGTGCAATTATTATTTCCCAACAGCAGCAGCTGGCCAACTATGCTTCACAGCAGATTAATTCCCTCACCGAAACCGACTCCATCGAATTGCGCGCCGCCGATGCCGCGGTGAAAATCATCCGGAAAAAACCGGAAAATGCCGCAAAAGTTTTGCAAATGCTCTCTATTTTAGGTGAATTATAAGATGTATCTGCTTTCCGATGTGCTTTCTGCCTCTCTGCCGCAACTGCGGTCACAACGGCTTCACCCGGTAACGGTGGCGGTGATCGACAGCGGGATCGATTCATCCCATGAGGCATTGCGCAAAAAGGTCATCGGCGCATGGAAATTTACCGGAGACGAAAGCGAAAAAAGTCAACTGCCGCCGCACACCAACAACGATGACGCCGGACACGGCACCGCAGTTGCCGGCATCATCACCAAAATCGCCCCCAATGCCAGAATTCTCGACTTCAAAGTTCTCAGTGCCGGTTTCGCCGGTTCAGGTAAAGCCATGCTCAAAGGGCTGGCCGACGCCATCGACTCAGAGGCGAAAATCATCAATATGAGTCTGGCATGTCTGAATAAATACCGCGATGAATTATCCGGACTGCTGGAAGAAGCCTACCGGAAACGCAAAATCATTATCGCTTCCAAACGCAATATCCCCAAGCCCGGAGATTTGGGATTTCCGGCAGAGTTATCCGCTTGCATCGCTGTTGACAATCAATCCTTTGATACCCCATTCCTCATCCGGCACACCGGCGAACAACCCATTGAATTTGCCGCTCACGGCGAAAATGTTTTAAGTGCCAGACATGGCGGCGGTTATTACCGGTTGACCGGAACCAGTTTCGCCACTCCGACAGTTTCCGGCATCACGGCTCTGCTGCTGGGAAAATTTCCGGATTTGGAACTCTTTGAAATCAAATCCGTCCTGAAATACCACTCCCGCAAAAATACTTACCTGAACACCCGGGAGATCAATCCGCTGGAAATCGGTTCCATCGAAAAAAACCGCACTGAAGCTCTGGGATGTGTCTGCGCCAAATGCGGTGAATTTTTTCAGGTGCATGAAGCTTTTTCCTTTGCACTCTGTCCGGCATGCGGCCACACATCGCCGCTGATTTTCGCTTTGGATAAGGAGTTGTGTCGGGAAGTGCTGGAGCATCTGGATTTCAATCTGCCGGAAAAATACCTGTATCACAACAAACTGCACACCAGAGAAGTGGTGGCCAATGTCCACGCCTTTGCCCGCCATTACCCGTCACTGACCCGCCGGGAAATCCGCTGTCTGATGACGGCGGCTCTGCTTCACGATACCGGTTACACCGTGCAATACGAAAATAATGAACCGCTGGCCGCAGAATACGCCGCCAAAATATTGCCCGCTTACGGATATTGTGATAAGGATATTCAATTGATCTGCCGCCTGATTCTCGCAACTGCCATGCCGGTAGATCCACAGAATTTGCTGGAAAAAATCCTCTGTGATGCAGATGTCGGTCACATCGGTCAGGCCAATTATTTTGACCGCGCCCGGCAGTTGAGAGCGGAAATGGCCAACTGCGGCAACATCCGCACCGACCGGGAATATCTGACCGCAGAGGCCGGATTTCTGGCCCGACACCGCTTCTTTCAGCCCTATCTGGAAAAAGAACGCCGCCCGGCACGGGAAAAAGCATTGCAAAGTATCCGGGAATCTCTGGCAAAAATGAAAAAACAGTAACCTTCCACACCCCGCTTCAGACTGATCATGGAAAAAATCATTGAAAAACTGAAAAACAAACAGAAAATTTCTGCCCGGGAAGTGCGTGAATTGATCCGCAACCGGAAAAAACTGCCCCGGGAGCTTTTCGCCGTGCTGGCAAAACGGGTTCTGGAAATGGGCGAAAATTTTTACGCTTACGATCTGGCGGAAAATATCCCCGATCACCCGCCGGAAAATCTTCTGCAGAAAATTCATATCATGGCCCTGGCACTCGCCCGTTCCGGTTCATTGGAAAGAGCTTCAGAACTGCTTGAACAACTGCCGGATTCCGACGACACCGAAATTGTCGGCCTCAAATCACGGATCCTGAAAGATATGGCGGCAAATACCACCGGCCAGGAAGCCAGACGGCAGTTATTCAAACAATCCGCCCGGTTGAGTCTGGCCGTCTTTGAACAGAAAAATCAATACTACAACGGCATCAATGCCGCCAGCTGCCTTTTTATGGCCGGAGAAAACGCTGCCGCCGGAAAACTGGTCAGAGAAAAAATCCTCCCGCTGTGCCGGAAATTCGACCATCCCGGTCTGTGGGAAGAGGCTACTCTCGGAGAATGTTTTTTGCTGCTCAATGAGTGTGAAACCGCAGCTGAACACTATGGTAAAGCCGCCGATATCGCAGTGAATAATGGTCTGGCCGGCAGTTTGGCTTCCACATTGAAACAGTTTTATATGCTGGCCGCCGGCTTCCCGGAAGATCGCATCCGGCAGATCGTACAACAAATGCATTTGCCGGCAATCGGAATTTTTTCCGGTCACATGATCGACCGTCCGGCACGTCCGGAACCGCGCTTTCCGGCCTGCGCCGAAGCTCAGGTGCGCCGGGATTTGGCCGGAATCATCAGCAAACGCAACATCCGCATCGCCTTTTCCTCCTGCGCATGCGGCGGAGATATCATCTTTATGGAAGAAGTTCTCAAAGCCGGTGGCGAGTGTTTTATCGTGCCGCCGCTGCCGATGAAAGATACGATCGCCAACAGCGTGGATATCATTCCCGGTGCCGATTGGAAAGAACGGCTTTTCAAAATACTGGAAAATAAAAATGTCTCCCTCTTTGAGCCGGAAAGTGACGAAATCGGTGTCGATGATGATGATATCATTTACGATTTCACCAACCGTTATATCCTCGGTTTGGCCGTTTCCCGTTCGGAAATGCTGCACTTCCCGCTTCGCGGGGTGACTGTATGGGATGGTAAAAAATCCGGATTGACCGGCGGAACCGATTCGGCGGTAGCACTTTGGCAACAAAAGAATATCCCGCTGGATACCGTTACTCCGGAGATTGAAAAATGATCCGTCGATCCATTAAAGCCCTGTTGTTTTCCGATGTAAAAAGTTTCAGCAAACTTTCTGAAAAGGAGTGCATCAACTTCTGCCGTTTCTTCCACGCCGGGATCCAGAGAGATGTTCTGGCCGCCTATGATGAGCAAATCGTTCTGAAAAATACCTGGGGCGATGCCCTGCATGTGGTAATGGATGATCCCGCTGCCGCCGGTGAACTGGCACTGGATCTGCGTGACTGGATGGCGGGCTCTGACTGGCGTGCCGCCGGAGTTTCCGTCAAACCGGAAATCCGCATCGGTCTGCACGCCGGAGTGGTTTCTCATGTGGCAGATCCGATCACCGGAAAATTCAACTATATCGGCCGCAATACTTCCAAAGCGGCCCGCATCGAACCGATAACCTTTGAGGGGCAGGTCTTTGTCAGTCAGGCTTTTGCCACCTTGCTGGCTGCCAAAGGCTGCGACAGATTGTCCTGTGAATATGTCGGAGTCAGGGAACTGCCGAAAAATTCCGGCAGTATCAGCGTCTACTTGCTTAAACGCCGGTGACTGCCGGAATATCTGTTACTGAAATGCCGGATAATCCGCCGGCACTGCCGGAGCATTCCCCCGCCGCTGCTGCGGCGGCACAGCCGGTACATGTTCCAGACGGAATGATTTTTCCGCACGGTGATCGATCACCCGGATGGCATTATCCTGTTTGCGCAGAGAATAGTAAAAGTTCCAATCCCTGGCGGTTTGACGATCCATATCCAATTCAATGACTCCGTCATCCCGCACCGAGTATTCACCACCCCAATCCCAATAGCCGTTTTCGGTTCCGGAAGGCTCCTCCGGATTGCGCAAGCGGATAATGATCATATCATGGTATACGGCGGCAAAATCGCCGCGGCCGGTCTGACCGATCTCATATTTGCCGTTGCTCAGACGAATAACTTCACAGCCGCAAATCAGCGGCAGCAAAGTCAACAACATGATCCGGAACCAAGATTTCATAATCCCCTCATCAAATTACGATATTGACCAGACGGTTCTGTACGTAAATCACTTTTTTGGGTTCTTTTCCGCCCATGGCCGCCTTGACTGTTTCGTCGGCCAAAGCAATTTTTCCGGCAGTATCGGCATCGCAACCGACCGGCATCATCAACCGGGCTTTGGGACGGCCAAGCACCTGAATGAGCACCTCGACTTCACTTACTTCAAGAACTTTTTCATCGTATTCCGGGAATTTCTCGTATGCCAGCGTGTCGCTGTGTCCGAGATTTTCCCAAAGTTCTTCCGCCAGATGCGGAGCAAACGGAGCCAGCATAAGCGTGAAGTTTTCCGCCGCCTGTCTCGGCAGAGTTTCCAGTTTTGCCAACTCGTTGAGACAAACCATCATCGCACTGATCGCCGTATTGAATCCGAATGACTCCAGATCGGCTCCGACTTTTTTGATCGCCGCATGGATCGTGCGCTCAATTTCTTTGCTCATGGGCACATCTGCCACCGGAGTCAAACCGATGACCCGGTAGGCTTTTTTCAGAAAACGGTGCACGCCTTCCACCCCGGCGGTGTTCCACGGCTTGACCGCCTCAAGCGGCCCCATGAACATCTCATAGAGGCGCATACTGTCAGCACCGTATCTGGCGATCACATCATCCGGGTTGACCACATTGCGCAAACTTTTGGACATCTTGGCAGGAAACTCCACCAAAGCTTCTCCATCACTCTTGCGGACCGGACCATTGGCAGTGAATTCCACCTGATCGGTCGGCACCAGTGCCCCCCGGGAATCTTTGTAGGAAATACCGAGGATCATCCCCTGATTTACCAGCTTGGTAAAAGGTTCTTTGCAGTGCACATAGCCCAAATCGTACAGAACTTTATGCCAGAAACGGGCATAGAGCAAATGGAGCACGGCATGCTCCGCACCGCCCACATAGAGATCGACCGGCAGCCAGTATTTTTCCAGTTTCTTATCCCAGGCGGCCTCTTTGTTTTTAGGATCGATATACCGCAGATAGTACCAGCATGAACCGGCCCACTGAGGCATGGTATTGGTTTCCCGGCGGCCCTTGCGCCCGGTGACCGGATCAGTATAATTGAGCCATTCGCCGGCCTTGGCCAACGGCGGTTCACCGGTTCCGCTGGGTTTGAAGTCGCTCATTTCCGGCAGTGCGACCGGCAGCTCTTTTTCATCGACCAATTCCACGGATCCATCTTCGTAATGGATGATGGGGAATGGTTCTCCCCAGTAACGCTGACGGCTGAAAAGCCAGTCACGCAATTTGTACTTGACCGCCTCTTTGCCCATGTTGCGTTCCGCCAGCCATCTGGTGGCCGCCGGTTTGGATTCTTTAACGCTCAAACCGTTGACATCCAAGCCGTCGGCATTGGCGGAGTTGATCAATCTGCCCTCGCCGGTCCAACAGGCCTTACCGGCCAGAACAGCTTCTACATCAACACCTTCAGCTTTGGCAGCTTCTGCATCCGGAGCGATGATGCATTTGATCGGCAGATCGAATACCTGAGCAAATTCAAAGTCCCGGGTATCATGTGCCGGAACAGCCATGATCGCCCCCGTGCCGTAGGAGATCAGCACATAATCGGAAATCCAGATCGGGATCTGATCACCATTGACCGGATTGGTGGCATACGCCCCGGTAAACGCACCGGTCTTTTCAGTGGATTCAGTACGGGCAAGGTCGCTCTTTTTGGCGGCGGCCTCCTGATACGCCTTTACCGCTTCACGGCACTCATCCGTGGTCAATTTGCCGACCAGCGGGTGTTCCGGAGCAAGCACCATGTAAGTGGCACCGAAAAGCGTATCCGGACGGGTGGTGTACACCGTACACTCTCTCCGCAGGAGGTTTGAAAAATCACTTCAGCTCCGGTAGACTTACCGATCCAGTTGCGCTGCATCTCTTTGATGCCTTCGGGCCAATCCAATTCGTCGAGATCATTGAGCAATCTTTCGGCATATTCGGTAATTTTGAGCATCCACTGTTTCATCGGACGGCGTTCAACCGGGTGATCGCCGCGCTCACTGCGGCCGTTGATGACCTCTTCATTGGCCAGCACCGTACCCAGTGCCGGACACCAGTTGACCGCCACTTCGTCGAGATACGCCAGACCTTTTTTGTGAAGCTGCATAAAGATCCACTGTGTCCACTTGTAGTAATCGATCTCAGTGGTGTTGATTTCACGATCCCAGTCGTAACTGAAACCGAGGGATTTGATCTGTTCGCGGAAGTGGTTGATATTCTTTTCCGTAGTGACTGCCGGATGGGTTCCGGTATCCATGGCGTACTGTTCGGCGGGCAGACCGAATGCATCCCACCCCATCGGGTGCAGTACATTGAAACCTTTCATACGCTTGTAACGGCAGATGATATCCGTGGCGGTGTAACCTTCCGGGTGACCGACATGCAGACCGGCACCGGAGGGATAAGGGAACATATCCAGACAGTAATATTTGGGTTTATCGACCAGATCTTCAGCCCGGAAGGTACGGTTTTCTTCCCAGAAATGCTGCCATTTTTTTTCAATTGCGGAAAAATCATATTCCGGATTCATAAAATAACTCCTTGTGTTGCCCCCGGCCGGATGATTTTAAGCTGCGGCCGGAAATGTTCTGTGAGGTAAATCCAAAAGTAACTTATTATATTATTATAATTAATATACATCCGAGGTAATATAACACCGCAAATGCGGTTTTTCAAGCATAAAAAAACACGGCATCCGGTATTTCCGCCGGATGCCGTGCAAGATCGGTCTGAATTCACTCCTGATCGAGGAACAGTTTGCGGTAACGGATGAAATATCCCAACCCGGAAAAAAGCGTGATCAGCACAATGCCGATCATAAATGCCAGCCAGACATACCAGAGCCGGATACCGAACCACGATTCGCAATGCAAATAGGTCGCGCCGCCATCAATCGCCCAGGCAATACCGGCCAATCCCAGCATGGTCATCTGCAAAGCAGTCTTGAGTTTTCCCCAGCGGTCAGCCGAAATGACCACCTGTTTTTTGGCAGCCAGAGTCCGCAGACCGGTAACCATGAACTCCCGGAAAAGCACCGCAATGGCGATCCATGCCGGAATGATCCTGTATTCCACGGCCATAAGCATGGTTCCGGTAACAAAAATCTTATCGGCCAATGGGTCCATCAAAGCTCCGAAGTCACTGACCCAGTGGTAACGCCGGGCCAGATAACCGTCGAGCAGATCGGTCAATCCGGCCAGCAGAGCCAAAATAACGGCACAGACCCGCAGACCGAAAATCCAACTTTCATCACTGATGACCTCAATGTGCGCCACCGAAGCGATTATAACGAATATCAACACCGCAAAAATCCGGCTGACGGTCAGAATATTGGGCAGATTTTTTCTTCGGAATGTCATGGTATTTTCTCTGTAATATTTGACGGTGATCCGCAATCACCGCATTAAACAATCAATTAAACAATCAATTAAACAATCTTTTATAACACAAACGCCCGTCCCTGCAAAAAATGCCGGAAACGGACGTCGCAACAGTATACCGCAGCCAAAAGCTGAATCTTCTTCAAAATCAAGCAGCGGCATCCCCGCCGCGCCGGAGAATTTCCGGGCGGAACACGGGATGATTACTTGTTTTTGTGCCGAAGCAGTTTGAGCTGCTTTTTGCGTTTGTGTTTGGCGATTTTTTTACGCCGTTTCTTTTTCAAGTTACCCATTCTTAAACCTCATTAAGATAGACTTTGCCGTATAGCATTGTATTAAAATACCACCTATTTGCGAAAAAGCAAATTACTTCCGGCAAAAAACACCGCTTTTTAATCAAAAAAAACGTTTTTTTCAATTCAACCCTGAATTATCCTGTAAAAATCCGGAAAAATGAGAGTGATTCAAAAGTTCTCAAAATATCAATGACTTTTTTCCCACCGGACATTAGCCGAATTGAACCGTTCTTCAAAAACCTCAACTTCATCCAATTTTTCCGGAGCCACACCGATCACGTCAGCCAGACGGATACAGGCAACAGCATACGCCAGACGTTTTTCCGGAGAATTTTCCATTTCCGCTTCATTCATTGCCGTCACCGCTTCGACATGGGCGAGGCGTGCAAGACGCAGCAATTCCAGCGGCGGGATTTTGCCGTCATCAATGATCAGAGCAGCCTTTTCCACTGCGGATGCATGCGGAAGTTCCACCGGAAGTGCCGGAGAGGTTTCAAGATCATAAACCACCGGATCGGAAGGAAGAAACCCCAGCAGAGTATTCAAGGTGATCCGGGCCTTTTCTCTTTTTGCAACCGCTTGCACTGTCCGGAGATCTTTAAGAAAGTACAACTCCGCCCAGGCGATCCGCACCGCAGTACGGTCAACCGCCGCGGCCCGTTCCAGAACATCTTGCATATCCAGCGGAGCATCAGGCAGAAGAGTGTGCAGCTGATGATAAACTTCAAAAGCCCGTTCCGCCGCCGGATCGGAAGCCGATATCATACAGCCGCACAACCAGAATAAAGAAACTGCCGTAAACAATAAAATAAATTTTCTCATACCTGTCATTTCCTCTGCTAAACTGTTTGTCTGAACAATATAAACTGCCGTTATGTAAAAATCAAGAAACCGGCCGGCCGCCGGCCAGCATTCCGCTGGCCAAAGCCCAGGTGATATTGAATCCGCCGCAGGGACCGGTCACATCGAGCATCTCCCCGGCGAAAAACAATCCGGGAAAAAGTTTGCTTTCCAGAGAATCCGGATTTATCTCTTTCAATGAAACTCCACCGGCTGTAACCATAGCCTTATCCCAGCTTTCCACTCCGCAAAGCTCAAATACCGCACCTTTCAAACTGGCGGTCAGGTTCCGGGCAGTTTCCGCACTCAGGCGGGAGATTTCCGGATCATTGCCATTGAGCAGCAATTCCGCTATTCTCCGTGGCAGATATCCGGCCAGCAGTGAGGAAACACGCTTTTTACCGCTGTGTTTGCGCCAGACGGCAATTTGAGCAGTGATTTCCGCAACCGTTGTTTGCGGCAGAAAATCTATTTTCAGCGGTATCCGCTCATACCTGGTCAGCAATTGCGCCGCTTTCCCCGCCAGATCAAGAATTGCAAAAGCAGAAAATCCCCGGTGCGTGAAAAGCAATTCACCCCGGGCAGAACAGCGTTCCCGCCCTTTAAGATCGATCGTGGCGATACAATCTCCGATGGAAATCCCCGCACACTGACCGATCCGGGGATCGGCACAGATCACTCCGGTCATCGCCGGAAAAAGTTCCGTGATCTTATGACCGGTTCCGGCGGCCAGCTCGTAACCGGCCATACTGCCGCCCAACGCCGGATATCCCCGGCCGCCGCAGGCACAAATAACTTGCGCAGCCCGGTAAACATTACCGGCGGCACTCCGGATCTCCCAAATCCGCCCGGGGATCAATTTCACGACTTTTTCATTGCAAATGATCCGTCCGCCGTATTTTGAAATATCCCTTTGAAAAATTTCCAAAATATCCATCGCCCGGCCGGTGACCGGAAAATAGTGGAATCCGTCGGTCAACTCCAGCGGAAGCTGCCGGTCACGGAAAAATGCCAGCAGTTTCTCACCGTGAAAAGCAGATAATGCCGGCAGTAAAAATCGCCATTGCCGGCCGAATTTCCCGGCGAATTCTTCCAAATCCAGAATATTTGAAACATTGCATCTGCCGCCGCCGGAAGCCAGTAATTTCATCGCCGGCCGGGGCTGTTTTTCCAGAATCACGCACCGTTTGCCGATCTTTCCGGCGGCACATGCGGCCGCCAGACCGGCCGGCCCGGAACCGATGATAACAGTATCAAAACAATTCATCACATTCACCGGAATAAGTAGTCATTTACCGTTTGCTGCAAAAAGCGCAATTCGTCTGCGGTACAACTGTAATTTTCCACCCTTGCCGCCTTGAAAAGCCGCTGAAAATGATCCGGCAGAGGCGCATTTATCAACATGGTATCAGTCAGAAATCTTTCGATCTCCTGCCGTCTGGCAAAGGTTGCCTTGAGACGGTTCAGAGCATTGAAAAACTTTTCATCATTTTCCGGAGAACCGTCAAGTTGTCTGGCCGCATCGGTCACGGCGGCGCAAGCCGCCTTTTCCCGGTCACCGCAAAGCCGGCTCAAATCAGTGAATTGACGGGCAAAGCGGTTGCGGATCAGATGTTTATCCGGGCGTTTGGCCGCCAGTTGCGCCGACAATTCCCGCCATGAACACTCCATAAAATCTCCGGTAAGCACACCATTTTCATCTGCTTTTTGTATAAACATCTTTTCCATACCGGCCAAACGGTGCATTGCCACCGCCGCCGGAATCGGCCGGTAGCGGTTCCAAATCAGGCGTTCAGCCGCCGAATCAAGTTCGACGGCGGCGTTTTCTGCGGAGGTGTAAAACTCCAGAAAGCACTCTGCACCGGCCCCCTGAAAATTCCGGCGGAAAAGTTCTTTTATTTTACCGTTTTCAGCAAGGATAGTGAGCAGTATCCGCGCCTGAGCCCCGTAAAAATCCCGCAAAACCGGATCACTGCTCAGGCCGCTTTTACTCATTACCGCAAAATCCGGCACTCTTCCGGCCACGGCCGCAAAGCCGGAAAGCAGAAAATATTCCCGGTTGGCCACCAGATGCTGTCCGGAAGTAGCCGCAGCTTCCAGCTCGGCATCAATACCGGCAACGATCCATTCAAAAAGTTTGACCGATCTCCCCGGATAGGGCAAATTGAACCGGTGAGCGATCAGAAATGTGTACAATTTGGAACGCAATTCAAAATCATCCTGCCAGACACCGGCATTACCCGGCAGAGCCAAAGTGTTACGGGAAAAACGGATCGTCTCATCGCGCGACGGCACGATCGTGATCCGCTGCCGGGAGTGTTCCACACCGGCGGCCCGGGCATAACGGTCAAGCTGCCGGATGACCTCACGCAAATAGGCAGAATCACTTCCGGTGACATCGACCTGCATAACGATTCCTGAGGCCACCGGCACCTCTCCGGAGGCCTCAAAGGGAAGAAGCCCGGGGCAAATCAAAAAAAATATCGAAATAATTCTGATAAAAGAACGGTTCACAGTTGTTTTTTTCCCTTTGAGAGTGTAAATTCTGCAATGTGTATTATATAAGATAGCTTCACAAACGGATAAAAACAAATGACAAAGAAAAGCAAAATGAAATTTTATCCCAGTGCCATGACCATTGCCGGCAGTGATTCCGGCGGCGGGGCCGGGATCGCCGCCGATCTGCGGACATTCAACGCATTCGGAGTTTTCGGCACTTGTGCCATTACCGCAGTAACCAGCCAGAATCCGGCCACAGTCCGCCGTATCGACTCCCTGCCCGGTGCCGCAGCTGCCGCCCAGATCGAAACAATTCTGGAAAAAATCCCGGTGAAACATTGCAAAACCGGCATGCTTTTTTCCGCAGAAATCATCGATGCAGTCTTTTCAGCGATCAAAGATCATCATCTCAAATTGGTCTGCGACCCGGTAATGATCTCCACCAGCGGCAAAAAACTGCTTCAGGATGAGGCAGTCGCCATGCTCATCGACCGTCTGAAAGATTCGGCGTCGTGGATAACCCCCAATATTCCGGAAGCTCAACTGCTGGGCGACTGCCGGATCACCGGCATCAAAGATATGCTCCGCTGTGCTGCAAAACTCCATGAAACATTTTCCGCCTCGATCTTTCTGAAAGGCGGTCATCTTTCCGGCAATTCATCCACCGACGTGATCGCCAGAGACGGCAGGCTTTACACCCTGACTTCACCGCTTCTGGATCTGCCTCAATTCGCCTCCCACGGCACCGGATGCACTCTGTCAGCGGCACTGACTGCCATGTGTGCCCTGGATCTGCCGTGGAAACAGGCAGTTTGTGAAAGTAAAGCTTTCGTCTACGGTTCATTGAGTCAGTGTGTGACACTCGGTGCCGGTATCACGGCGATGTATCCGCCGACAGAAGACTCCATACAGTTGATAAAACTTGATGAAGCGGAGTTGTAAAAGATGTTCCGTTTCAGTGCGATTATTTTACTCATTGTGATGCAGCTGCCGCTTTTTGCCGGTGCAATACGGCAGAAACAGATCAACCGTCTGAAATACAGCAATCTTTACGATCTGATGACCGGCAATAATTTCCGGGTGACTTTGCAGCCCGGTGCAATGACCGCTGTCGGCCGGGGATACACTTGCGTTTTCAATCGCAACGCCCGGCGGATGAGCTGCAACGGAATCAGAGTTGAATTGCTCAATTCAATGAGTTTTGAAGGTAATCTGCCGTGGATATCCACTTTGGATTGGTTCAAAACTTTACGGCCGCTGCTCTATCCCGGCACAGTTCCCAAACACCATGTCCGCCGGATAATGATCGATATGGGCCATGGCGGCAATGATTCGGGTGCCAGAGGTGCGATCTCTCAGGAAAAAGCGATCACCCTCAAGACCGGGCAGCAAGTGGCCCGGATCCTGCGTGCCCGCGGTTATCAGGTGGATATGACCCGCACTTCCGACATTCAAATACCGCTCGACCGTATCGGGCCGATGCAGCAGCGCACCAACGGAGATCTTTTTGTATCCATTCATGTCAATTCTGCGGCAGATAAAAAGGTCACCGGTATCGAGACCTACTGTCTGACACCGGCCGGAGCGGCATCCAGCAACGGCGGTAAAATTTCCCAAACCATTCACGACGGCAACCGTAATGATCCGGCCAATTTCCTTTTGGCATGGCACATACAAAATGCCCTGCTGCGGCGTACCGGTGCGATCGACCGGGGAATCAAACGGGCCAGATTCGCCGTTTTGAAAAACATCCACGCACCGGGAGTGCTCGTGGAAATCGGTTTTATCAGCAATCAGGCTGAAGAACGCAAGTTGAATGATCCGGAATATATCAACAAAATCGCGCTGGGCATCGTTGAAGGAATCGACTCTTTTGCCCGGACTACCGGAGTGCGGCGGTAAATCCGCCGGAACTTCTCTTGACAAAGCATACTGCCGGAATTATATTATCGCATATACATATTTGAAAAACGATTTGAAGTGGAAGTTATGAAAAAAAGTCGAATCCGCAGACTTTACCTGGCCGATTACCTGATCACTCCGGATCACATCATTCCCAATGGCGGAGTGTTGTGTGAAAATGAAAAAATTATCGCCGTCGGAGGAGTTTCCGGCTTTTCCATGAATGAAGAACTGGAACTTTTCCGCTTTGAAAACGCCTACATCACGCCGGGATTCATCGATACCCATATCCACGGTGCCGGGGGATTTGACTGTTCCCGGGCCGGAGCATCACGCAACGATCTGGCGGCAATGAGTGCCATTATGGGCGAAAGAGGAGCCACCGGATTCTTCCCGACCGTGGTCGCCGATGAACCGGAAAAGATGATCGCCAATCTGCAGATTTTAAGTGCGGCAATGAAAAACCCCCTGCCCGGAGCTGATGCTATCGGAATCAATATCGAAGGCCCGTTTCTCAATCCGGAAAAAGCCGGAGCCCAGCCCAAACATCTGTTGGGTAAAATCGATCTGAAATTTGCCGCCGACCTGATCGATGCCGGTGAAGGATTGATCAAAATCATGACTTTTGCGCCGGAATTGGCCAACGCTGACAAACTTATTGAATTACTGCTTTCACGCAATGTGATCGCTTCCATGGGACACAGTCTGGCCGGTGAACATGAAACGTTGCGGGCTATTGATGCCGGTTCGACTCACTGCACTCACCTTTTCAACGGCATGAATCCACTGCATCAGCGCAATGTCGGTCTGCCGGGGATCGTGTTGACCGATGACCGGGTGACTGTGGAGTTGATCATTGATGGCCGCCATGTGCACTCCCGGATGGTCGATCTGGCCTGCCGCTGCAAAACTTTGCGGCAGATCATCGGTATCAGCGACGGCACCATGGCCAGCGGCATGCCAGACGGTTCATATCATATCGGCCCGTCTGAAATCATTGTAAAAAATGGTTTTTCCCAAAATTCTTCCGGGAAACTGGCCGGCACAACTACCATGCTTGATGCCGGATGGCACAGTTTGATGAGCTGCGGACACCTCTCGGAAACCAAAGCGGCTCAGGCCGTCACCAGGAATCCGGCTGAACACTTTAAACTTTTTGACCGCGGTCAGCTTCTGCCCGGATTGCGGGCCGATCTGGCGGTATTTGAACACACAACCAACCGGCCGCTGCTGACCGTGCGCCGGGGTGAGATCATTTCCAGAGCGCAGGAGTAAACAGTTGGCATTATGGGACAGGATTATATTCTGCTGGACAGCGGTAATTTGAAAAAACTTGAACAGGTCGGCCCTTACCGGTTGATCCGTCCGGCATTGAACGCCTTTTGGAAACCGTCGCTGCCTCCGGCTGAGTGGAAAGCCGCCGATGCAGAATTCATCCGTGACAGTTCCGGCCACGGCAGCTGGCTGCGCCGGGAGCGCATTCCGGATATCTGGAGTGCCGACTGGGGCGGTGTCACAATGCAGATCAAGCCGACAAGTTTCGGTCATCTGGGTTTTTTCGCTGAACAATTCCGCAACTGGCAGTATTTCAGAGATCACTGCCGGAATATGGATGCACTCAATTTATTTGCTTACTCCGGTTTGGGATCGCTTTCCATGGCCGCCGGAGGCGCAAAAGTATGCCATCTGGATGCTGCCCGGGGCATGATCGAATGGGGCAAAGAAAATCTGGCCCTTAATCCGTCGATTCCCAACGCCATCCGTTGGATCGCCGATGATGTGAATAAATTTGTCAACCGGGAATTGCGCCGCAACAGCAAGTACGATCTGATCGCACTCGATCCGCCGACTTTCGGCAGAGGTTCTTCCGGACAGCTCTGGAAAATCGAAAATGATCTGCCGCAATTGTTGAAAAACTGCCTTGCTCTGCGCAAAGATGACCGCCCGTTCACACTGGTATTAAGCTGCCATTCACCGGGATTTTCTCTGTTGGTACTGGAACGTATGGTTCGGGAAGTCGTCGGGAACCATGCCGAAATCGATGCCGATGAGATGTACATTCCGGAAAGCACCGGCCGCAAACTGCCATCCGGAATCGGCTTGCGCTGCCTCATCCATTAATTTTGCTTTGCCTTGTCTGATTTGCCGCATATGGGCAATCTCACGCCTTGCTTGTCTGATTTGCCGCATTATGGGCAATCTCACGCCTTGCTTGTCGCGCACTCGGTCACATACGGGGGTATGCTCCCTCGTTTGCTCCGGCGCAAAACGTGACCTTGCCGCATACTGACGGCAAATCGGCCGTTGGGTGGAGCGGCTCGGCGGGCGGTTTGCACCGCCCTTGACAGGGGCTCCGCCCCCGTACCCCCGGTGCGGCCTGACGGCCTTGACAGGGGCTCCGCCCCCGTACCCCCGAAAGTGGTAATGATTTACAAACTTTCTGATTGAGCCGCGACATCGGAGCGGCGAGACAC
>JAFVZS010000103.1 GCA_017508015.1 Lentisphaeria bacterium
GCTTGTCGCGCACTCGGTCACATACGGGGGTATGCTCCCTCGTTTGCTCCGGCGCAAAACGTGACCTTGCCGCATACTGACGGCAAATCGGCCGTTGGGTGGAGCGGCTCGGCGGGCGGGCGGTTGACACCGCCCTTGACAGGGGCTCCGCCCCCGTACCCCCGGTGGACAGCAGTCTGCCGGGGTTTTGTTTAGTTTGACTCGGCGGGCGGTTGACACCGCCCGCGAGTCATTCCACCCAACGGCGTTTTTGCGAAGCAGTGCGCGGAAAATCCGGGTTTTGCAAGGAGGGCATGAGGGAGTGTACGACTGTACTCGACCGAATGACCGACGACAGCAAGGCCCGGATTTGCCCGCAATGCTAAGCAAAAAGCCCTTGACAAACCCTTTTGCTCATGCTATATTATTATAAGTTTTTTTGAAAAATGCAACCTTAAATGGAGGTATATTATGAAGTTTGGAACCAAATTGTTATTTGTTGCCGCGATGTTTTCCTGCACGTTTTTCTGCATGGCAAATGATGATCAGTTTGCCTATGACCGGGAAAACAATGAATTTTACGAGGATGCTGAAGCCGGAGATCCCCGGGCCCAGTATAACTTGGGTCTGTGTTACTTCACCGGAAAAAATGTGGAACGTTACAATTTGAAAGTTGCGGTGGAATGGTTCACCAAATCCGCCCAGCAGGGATATGCCAATGCCGAGTGTTTTCTCGGTTTGTGCTACACATTCGGCCGCGGAGTGACCCAGAATTACACGACTGCCCGCAGCTGGTTTGAGAAAGCGGCAGCCAAGGATATCGCTGAAGCGCAGTACAATCTGGGCTGGTTCCATGAGACCGGCAAAGCCGGTTTTGCCGAAGATCTGGTGGAAGCTCAGGTCTGGTACCGCAAAGCGGCAGCCAAAGATCATGCCCGGGCCAAATCTGCGCTGGAAAGATTGAATCAATCCCGTGAAAATGAATCCAATACGCCCTCTTATCTGCAGTAAGAAATAATAATTCAAGAGCTGCTGCCGGAGTTGAAAAATTCGACAGCAGTTCTTTTTTCAAGGATTTTTGAGGACTTTTGAAATCGCCTCTTTTACTTGAAAAATTCAGATGCCGTACTGATCTTTATAGCAGGAAAAGATGTGTAACGCTGTCCGGTGCGGGGATGCTTCAGGAATGATCCTGACATCGGCATAAGCGGCAAAAAGTTCTCTGCGTTTCCGGTTCATCCGGATAAAAGCTTCCAGCGGATCATTTTCTCCGGCGAGAAATGGCGGCAGGCCATTTTTTCTGATTCTTTCAAAGGCAGTCTGATCATCCGTATCGATCCAGATGATAAATCCCAAAGCTTTTTTAACTTTTTCATCCACAAATGGGTTGCTCAAAGCTCCGCCGCCCAGGGCGATCACCCGTTTATGCGGAAATGCGGCCAATTCAGTCAGTACTTCCGCTTCGAGTCTCCGGAAAAATTCTTCGCCTTCGGCAGTGAAAATTTCCCGGCAGGTACGATTTTTGCCGTCGCGCTTTTGTACTTCGGCATCGCTGTCGACCAGCGGGATATCCAGAATCGCCGCCATTTCGGCACCGATGGTGCTTTTGCCGGAGTGTTTGATACCGCACAGCACCATATTTTCCGGCAGACGGTGGGAGTTTTTGTAACAAAGCCACGAATCACGCAAATCCCGGCCGTGCCGGAAAAGTCCGGCAAATCCTTCACCGTCACCGGCTTCCAGACACCGGCGCATCTCATTCATGCTGGCCTGGAACTCATCAAGGGCCGGAAAGATCGCCTGCCGGTTGGCCATACAGATCTCTTTCCACATTTCCGGCGAACTGGAAGCGATCCGTGAAGTATCCCGGAAACCGGTGGCACATCCGGAATAGTGACGCCGCTGTTCCGCAGCATCGCTTCTCTCAAGGATACTGCGGGTCAGAGCTGAAGCAATGATATGCAGCATGTGACTGGTATGAGCCACCAGAGCATCATGTTCAGCAGTGGATATCCGGCGGATATGGGTATTGAGACTTTTCCAGAACTCCTCAACTGCAGCGATGCCGTATGAAGTGGAATATTTTCCCGGCACCACAAATACATCGGCATTGTCGTACAATCCTTTGAAACCGCACCGGTAACCGCTTTTTTCCGTTCCGGCCATGGGATGGGAACCGACAAAATTGAAATCCGGAAAACTTTCTGCGGCACTCATCACCTGATTCTTGACACTGGCAATATCAGTAACGACCGCACCGGGTTTCAACAGATGGTGGTAAAGGCGGATGAATTTTTCCGTAACCGGGATCGGCAGACACAAAATCAGAATGTCAGCTCCGGCAAAAGCCGCTTCAACACTGTCATAAACGTTGTCAGCCAGACGTTGTTCAACGGCCCAGTCGCAAGCCTGACGGTTGCGGTTCCATACTGCGACCCGGTATTTGCGTTTATCAATGCTCAAAGCCAGCGATGAACCGAGCAATCCCAGACCGGCAATAACCACTTCCGGCCGGTCGTCATCTGCAACAGCTTCTGATTCAAAGCGCATGGTATAATATTCCCGGAGTACAGCTGCGGTTTGAACCGGATCAAGATCGACCGTTTTCACCACCCCGGTACGCAAAGGCAGCACCGCCCGGAAGCGGCCGTCGCCATTCTTTTTGTCACCTTTCATCAATTCGATGATGGAGGATATTTCCTGCCGCACCGCTGAAACCGGAAAATTTTCCGGAGCAATGGAAAAATGCTTGAGCAAATCGTACTGCTGCGAGGCACTTTCCCGGGAACACAAACCGAGTTTGCATGCGGTAAAAGCGGCAATATCCATGCCGACTGCCACCGCTTCACCGTGAGCAAGACGGAAGTTGGAAAGGTGTTCAATGGCATGCCCGAAAGTGTGACCGTAATTAAGAAAGACCCGGCCGCTGTCACCGGATTCTTTTTCATCCTGCGACACCACCATCGCCTTGATCTGACAGGAACGTCTGACTGCATAACGGATCATTTCCGGGTCAGCGGCAATATCCGCCGGAGCATCAGCCAGCCGGGCGGCGAAATCCGCATCAAGGATCAGAGCAGTTTTGACGATTTCCGCCAGCCCGCTGCGAATTTCCCGGGCCGGAAGCGTTTGCAGCACATCGCAGTCGATCACCACCAGTTTCGGCTGATGAAAAGCACCGACCAGATTTTTTCCGTGCGGAGTATCCACTGCAGTTTTGCCGCCAACGGAACTGTCAACCATTGCCAGAAGCGATGTGGGTATCTGAATAAAATCCACTCCGCGCATAAACATGGCAGCGGCAAATCCGGTCAGATCACCGGTGACACCGCCGCCGAGAGCGGCAAACAGCGCATTGCGCCCCAGTTTCAAGGAACTGGCATAACCGCACAAAGCCATGGCATTGTCAATATTTTTGGAAGCTTCCCCGGCGGGAAAGATCCACTGATACACTGTTTTGCCGCTCTTTTCCAAAGCGGCTCTGGTACGCGGCAGATACCGGGCTGTATTGCTGTCAGCGGTGATCAGTACGTTTTTCTGAGGCAGGGCGGCAAAAGCAGCGATACTCTGCGGGGAGTCAACGGCACTGAAAATAATATCATAACTGCGTTCACCGAGTTCAACCCGGACTTTTCCGGTATCCATAATTGCAATCATTCCCAAGTTGTAAAGATAATTTCAAAAACTGTTTTCAACTTAATATAACACTTTTTTTACATTTTTGCAAAACCGGATATTATGGAAAAATTGAAACAGAAAGTTGAAATTGCCGTATTGCAACCGGCTTTGCTGTGATTTTGCAATACGGTGCTTGACAAGCAGGGGTTTTACATATATATTATAGATTGTGAAGGTTTCAGACCGGACAAAAATTGTTTTTTGATGCCAAGCGGGACGGTCTGCCCGCTTTTTTAGTCCCTTGAAATGACGAAATGAGAAAGGAACGAGCCGATGAGCAACGAATTATTGACTGTCATTGAATACTTGAGCCAGAATCGCAGTATCAGCCGGGAAAGCATTATCCGGGCTTTGGAAAATGCCATTCTTTCCGCATCCAAGAAAAGTATCCACCCGGCCAGCGAACTCAAAATCAAAATCGATCCGCCGACCGGCAGGATCCAGGCCTGGGCCGTGCTGGAGGTGGTCGATCACCTGCCGCAGAATAACGATCAGATCGTACTCGACCGGGTTCTGGAACGTTATCCGGATGCCAAAGTCGGTGACCGCATTGAGTGGGAGGTAACTCCCAGCAACTTCGGCCGTATCGCCGCCCAGGCCGCCAGGCAGAACCTTTCCCAGCAGCTCCGCCGCGCCGAAAAAGAAAACGTGCAGGAGGAATTCGCCGGCAGGTTGGGGCAGATCGTTTACGGTACAGTGAAAAAGGTCGAAGCCGGCAATGTGCTGATCGACTTTCAGAAAGCTGAAGGTATTCTGCCGCTGCGTGAACAGATCCGCGAAGAGAAATATGCCGCCGGTGACCGCATCAATGCCCTGCTGATCAAAATCGATATCAACTCTGCCGGCCCGGCACTGATCGTTTCCCGTACCGCTCCGGAATTCGTCACCCGCCTTTTTGAAAGGGAAGTCAGCGAGATCCACGATGGTGTCGTTTCCATCAAAGGTATCGCCCGTGAAGCCGGTAAACGCAGTAAGATCGCCGTAGCTTCCAGCGACCCGCGGGTCGATCCGGTCGGTTCATGCGTCGGCGTGCGCGGCACCAGAGTCAAACGCATTACCGATGAGCTCGGCGCAGAACGGATCGATATCGTGCCATACGACGAAGATCTGGCAACTTATGTTTCCAACGCCCTGCTGCCGGCTAAAGTGCAGAGCGTCAAAATCGACGAGGAAAATCACGCACTGCTGGTCATTGTCGATGAGGATCAATCCAAAGTCGCTTTCGGCCGCAAGGCACAAAATGTCCGCCTCGCCGGTAAACTGGTCGGCTGGACCGTCAAACTTTGCGACGAAACCAGCAAAGAACGGGCCCCTTCCATCGAAGAACAAATGAAAATCGCCGCCGGTAAATTGAGCGAAACTCTCGGTATCGATAATGCCGATGCCGCCAAACTGGTGGCCAACGGTTTTGTCACCGTCGACGGCCTCAAAGCCGCCGATGAAGCAGTGCTCGCCGCAGTGGAAGGAATCGACCACGATGCTCTGTTCGCCGCCCTGGAGAATATCGGATGATAAGAAAAAGGAGGGCCTGAATCATGGATATTTCAGTAAAAAGTCTGGCTAAAAAATATGGCGTATCCGCCCGCGATATCATCCGGGAACTCAATGATCAGGGGTTCGATGATATCGCCGATGTCAATGATGTGATTCCGGAGGACTCCATTGAATTGGTGGAGTCATACTTCAATGACCTTTACGACAGTGAAGAGATCGCCGCACCAAAAAGCAAACGCGGCAACGGCAAAAATCAACGCAGCAAAGGGCAGGAAAAGAACATGCCCAAAAGCAATGACAACCAGCGCCGGAATACCGCTTCAGAAACTCCGGAAAGCATCACTCTGCCTTCTCCGGTGATCGTTAAAGATCTGGCCGAAGCCCTCGGTAAACGTCCCAATGAGATCATCACTGAATTGATCAAACTCGGCGAATTGGCCGGTATCAATCAGGCCATCAGTGATGCCAATGCCAAAAAAATCTGTTCGGCAATGGGCGTCGAACTTACTTTCGGTGCGGCTCCCAAAGCCGCTCCCAAGGCGGCTCCGGTCAAAAAAGTGCAGCCGGTCGATCCGGCAATGCTCAAGGAGCGTCCGCCGGTGGTGACCTTTATGGGTCACGTCGACCACGGCAAAACTTCCTTGCAGGATAAGGTACGCCATACCAACGTCACTGCCGGCGAAGCCGGAGCCATTACCCAGCACATCGGAGCTTCCTCGGTACGTTTCAATGAAAAAGATATCACCTTTATCGACACCCCGGGACACGCGGCCTTTTCCAAAATGCGCGCCCGCGGAGCCGATTGCACAGATATCGTGGTGCTGGTGGTTTCCGCCGCTGAAGGCTTCAAACCCCAGACGGTAGAGGCCATGAATCACGCCCTGGGAGCCAAAGTGCCGATCATCGTGGCGATCAACAAAATCGACCTGCCGGAAGCTGATCCGGATAAAATCCTGCTTCACATGCAGCAAAACGGCCTGACCAGTGAAGACTGGGGCGGCGATATCGGTACTGTCCGGGTTTCCGCCAGAACCGGTGAAGGTATTCCCGATCTGCTGGAGCGTATCCTGCTTGAGGCCCAGATGCTTGAACTCAAAGCCAATCCCAAGGCCACTGCCGATGGTGTCGTATTGGAAGCCCAGCTTGAACAGGGCTTCGGACCGACCGCCCACGTGCTGATCCAGGATGGTACTCTCAAAATCGGCGACATCGCTCTTTGCGGTGAACACTACGGCCGGATCCGTACTTTGATCAACGATAAAGGCGAAAGAGTCAAATCCGTACCGCCCGGTTTCCCGGTAAAGATCGTCGGACTTTCCGGCATCCCTGAAGCCGGTGACCGTCTGGAAATCTGTTCGTCAGATAAAGAGGCACGGCAGATCGCCGCCGAAAGACTGGCGGTCAAACGTCAGGAAACTTTGGCCAGCAGTGCGATAAATTCCGCCGAAGACCTTTTCAGCAAATTGAATAAGGAAGAGATCAATTCACTTAATATCATCATCAAATCCGATGTCCGCGGTTCCGGTGAAGCGATCGCTCAATCTTTGGAACAACTGCCCAGCGAAAAGATCAAAGCTGCCGTTGTAGCCAATGGTGTCGGGCCGATCAGCGAAAGCGACATCGACCTTGCCGCCGCCACCAATTCTCTGGTAGTGGGCTTCCACGTCAGAGTCAACCCCGGAGTGAATGACCTTGCCAAAAAACGCGGCGTGGAGATCCGCCTTTACAGCATCATCTATGAACTTCTGGAAGATATCACCGATGCGCTGGCCGGCAAACTTGAGCCGGAACGTAAGGAAAAAATCACCGGCGAAGCCAGAATTCTGCAAATCTTTGAATTGAGCAAAGGACCGAAAATTTGCGGTTGCCGGGTCGATTCCGGCAGTGTCCGGGTCGGTTCCAAAGCCCGTGTCTGGCGCAACCGGGAACTGATCTACAATGGCGAAGTAGTCAGTCTGCGGCACTTCAGAGATGATGTGCGGGAGGTCAAAGCCGGTCTGGAATGCGGTATCCGTCTGGATAACTTTGCCGACTTTATCGAAGGCGACGAGATCGAATTGTACGAAATCGAATATAAGAAAGCGACCCTCTGAATGGCTGAAAAAGTAGACCGGTTGACCAGAGTCAACGAATTGATCAAACGGGAACTGGCCAATTATCTGGAAAGATTTCCCGTGGAGGCCGCCGCCAATATGCTGGTATCCATTACTGAAGTGAATACCAGTGTCGATCTGCGCAATGCCACAGTGTCGATCAGTATTTTCGGCGGCAAAAACAGCAACCGTGCAGAAATTTTCAAAGAGCTCAATACCAAGCGTGTCGATATGCAGAAAGTTCTGGCCGAAACGCTGGCATTCAAGCATACCCCCGTACTGGCATTCAAACCCGATCACCGTCTGGAACTCGGTGACCGGGTACTGGCCATGCTCAATGATCCGGAGCCGGAAGTATGAATAATCCTCACCCGGCCTCAACTGTCGCCGCCAAACTGATGATGGCCAAAAGAGTTCTGCTGCTGACCCATCAGCGGCCGGATGGTGATGCTTTGGGCAGTACATTCGGCATGCGGGAATTTCTCCGGGGAAACGGTATCGCGGCTGAAGTGCTGATACCCGGCCCGATACCCCACCGTTACGAAGCACTGTGCAAAGATTATTTAAGCAGAGTTTTCCCGGGGGAATTGGCCGGTTTCGATCTGTTTTGTGCGCTGGATTGCGCCAACGCCGCAAGACTTGGCAGCGGTGAAGAATTTTCAGCGGATGATATCCGGGGCAGAAACTTCATCTGTATCGATCATCACGGAGGAAATTCGCTGGATGCCGATGATTCATGGATCGATGACCGTTGCGGCAGTACCTGCCAGATGGTTATGGAATTGATCAGCTATCTCAATCAGCCGATCAATCCGGATGGTGCCACCTTTTTACTGACCGGCATGATGACTGATACCGGATGTTTCTGTTTTTCCAATACCAACGGTAATGTTTTGCGAAGTGCCGCACTGGCAGCAGATTACGGAGCCGATGTGGAAAAGATCGCCAACCATGTCTTTTTCAGCAAACCATTGAAACAGTTGAAATTTGAAGCTGATCTGGTGGAAAATGCTCTGCGTATCGAGTGCAGCGGACAATTCGCTTATGCCTGTATTACCGGCGAAATGCTGGCCAAATATGATTTCGACCTGCACGAAGATGAAGGATTGATCGATATTTTACGCAGCCTGGAAGGTGTAACGATCGCCATGCTCGTACACCGCCGGCCGGATGGATGGCGGGTCTCTTTACGCAGTAAAGATTCCAATTATCCGGTGCGTCCGGTGGCAGTGAAATTCGGCGGCGGCGGGCATGCCATGGCTGCCGGATGCACGATCGACCTGCCGGAATTTTCCGATGTGGAAGCTGTAATCCTGCCGGAGATCCAAAAACTGCTGACCGTAAATATAAAGTGATGGATAATCCAGCTCTTCATCACTTTAAGCAAAGCAGGATGCTTGAAAATCTGCCGGTCTGTACTCCCCGCCTTGTCACGGCGCAGTATAACAAAGCCGGAAAGTTGTATTTTTCACAAAAGAGGTAATTTCAAAAGTAATTCAAAAAGAGATTGAAAAATCAGCGTTAATGAGATTAAAGCGGTAGTTTGAGCGTGGCTATTGAATAAATAACCACCGGAAACGCTCCGTTTTAAGATCGCAACGATGAATTTCAAGAATTTTTGAGGAGTTTTAAAATTACCTCAAAAATCAGAACATTACCAAGGAATAAAATTATGAAATTCATCGGGCCGCACGTTTCCATTTCCGGCGGAGTGGAAAATGCTCCAATCAATGCCGCCGGGTTGAATGCTTCCGGTTTTGCCATGTTCACCAAAAATCAGCGGCAGTGGAGCGCGCCGCCGATCACTCCGGAAACGGCACAGAAATTCAAGGATAACTGCTGTAAATATGGCTTCACTGCCCAAATGATCCTGCCGCATGACAGTTATCTGATCAATCTCGGCCAGCCCGATCCGGTCAAGCGTGCCAATGCAGTCAAAGCTTTTATTGACGAATTGCAGCGCTGCCGCATCCTCGGTCTGACCATGCTCAACTTTCACCCCGGCAGCCATTTGAAACTGGTTTCCGAAAGTGAGGGATGCAAAATCATCGCCCAAAGTGTCCGTTCAGCTCTCAATGAAGTTCCTGATGTATGCGCCGTTTTTGAGAATACTGCCGGTCAGGGCAGTAATCTGGGGTACTCTTTTGAACAATTATCCGACATGATCGCCATGGTCGGCATGCCTGAACGTACCGGCGTATGCATCGACACCTGTCATGCCTTTGCCGCCGGTTACGATTTATCTGAACCGGAAGCTTTTGAAAAATGTTTTGCAGAATTCGACCGGCTTATCGGTCTCAAATTTCTGCGGGGCATGCATCTTAATGATTCCAAAGGTGTGCTTGCCGGTCATCTTGACCGCCATGCTCCTCTCGGTCAGGGAACTTTGGGCATGGCGGTCTTTGAAAAAATCGCTCAAGACAAACGGTTTGAAAACATTCCGCTGATCCTTGAAACTCCCGATGAAACGCTCTGGACCTCAGAAATCAGCACTCTGCGTGCCATTGCCGGAAACTGATGCTTCCGCAGCCGTCAATCACTGCTGAACTTTTTCCCGGAAATCCAATCCGTCACCGCTGATCACGGCCTCGATATCGGCACCGGCAGAGATTTCACCGGCGATGATCTTGCGTGACAGCGGCGTTTCCAACAGCCTGATCACGGCCCGTTTCAGCGGTCTGGCCCCGAAATCCGGATCATATCCGGCGGAAGCGATAAAGTCACACACTTCGTCGCTCACACTCAGAGTTATGCCGTTTTCCAGCAATCTGGCGGCCAGTTTGCTGATCTGGATCCGGGCAATATCCCGCAATTCAGCCTTGGAAAGCGTGTGGAATATGAGCGTTTCGTCGATCCGGTTGAGAAATTCCGGCCGGAAGTGGCGGCGCAATTCCAGATTGAGAGCATCTTTGAGTTTTTCCTCATCGCGGCCGTGATTTTCCAGAATCATGGCACTGCCCAGATTGCTGGTCATGATGATGATGGTGTTTTTGAAGTTCACCACCCGGCCCTGCGAATCGGTCACCCGGCCGTCTTCGAGAATTTGCAGCAGAATATTGAAAACATCGGCATGGGCCTTTTCGATCTCATCAAAAAGTACCACCGCATAGGGACGGCGGCGGACGGCTTCAGTAAGCTGACCGCCTTCTTCATATCCGACATATCCCGGAGGCGCACCGATCAGACGGGAAACGCTGAATTTTTCCATATATTCCGACATATCGATTCGGATCATGGCTCTTTCATCGTCGAATAACTGCCGGGCCAGCGACCGGGCCAATTCCGTCTTGCCTACGCCGGTAGGCCCGAGAAAGATGAAACTGGCGATCGGACGGGCCGGATCGTGAAGTCCGGCTCTGGCCCGCAGAACCGCATCACTTACGGCATTGACCGCCTCATTCTGACCGATGACACTGTGATGCAGAGTATCGGCAAGAGTGAGCAGTTTTTCCTTTTCACTCTGAACAAGTTTGGTCACCGGAATGTGTGTCCAGCGGCTGATGATCCGGGCGATATCCTCCTCATCGACCTCTTCTTTGAGCATTCTTTCGGCGTTTCCGGACTGGATCGCCGCTTCTGCCGCAGCGAGTTGACTTTCCAGTTTGGGAATGGTGCCGTGGCGCAATTCGGCGGCCCGTTCCAGATCGTATGAGCGTTCAGCTCTTTCCAACTGACCTCTGGCCAGATCGAGAGCTTCCCGGCAGTCACGCAATTTGGTGATAGCCTGTTTTTCATTATCGTAACGGGCCTGCAAAGCCTTACCGGCTTCCCGCAATTCGGCGGCCTCTTTTTCCAGAGCTTCCCGGCGGCGGATTCCGGAAGCATCTTTTTCATTGCGCAGACTGGTCAATTCGATTTCCAGCTGCATAAGTTTGCGGCGGTTCTCATCCAATTCCAGCGGACTGCTTTCGATACCGGTGCGCAAAGCGGCGGCGGCTTCATCGACGAGGTCGATTGCCTTATCCGGCAGAAATCTTTCAGAAATATACTTATCTGACAACACGGCGGCGGCGACCAGTGCGCTGTCTTTGAGCCGGATGCCGTGATGCAATTCATAACGTTCTTTCAGGCCGCGCAAAATGGAAATGGTATCTTCCACGCTTGGCGGATTGACCAGCACCGACTGGAAACGCCGTTCCAGAGCGGCATCTTTTTCAATATATTTACGGTACTCATCCAAAGTGGTGGCTCCGATGCAGTGCAATTCTCCGCGGGCAAGCATCGGTTTGAGCAAATTTCCGGCATCCATGGAACCATCCCCGCCGCCGGCACCGACAACGGTATGCAATTCATCGATAAACAGAATGATTTTTCCCTCACCGGCAGTAACTTCTTTGAGAACAGCTTTGAGTCTTTCCTCAAATTCACCGCGGTATTTGGCACCGGCGATCAATGCTCCCATATCCAGAGCGACCACCGTGCGGTCTTTCAGACTTTCCGGCACATCTCCGGAAACCACCCGTCTGGCGAGTCCTTCAACGATGGCAGTTTTGCCCACGCCGGGTTCACCGATCAATACGGGGTTGTTTTTGGTGCGCCGGGAAAGGATCTGAATGACCCGGCGGATCTCCTCATCCCGGCCGATCACCGGATCAAGTTTATCCATTCTGGCCATTTGGGTAAGGTCACGGGAATATTTTTTCAAGGCCTCAAAAGTCGCTTCCGGTTCCGGGGAAGTCACCCGCTGATTGCCGCGCAAAGTCTGCAGCGTCTGCAGGATCTTATCGGCATTCAACCCGACGGAACCAAGCAATTTTGCACATTCTCCGCCATTGGCGGCCAGAGCCAGCAAAAGATGTTCGACACTGACATATTCATCGCCCATTTCGGCGGCTTTTTTCATAGCGGCATTGAGCATGGTACTGAATTCCCGGGTCAGCATAACCTCCTGATCGCTGTGTCCTTCGACCCGCGGCAAGGCGGCAAGGGCAGCGGAAACTTTGCCGTTGAAAAGTTCCATATCGACATGATGCTGAATAAAAATGGAATTGACCAGATTTTCTTTATCTTCCAGCAGAGCTGCCAGCAGATGCAGCGGTGAAACTCCGAGATGATTGGCACTTTCGGCCAACTGTCTGGCATTGAGCAGAGCTTCCCGGCTTTTGGTGGTGAATTTTTCGATGTTCATATTTTTTTCTCCTTTCATAATATCAGTAATAAATCTAACCTGCGGCGGCGTCCTGCGGGCAATCTCTTGCCAAATCTGCGGACAGCGTTTGGGTCGAGTATGCTTATACACTCCCCAAAACGCCGCCTTGATTTGACTTCGACCTTGCTCCGCAATCCATCCACCGATTGCAAACAGGCCTTTCTCTCCGTCATTGTCCGCCGGAACCTCTGTACTGTATTCATAACCGGGCGGACGTTGCTTTCCATATTTCCATTTATGATACAAGCAATTTTTGTGCCGGAAGCAATTTTCAGCACAAATAACTTGAAAACAGGTGTGCAAAGGTGTATATTTATGACCCGGCAGCGTGTCATAACTGCACACATTTACAGTTTAAGAGAAAGAAGTGGATTTTTATGGAATTCGTCACGATCACCAGTGCCCAGAATCCGGCGGTGAAACATCTGGTAAAATTGCGCGACCGCCGCACCCGCGACAAAGAAAATCTGACCATACTTGAAGGTTACCGGGAGTTGACACGTTCCCGGGAGTACGGTATGGAACTGGTCGAGTGCTTCTTTTCTCCGGAACACTTTCTCGGCAGTAATGAGTACCCGCTTCTGGAAGAGATCGCCGCTTCCGGAGTGCGGGTGACCAGACTCGCCCCGCACCTTCTGGAAAAAGTCACCTACCGTGACCGGCCGGAAGGATTGCTCGCCGTAGCCAGAATGCGCTCACACGAATTGGAAAAACTTCCGGAATTTGATGCTCCTCTCTATCTGGTAGCTGAAACTATCGAAAAACCGGGCAATCTGGGTTCCATGCTCCGCAGTGCCGATGCCGCCGGTGCCGATGCCCTGATCGTTTGTGAGCGCAAAACCGATCTTTACAATCCCAATGTCATCCGGGCCAGTACAGGAGCGATTTTTTCAGTGCCGGTGGCAGTTTGCGATAATGATTCTGCTCTGCGCTATCTCAGAGAACGCAGCATAAAAATTCTGGCAGCCACCCCGCATACCGACTTCAAATATACTGATGTGGATCTGACGCAGGGAGTCGCTGTCGTCGTCGGCGCAGAACAGACCGGCCTGACCGATTTCTGGATGGATCAGGCAGATTTGAAAGTAAACATTCCCATGCTGGGCAAAATCGATTCGTTGAATGTCGCTTCAGCGGCAACTATTTTGCTCTATGAAGCAGCAAGGCAGAGAAATTTTACAAAAAGAAAGTAATGAGGTCGAAAAACAACCCTTGAAGTGCAAAAAACGTCTGCGGATTTGCTGGGAGATTACCCGCAATTGTCCACTCATCCGTTGAATGCAGTGCAAGATGAGGCCGCAGGTAAATCAAAGCGTATGAGCAACAGAGGATAAAAGTATTATGATAGTCATTCTGAAGGAAAATGCTGCTGTACAAGCAGTACAATCTCTGGTAGATAATTTCAAGTCGATCGGTTTTGATGTCCATATTTCCCAGGGCAGCACCCATACGATTCTGGGGTTGATCGGCGATACCGGCAAACTGGATATCGATCAGATCAAAATGCTTGAGTGGGTCGATGATGTGAAACGCATTCAGGAGCCATTCAAAAATGCCAACCGCAAATTCCATCCGCAAGATACCGTGATAAAAGTCAAAGATGCCGTCATCGGCGGCGGGAGCATGACGGTCATCGCCGGACCTTGTTCGGTGGAAAGTGAAGAGCAGATCATCACTGTCGCCCGCAGTGTCAAAGCTTCCGGGGCAAAACTGCTGCGCGGCGGAGCATTCAAACCGCGTACTTCCCCTTACGCTTTTCAGGGATTGCGCGATGAAGGCATCAGATTGCTGCTCGAAGCAAAAAAAGATACCGGATTACCCATCGTAACTGAAATCATGGATCTTTCCCAGCTGGAACTTTTCAACGATGTCGATGTGATCCAGGTCGGTGCCAGAAATATGCAGAATTTTGAGCTGCTCAAACAGCTCGGCCATACCAATAAACCGATTCTCCTCAAGCGCGGTCTGGCCAATACCTATCAGGAATTGCTCATGAGTGCCGAATATATCATGGCATTCGGCAATGAGAATGTCATCCTCTGTGAGCGCGGCGTGCGCACCTTTGAGACCTATACCCGCAATACGCTGGATATTTCCGCCGTGCCGGCACTGAAAATACTTTCCCATCTGCCGGTGATCGTTGATCCCAGTCATGCCGCCGGTATGGCCAAATTCGTTGCGCCGCTGTCACTGTCGGCAGTTGCCGCCGGAGCTGACGGACTTATTATCGAAGTTCACAACAATCCGGCATGCGCCAAATGCGACGGTATGCAGAGTCTGACCATGCCGGATTTCGATACGCTGATGAAAAAAATCAATATTATGAAAGAGGCTCAAGTCGCCTGCAATTCACTTTGATAATCTCAGGAATTTGATCATGAATATTCAATCCGCCCGCAAAGAAATCGACCGTATTGATGATGAAATATTGAAGCTTTTTTCGGAACGCATGCGTATCGGCAGTGAACTGGGAAAAATCAAACAGGCCGGTAACCTGCCGATCGAAAACAGCGAAAGAGAACGGGAAATTCTGCTTAAAATCACTAAAGAATCCGGTGAAAATCTGCAAAGCTGCGCCAGAATACTCTTTTCCACCCTCTTTGAGTTGAGCAAATCCTGCCAACGCCGTCAAAGCAGTGAATTCGGAGATTTTTCAGAAATGATCCTCAATTCACTGAATAATACCCCGAAACTTTTTCCTTCCATGGCCAAAGTCGGCTGTTGCGGCGTGCCCGGAGCTTATGCGCAACTGGCCGCCGACCGGCTTTTTCAACTGGCGGATATCACCTATTTCAATGATTTCAATGCGGTATTTCAAGCGGTGGAAAAGGGGCTCTGTCAGTACGGAATTCTGCCGATTGAAAATTCCACTTCCGGTACGATCGATCAGGTTTACGACCTGATGCTGGATCATAAATTTCACATTGTCCGCAGCTGCCGGCTTCAGGTGCGTCATGCCTTGTTACTGCCGCCCGGAGCGGAAATTACCGATATCAAAGAGGTGATCTCTCATGAACAGGGCCTGAAACAGTGTGCCGGATTTCTGAAATCTCTCGGCAATGTCAAACGCACTGCCGCCAGCAGTACTGCGATGGCGGCCAAGATCGTCAGTGAATCCGGAAGAAAAGATATCGCCGCTATCGCCAGTTGCGAATGTGCCGGAATATACTCACTGCATATCGCGGCGGAAAATATTCAGGATCGGGATTCAAATTACACCAGATTCATCTGCATTTCCCGGCAGCCGGAAATTTATCCCGGGGCATCGAAGATCAGTATTATGGGCGTTTTGCCGCACAAACCCGGTGCGCTGTACCGCTTGCTGGCCCGTTTCGCCGTGCTCGGTGTGAATTTGACCAAACTGGAAAGCCGTCCGCAGAGAAATGAGAACTTTGAATACATGTTCTACTTTGACTTTGAGGCGTCTCTGGCCGATCCGCAGGTCAGACAACTGCTTGCTGAATTACTCGCAGACAATGGCAAATTTACCTTTTTGGGCAACTATTCGGAAATCTGAAAATCAGACTCCACGGAAAACACCGGTCCGGCAAAACGTTTACCGGTGAGAGATTCCGGGAAATTTGAGAGGTTGTGAAAGCCGCATGCACCCATAGCTTGCCTCTCAAAAATTCCCGCGCCTGCCCTCTTGCCATGCTCCACCCGGCGGCCAACAGTCAGCGGCAAATTCATGCCGCTGACCGGAAGGTGGGGGTTTTCTCCGTTAAAGAGAAGCGTAATCGCTGACAAGATAGCGGTATGGTGCTTCGTCTTCGATAATGGAAGGAAAACGTTGCTGTTCGCCGAAAAAAACGTTGTCATTATGATCGTCATTGACGGCAGAAACCTCACCGATCATGACATCGCCGCCCTCTTCGGCGTAAAAGCGGTGAAATATGTTGCGTTCAAGGAGAATGCTTTCACCGGGTTCGAGAAAGAGTTTTTCACCGGGCTGCAGGATGAGTTCTTCGCCGTCACGGGAAACCTTGACTGGAGAATCATCCAATTCAACAGCGGAACCTTTGCGGTTGAAAAGTTCAAAAACCAGCCTGCCGCCGCCACGGTTGATGATATCTTCCCGTTTGAATTCATGGCAATGGGTCAAAGTGACCTGATTGGAGCGTGAAATCATGATTTTCTCGGCATAAGGTTTGGGGTAACGCGGATCACCGGTAACTCCATTGCGGATAGTGAAAAGGAAGAGGCCTTCTCTGACGAAATCACCTTTTCCGAAATCGGTAAGATCCCAACCGAGGTTGCAGTCAAAAATTTCCCGGTATTTCGGATCATGCCGTTTGGCCCGCATCTCTTCAGGTGTCCAACTGGCGAATTTGGGAAGTTTGAATTGGAAAGAGGCAAAAAATTCCTCTGCCTTGCGGATTTCATTATTGATTTCTGAACGTTTCATAATTGCATTTACCTTTAAAATTACTTTTTCAAGTCGCCTCTGCGCTGTCGCTTATTTTCGCCGCTTGTGGCGGCGACCAGCGTTCCGCCGCCCGCTCGGCGGCAGTTTTTTTGTTTGATTGTTTATTTTTTCAAGCAACGGCACCGTTACTGCCTCCTGCTCAAGTGTCATGCTGACGCATGACTTCGCTTACGGCAGGTGGTGTCGGCGCAATTTGCGCCGACCTCTGCGCTGTCGCTTATTTTCGCCGCTTCAGCGGCGACCAGCGTTCCGCCGCTGGATCACGTCCGGGTAAGCACCCGGCGGCAGATTTTTTATTTCACCGGCGCACCCCGCCCGCTCCCCCGGTGGATGCAGTGCGAGGCAAGGTCGATGCCAAATCAAGGTAACGGTGAAGGAGTGTACTATGTACTCGACTGAACCGTTATCCGCCGATTTGGCAAGAGATTGCCCGCAATGCGCCACCGGACGCTTATTTTCGCCGCTTATGGCGGCGACCAACGTTCCGCCGCCCGCCCGGCGGGCCGCGAAATGGGGCGACTCCGTTGTCGTCGCCCGAATACCGCTTAAGTACTCCAAAAACCTGGCGAAGACCGGCGGCAGTTTTTTGTTTGATTGTTTATTTGACTTCACTGAAAAGCTTGATCATCTCTACAGTTTTATCAAACAGAGCCTTGCTGGGCGGAATGTAGAAATTACCCGGCACTGAAGGAGTCAAGGTCGCCCTGGCTTCATCTATGCCGCGCAGAAAAGCCTTGTGGATATCCGTACAGATATTGATCTTGGCAATACCCAGTTTGATGGCAGCATGAAGCTGATCAACTGGTGTTCCGGAACCGCCGTGAAGCACCAGCGGAATATCGACCAGCGAAGCGATTTCAGCAAGCAGATCCAAATGGAGTTTGGGTTCGCCGCGATAATCGCCGTGGACAGTGCCGATGGAAACCGCCAGACAGTCAACCGCGGTGCGTTTGACAAATTCCACGACTTCAGCGGGCACGGTCAGAGCGGAATCTGCGCTGCTGCCGGAATCTCCGCCGGTAACATGGCCGAGCTCAGCTTCAAAAGAGCAGTCTGCGGCATGGGCGATTTTGGCGGCTTCAGCAGAAATGGCGGCATTTTCTTCAAAAACAAGCGTCGATGCATCGAGCATTACAGAAGTAAATCCGCTTTTCACGCACTCTTCAACATTTTCGATGGTACTGCCGTGGTCAAGATGCAGCGCGGCATCAATACCGTATTTGCCGACATAAAATTTAACCATATCGGCCAGGGCATCGGCTCCCCCCATGGTATTGTATTCGGCGGGACTGGCCTGAAAAATCACCGGCACATTGCAATACTGCGATGCTTTGGCGATATTCTGAATATTCAGACTTTCCCAGCACTCAAACGCTCCGAGTGCGATTCCCTTGCTGCGGGCTTGCCGCATAAGCGTATCCATTCTGTAAAGACCCATGATAAATACTCCTTTTTTTAAGGGTTGGATATGACACAATTTATTCTGTTACGATCTGCGGTTCGATCAACTTCCCCCGGAAACGGCGGTGGATACACTGCCATTTTTTACCTTTCCGGCATTGATTTTTCAGCATTTGCACTGCACAAGCGGCCATTTCGGCGATCGGCTGGGCATACCCGGTAACATTCAACTCCTGAAGTTTGGGCAGATGATCGACACAAAATACGGTATTTTTACGGAGTTCTTCATGAAAAAGCTCCTGAATGACCGGAGCATTGGTTCCGATCACGGCACAATTTTCATCAAGTTCCCGTTGTAAAGCTGTGGAAAATTGCTTGCGGGCGGCGGCATCGGCATGCAAAGGCAGAGAACGCACTTCACCGGTAATTCCGGGATATTCTGCAACTCTTTTTTCAAAAGCCTGGTGCCGCTCGGCATTGGAATCGATTTGTGAACCGGAATAATTCACAAAAATCAGGTGTTTTTTTCCATGACGCACTGCGGCATCAATGATCGCGGCAACGGCATGAAAATTATCCAGTCCGACATAATCAGCGTAATCTCCGGGAATGACCTGATCGAAAAATACCAGATTCACCCCTAAAATGCGCAGTCTTTCAAAAAACTGCATATTGCTGTGCTTTTCCGCCCCCCAGACAATAAGATTTTTCACCCCTCTTGAAGCCATGCGTTCTGCAATACGCAGCTGGGCGGCGGCGGTATCCGGTCTGGGAATGCCCAAAGCCAGCAGAATATCCTCTTTTTCACAGCAATCGCTGACCGCTTCGACAAAACTTCCGGAAAATTCATGCGGCAAAGTGGTGATAAGTCCGATACTTTTCAATTCACCGCAATGAGCCTGAAAAGTATCTGCCACATAGGTTCCGCTGGGACGTTTGCGCACGATGATACCGGCATTTTCCAACTGGGCAAAAGCCCGGCGCACGGTAATGCGGCTGACGGAAAAAGTTTCAGCCAATTCCCTTTCGGCAATGAGTCTGCTGCCGGGGGGATACTCCCCGGAAAGGATGCCTTCGATCAGGCGGTCACGGATAGATCCGGTAAGATCACTCATGCTTTTTTCACTCCGTTACTGACCTTTGATGATATCCTGCTGAATGGCCGGAAACAGCCTCACATTCCCGGTGTTTGAAATCCTGATATTCAAATCCGCGCTTTGATGGTAATATAGTATAATACCATAAAAAAGTCAAACTGTTCTTTCATATTTTTTCAATAAAAACTCAAGATGATTCAGAAAAGCTGTCCGGTATCTGCTCCGGCAGTTCACAGCGCAACCGGCCTGTCACGCTCCGCAATGCGGGCGTAAGTTTCACTTTTCATCCAGTTCCCGCAGGATCATTTCGACCGGGGTGAGGTACTTTTTTTCCTGATTGCACCGGCGGCAGCAGACGACCATATTGCCGCGGGTACTGCGGCCGCCGCGGGAAAGCGGCACGATGTGGTCAATGGTCAACTCAGCGGCCGGAAACTTCTCTTTACAGTAGTAACATTCACCTTTGCGGAAAAGTTCCTGAAAATATGCCGTATTGCGCAACTGCCGTGCTTTGGCTCTTTCCCGTTTTACATGAGCATCATCTTTATTGATCTCAATCCACTCATCCATTGACTGCCTCCGGCATATCCAGCACGCGGCGGATCTCTTTGATAACCACCGGCAGACGGTGCGGTTTGGGCAGAAAGCCGCATGCGCCCTGTTCCAGAAGATCCGACACTTCGCTTTCCGAAACAAAACCGCTGGAAAGCAGAACCTTGACCGACGGGTCGATCGCTTTCAAGCGCAGAAATGTCTGATGTCCGCCGGCTTTGGGCATGATCATATCCAAAAGCACCAGATCGATCTGATCCGGATTGGCTTCATAAATTTCCACGGCATCCAAACCGTTTTCCGCCAGCAATACCGAATAACCCAATTCACTTAACGCATCGATCAGAAAATCCCAGATCGTTTCATGATCATCGACGATCAGAATTGTTTCATTGCCGCCGGGCAAAATATTTTCACTCATAAATCACACCAGATTATTTTATATTTCGGTAATGTCCCAAATTTTGCGAACTCCAAACAGGAACCTGTAAACAGCCGACTCCGCCAACGTGATTTGCCAACCCGGCAAATCACGGATCGAAACAATGCACCACCGCCTTGTCACGGCACGGTACAACGAAGCCGGAATTGTATTTTGTTTGCCGCATATTATACGCAAAAAACCTTTAAAACGCAAATCAATTTTATAAAAATTTCCAAAAAAACCGGTATTGTCTCAATTTTTGTGAAAAATATAACCTGCAGATGAAGCATTGCTGCCGCCGCTTACGTAAAGACCTCGATCACCTGCCGGATTTTCAAAGCACAAATGAATCCCTTTATCTTTTCCGGCGGGATATCCAGCATGACCGCCAGAGATTCCCGGTAACTTTGCAACTGCGGAAAATATACTGCAAAATCTGCCGCTGAAGTAAATTTGTCACTCTTATAATCAAAAATTTCCGCCCATACCGGTACGCCGTTTTCCTTATGGATAACCACCCGGTCAAAGGCACCGGGAACCATTTCTCCGGCCCGGTTGATCAACAGGAAACGCCTTTCACACCACAACTCATATTCGCCGTCAGGTTCACCAAAGATCTGTCTGACCGGCGAAGTGCTATCCATTGCCTGAATAAATATTTCAGCTGCCGCCGGTTCCGCCCCATGCACAGCACAAAACTCTGCCGCATCAAAGGAATCTCCGGCAAAGTGCAATTTTTCAAAAAGTTCATGAACTGCCGTTCCCGTATTTTTGCCAGTAAACGGAGTAAAACGCGCTCCCGGTGCGACAGCGGATGCCGCACTTTTTTCACCGGAAGCAGCTCTTACTTTACGGCACACTTCCCGTACCACCGGAAAAGTTACAGCCGGTTCATTGTCACCCTCACCGGCCGGAGCGATCTCCGGAGCATATTGGATATACCAGTGCCAATCTCCGTGAGAAAAGAGCAGTTGCGCCTGATATCCGGCAAGTTCCGGCAAAGAAAGCAATTCCTGCAGTTGGGTATCGGAATTTTGCACCCCATACGGCGGGAGCTGTTCCATAAGCAGTTTATCCGGGGAAAATGCTCCGGTAATGTTATTGCGGGAGGTCAGCATGTAAAGAGCCGACTTTGCCCGGGTCATACCGACATAGAGTGCACAGCACTTTTCAAACAGCCGGTCAGACTCTTTGCGTTGCAGATGTTCAGCAAGCTGCGGCACGTTTTCGGCGATATGCTTATCAGGCAAATAGGTCACCCATGCCGGAGTTTGTATGGTATCGGCCCACTCATTTTCGCCGTAATGGATGATCTCCGCTTCCGGCAGACAACTGCCGCCGTTATAATTGTGGACGATCAGATCCGGCATGAAAACGACGTCAAATTCCAAACCTTTAGCCTTGTGACAAGTCATGATCTGAATGGTTTCATCCAGTGAATTATCACTTTTGCCGAGGCGGTCGATCTGCCGGAGAAATTCCCCGGCACTGCCGTCAAAAGCGGCGGCGGCATCATTGAGTATCTCCAGACGGCGGCGGTCAAACGGAGTGCATTCAAGACGGAAAACCTCCAGAAAACGTTTGGCAAAACCGGCAAGTCCGTTGATGAAAAGTTCCTCTCTGACAGCTTCATCCAGAGGCAATGCCGGATCAAATCCCAGTTTGACAGCCAGTTTTTCCCGGGTGAGCAACTCCGGAACATCTTCCGGTGCGGCAAAGCAGAGCATATCCAGAAACTTTCCGGCCTCCGCATCTCCGGGATGCTCTGCCAGGATCAGCAATTCCCGGAAAAGGCTGAATGCCATACTGTCCACCGGCGAAACCGTACCATCCACCGACACCGGCAGTTGATATACGCTTTTCAATACCTCGGCAAATTCCCGGGCCACCGCATTGGTCGATACCAGCACCCCCACGGTCAAATGCCGCTGCAATGCCCGTGACTGCTGCAGCAGTGTATTGATCACGGCACTTTTTGCCGGGATATTCTGAGCCGACTGCGGAGAACTTTGTGCCACATTGATCAATGCCGTATGACCGGGCATCTGCAAATCACTGCTGATATGGAATTGAAACTGCATCTGCCGCAGCACCCGGTGAAAAAGTTCAAAATTTCCGTCGTAACTGCCGAATACCGCATTGACCGTATCCAATACCGCCTGACTTGAACGGTAGGAGCGCACCAGTGAATCCGCCGGCGTATAGCCGAGCTGTTCTCCGACCGGGCGGAGCAGATTGGTAACATAATTGAAAAGTTCCGGATTGCCGTCGCGCCACTGATAGATGGATTGCTTGATATCGCCGACACAGAAAAAGCTGCGGAATTCCCCGGTATCAAGCTGGCTGAAAAGTTCCCTGAGCAGCGGATCAAACACCCGCATTTGCACATCACTGGTATCCTGAAATTCATCGAACATATAATGACGTATCTGCCGGTCAAGACGGAATTCCAGCGAATGATCCGACGGTCCGAGAATGATCTGCCGGGTATTTTCATCCATTGCTGTCAACAGTGCCGGCAGGTCGGAAAAAGTGATATTACCGGCACTGCGCACATATTTGCCGTAAATCCGGTCAAACTCGGCGATCAAACCGAAAACCGCCAGATTTTTGGCCCGGCACTGCCGCAGAGCCGCCGCCCGGATATGCCGGAATGCCCGGCGCAGCAACGGTGCCAGTGATGGCGGCGGCGCACACCCCCGCCAGTAGGTCAGCGGGGCATCCGCCGGATCATCCGGCCATGAGCCGCCGTTTTTCTCATTCAGGATTTTCAGCAAACTTTCCACATCGCCGTCAAGTTTGCCGTACATCACTCCGGAAGTGCACTTTTCCAACATACCGGCCAGAGCCGTCAACCGGCGGGCCATCACCTCATTGACTGCGGATATTTTTTCAGCTTCAAACCGCAATTCTCCGGTCAATTCCTGAAGTTCCCCGGAATCGGGAAACACCGGCAAATTCTGCCATGGCACCCGGTCAAGCTGAGGTAATGAACCGTCTGCATCCGGATGGATTTTCAATTGATAGAAGTGATGGACACTTTGCGCCAGTTCATAAATGGCAGCATATATCGAGCGGGTATCCCCGGAACCGGCCTCTTTGAGCAATTCCCGCAAAGCATCAAGCTGCACGCCGTCGGGTATTGAACGGATCCAGCGGTGTATCGTGCGGCGGAGAAAACGGTCATCGCTTTCATCGGTCATGGCGATATCCCCCCAGATGCCCAGTTCCGGAGCGAATGCCTGAAGCAGCTGCATGAAAAAGCTGTCGATGGTGCTGATTTGCAGTTCCCGGGTGTGATTGCCCAACAGTTTGCGGATCAGGGAAATCACCTGTTCATGATCCATCTGCAAACAGCGGTTTTCCGGCCGTTCCGGTTTGAGAGCCAGTTCACAAATCCGGCGGACGATCCGGTCGAATATCTCACCGGCGGCTTTTTTGGTAAAGGTGATAGCCAGGATCGACTCCGGTTCAGCCCCGTAAGAGAGCAGTTGGATGAAACGGGAAGCCAGTGAATAGGTTTTGCCGGTTCCCGCTGAAGCGGTGATGATATTGAAACTTTTAAAGCCGTTGAAACTGCGGCATGCCGCACAATCCCCGCCGCAGCAGCCGCATTTACTGCGGATCTCCGGCGGACAATCACAACATCTGGAGCGTCCCGCGAAATCCAACTCCGGCAGAGCCGGAAAACGTTTTTGCGGCACGGCAGATTCTTTGACCGGAAGAGTTTTTCCGGCACTTTTTCCGGACTTTTCCGGCTGAATATCTTCCGCACACTCGCCATTTTCCGGTTTCAACCACCGGAACCCCCGCAGAGCGTGGAGCGTATCCGGCTGAAGCAGCGGCACACGGAGTTTTTCCGGATCACCGGGGAGCTGCTGTTGCGGGAAATGCCGGATCTCTTCCACGATCCGGCCGATCTCCGATTCCGCCACCGGCAAAACTTGTGCCAGATCATCAGCGGGCCATACCTCAAGGGCACTTGCCGTCACTTCCGATGGCAGAGCCAGATAGGCACACTCGATCTCCGCACTGTCGATCATCGGACAAAGTTCCCGGAATGCCGGATCGTTTTTCAACAGCAAAACGTAGGCGGGCAGCTGCAGACGTTTGAATCCGCTCAACTGTTTCCGGCGGTCAAAACGGCAGTGTTCTTTTATCACATTATCCACTTTGCCGGTTTTGATATCGATCACCCGCAGAATATTTTTCCGGCGGTTATACTCGATACGGTCGACCTTTCCCCGGAAAGCCGCCCCCTGAAAAATAACATATTGCTCACTGCCGCCGAATTTATATTCAGTTGCCAGCAATTCAAAACCGTCATTTTGACTTTCAAAAAGCAATTTTGCTCCGTAAGAGAGCCGTTGTTTCATATTGACCGCAAAAAGCTTGAGCAATACCGGCAACGGCGAACCGAAACGGCGGCACAATGTCGCATCGAAATTGGCATGCAAGGCTTTTTCCAGAGCTTCTGCCGAAGGGAACCGGCGGCCGGACGGTAATTTTTCAAATGCTTCATGGCAGAGTGTACCGCCCAGAGCCGGATCGGGTTCACAGCGGGAGTAATCCACGCTTTGCATTTTCAAAACATTTTCCCACCAGAAGATGAACGGGGCCGACAGATAATTGTCAAGATCGGTCACCGAAAGATTCATACGTTGATTTTCATCACGTTTGAAATCAAGTTGTGCTTTCAGAAAAAATTCTTTATTTCCGGCGGGAGATTCTGCAACTTTCAAAGCCGGAGGGTCGCGGAAAAGTTTGGCACAGCGTGCAAGTAATGTTTTTTCCGGCAGATTTCCGCCGAAAAATATACCGGAAGGCCGCAATGCAGACCCGTCACTGCCGGAGCGCAGCACGATCAATTGCAAATCTCCATCCCGGCGTGAAGCGGAAACACCGGCCAGATGACAAAGTGACCTTGCCAGAGTTTCCCGATTGCTTCTGATTCCGATTTTCTGCCGGATGGAATCAGTCAGAAACGGGGTGAGATCGATGCGGTCAGGGAAAAATTTTTCATTCACTCCGCAAAAGATCAGCCGTTTTTGAGTAAGGAACGGCATTTCCAGACGTCCCTCAAAATAGAGAGCTCCCGGCGGCAAAGCGGTGGTGATCTTCTCATTGCGGCAATTACGGAAAAATATTTCGATCAGCGTGATCTTACTGATCGTGCCGGTCAACTTTTCCGGCAGAGCGGCGAAATTTTCCAGTGCTCCGGTAAAAAAGTCACATTCTGCATCAAAATCCACGCCCATCACCGGTGCCGGTACCGGCCGGTTGCGGTAAACATCGGTAAAAAAGTCCCGGAGAAAACCGGCCGGAGAGAGTTTTTCCGACTGTTTTTTCCAGAAAGATATGCGTTGCAGAGCTTTTTCAAGTTTCCGCCATGCCGGAAAAGCGGCGATATGCCGGAGCGCATGATCGAAGTTATCCGGCATCATATCAAGCTGAAACTCATCAAGTTCCTGTAAAAGTTCCCGGCACTTTTCCCGGCCGCCGGCCAGATAGATGAGAAAATCCTCCTGCCGGATCAATTCGGAAGCATAGAGAAAGTCATCGGCATTTTTGAGATATTCGAGCAAGGTTTTTCCCAAACGGCAGAGCCGCAGAGATTTCAACGGCACTCCGGAAGGATCGGCAATGGTGACCTGACGGCCCTCCTCATTTTTCAAATCGGCAAATTCCCGGGCGAAATCCTCATAGAGCGACTGGTCGGCCAGAACGATGGCACACTCTTCCGGATCAAACAGACCATGGTTTCCGGCCAGTATCATTGCCCGGCGTGCGCCGTCAGCCGGATCGACTGCCACATGGATATTGCCGGTATCGCAGTTAAATGGCAGATTTTCCCATTTTTCAACGACCGGGACTCCCCACTCATCGTAAAGATCGGCCATATTTTCATGATCACCGATCCAGATTTCGATCAGACCGGGGAATTTTTCATCGATCAGAGCCAGCTTCTGCTGAAGCATCTGCGGCACGTCGGGCAATCCGGCCAGAATGATCTTTTCCACCCCGGCAAAAGCCCCGGTATCCTGCACCGCCTGCCGGTCGCAAGCCAACGGATCGGTCAGGCCGCAACCGGCCAATTCCTGACAGTAACGGTACTCCAGACGGCTCAATTCCCCGCCCCGGCTGCCGAGCGATGCGGCTGCATCAGCGATGGAAAATCCTCCGGCAGCCAATTCCAGACGCAACTGCCGCAACTGACCGGCGGCGACGAAATTTTCCACCGGAACCAGACCGGCGGGAAAGATTTCCGGGAAATCCTCTTTGTGTTCCGCCGCCCGCTGCAAAACTCTGCCCCAGATGATCTCCTCTGCCACCGGTGACGGCAGATTTGCCTCCGGAAGTCCGTAATGCATAAGCAAATGAGGCGTGAGCAGCTGCGGCAGCAGCAGACCGCGGGGATAATGTTTCAAAAGTTCTCTGCGGACATTGCTCCGGGCGACCTTTCCCGGCAGAACCAGTAATATTCTGCCGAAATCAGGCAACGCCGCCGGTTTGAGTTCAGCCAATCCGGCTGCCACGGTTACCGGCAGAGTGCATTCATTACCCAGAAAGATCCTTTTTGCCATTGTCTGCCGGCCGGATCAGCAGTTGAGACGGCCGCCGGCCTTGACCAGACGGATATCATTTTCAGAAAGCGGATGAGTAAAGAGTATTTCGATCTCTTTACCATCGGCTTTGCACAATGTGCCTCTGACTTCGCTGCCGGGAGCAAGCTGACCGGGAAGTCCGGCGAATTTGAGTGAATCATTTTCCTCAATAAGCTCATAGTCGGCCGGATTTTTGAAGATCAGCGGCACAATGCCGAAGTTGATCAGATTGGCCCGGTGGATCCTTTCGATCGCCAGAGCGGCCACCACTTTGATTCCCAGATACATCGGGCAGATGGCGGCATGTTCGCGGCTGGAACCCTGACCGTAACTGTCACGGCCGATGATCACGCCGTGTTTACCGGCATCCCGCACGGCGGCGGCCCGCTGGGCGAAACTTGGTTTGCCATTTTCCGTAAAGCACTCAAAAACCACCTTGCTGTAAGCCGGAATGTTACTGCGCAGTTTAAGATGCACACCGGCAGGCATAATGTGGTCAGTGGTAATTTTGTCACCGACCTTGATCACCACGACACCGTCGAGATTTTCCGGCAGAGGATCATTTGACGGCGGCTCACCGATGGTCGGTTTGCGGATGATCCCTCTGCCCGGTTCACCTTTCTGGAAGTGTTCATCGTCGGAGGTGTAAAATTCCGGTTCGGCGATTTCGGGGAATGGCACTCCGGTTTCGCGCGGATCGATAAATTCACCGGTAATGGCGGCGGCGACGGCAGTTTCCGGGCTGACCAGATAAGATTGATCGCCTTTGGTGCCGCTGCGGCCGGCGAAGTTGCGGTTGAATGTACGCACGGTAATGGTGTCATCCGCCGGACTCTGTCCCTGACCGATACACGGTCCGCAGCCGACTTCCAGTATCCGCGCTCCGGCGGCGACCAGATCGCCGAGCATGCCGTTGGCGCAAAGCATTTCCAGCACCGGACGGCTTCCGGGGGCGATACCCAGAGTCACATCCGGATGCACTTTGCGGCCCTTGAGTGCCGAAGCGACCAGAGCAAGATCGCGGTAACCGCCGTTGGTACAACTGCCGACCAGCACCTGACCGACCTTTTTACCGGACAATTCTTTAACGGTTTTGATATTATCCGGACTGGAAGGACAGGCCGCCAGCGGTTCAAGAGTATCAAGGTCGATCTCCACCACCCGGTCATATTCGGCATCGGCATCGGCGGCAAGAGCCGTAAAGTCGGCCTCACGTTTCTGACGGCGGAGAAATTCTCTGGTACGCTCATCGGCCGGAAACACACTGGTGGTCACGCCCAATTCGGCTCCCATATTGGTGATCGTGGCCCGCTGAGGCACGCTCAAATCAGCCACACCGGGGCCGAAATATTCCACGATGGATCCGACGTTGCCCTTGGTGGTCAGAATGCTCAACAGTTTCAATATCACATCTTTGGCGGCGACCCACGGGCGGAGTTTTCCGGTCAGTTTCACGCCGATGATTTTTGGAGTGGGAATGGTAAAAGGCTGTCCGGCCATTGCCAGAGCCACATCCAGACCGCCGGCACCGATGGCGATCATACCGATGCCGCCGCCGGTGGGGGTGTGACTGTCGGAACCGATCAGGGTTTTGCCCGGTTTGCCGAATCTTTCCAGATGCAGCTGGTGACAGATACCGTTGCCCGGAGGAGAAAAGACCACGCCTTTTTCGGCGGCGACGGTTTGCAGATAGAGGTGGTCATTGCGGTTTTCCGGTCCGTTCTGCATCATATTGTGATCGACGTAAGAGACGGATAATTCGGTGGCGACTTTGCCGGTTTTCATTGCCTCAAGTTCCAGATACGCCATAGTTCCGGTGGCATCCTGCGTCAGGGTTTGATCGATTTTGATCAGCAGCTGACTGTCTTTTGCCGGATCGCCGGAAACCAGATGGGCGGCAATAATTTTCTGAACGAGTGTACCACGGGCCATAATAATAATTCCTTTCAGCATTTACAGTTGTTTACTTATGCATATAATATAGCATGAGATCGCTCCGGTTTCAATATTCCCTGCTGCCGGATAATTTGAAAAAATTATTCTCTCAATTTATTGTTATTGTCTTGATTTTTGTGAAAAATATAACCTTCCGGCTTCGTTTACACTACGCCGTGACAAGGCGGTGTCGCATTACGGGCAATCTCTTGCCTCGCACTGCATCCACCGGTCGAATCTAACTTTTTTCAGTTGCTAAAACAGCCTTCGGTGGCACCTTGCGGGTAATCTCGCACCTTGCTCCTGCGCCGCAACAGTCGGGTACACAGTTTGAAAAATCACAATTTATAATCCCCCCTCTGCCTGGATTTTACAAAATTCGGGACAGTACCAATTTATGAATAATGCCAAAATTTTATATTTTTTTCACAATTGCTCTTGACTTTTCAAGCGGGGCTGCTTATATTTTTATATGTTCAACATATTTAACTTTGCGCAATGTGTGAGGGAAGTAATGAAAAATGCATTGTTGAAAAGCCTCGGATGGTTTGAAAATTCCGGAGTTATGCTTCCGGCCGACGGCTTGTGGGGCGTGGCGGAAAGAGTTGCAGTGATTTCCGGCAACAGTGCCATTGAGGAGATGAAGCGGGAATTTCATGCGTGGACGATCCACGACGGTTACTGCATCATTGAACAGCGCCGCGCCGACTGCAACTTTGAAACAGCTTATTTGTATCTGCTGGCGTTTGAAGTTTTCGGCGATAAAAAATATTATGATATTGCAGTGAACATCCTTGATTTTCTTTACTTCCGCAGCGGCTTGCTCAACCGCAGTCAGAAAGAGTATCAGCCGGGCAGTTGGAATTGGTCACACATCAAACGGGAAAATTGTGTCTTTTTTGACGATGAAGCGTGGTGTATCTTTTTCCAGTTGGAGATCGGAGAAAAATATCCGGAACTGGAAAAACGTTACGATATGCGTTACTGGGCACTGCTGCTGGCCGATTCGCTCCACGCCGGAGCCCAGAAGGTGATGCTGGAAAAATTCCTCACTCCGGATGGTCACTGGGTGGATTACAGCAAACACTGGCTGGGCAGTCTGGATCTGCCGCACTGGGGTTCGCTGACCTGTATGGCTCTGGCACGGGCGGATAAAGCGGCGAACCGGAAACCGGCGGCATTCATCAGACAGTATCATGAGTATCTTGAGCCGGTAATGGAAAAATTCAATCCCAGTGAAAAAGCTTACACCTGTCTGGGATCGTGTGCGGCCTACCGTTACACCCGTGACGCATTCTATCTGGAAATGGCGGTAAAATCCGGCAAACTGCTGGCGGAAAAAATGCAGGAAAACGGCAATTTGCCTGCCGAACACTACGAAGCACCGACCGGCGCACATCTGGTCGATACGATCTATACGGCCAATTGGACACTGCTGGCGATGCAGAGTTTGAAGTCGATCGCACCGGCATTTGCTCCGTATTATGAGAAGATCAAAGCACTGATACTGAGCATTCAGGATGATTCAGATGAACCGCAATTTGCCGGGTGCTGGCGGGGGATGTTTGACCTCAATGCCAACGCGTGGGGCGGCGGCGACCGTTTTGAGGGTGGAGCCGGCAGTATTTACACGGGGTGGACGAATGCTCCGATCGCTTCGGTGATCGCCATGGATATTCTTGGCAAGGATCTTTTCGCCAAATAAGGGTTGATATATGGAATATTCAGCAAAGATCATTTCCACCAAAGTCATTGCCAAAGCGGCAGACAAATATCTGGCGTGGCCGACGATCATCCGCCGGAAAAACGGCGAATTGCTCGTGGTCTATTCCGGAGACCGGCTTTTGCATTGCTGCCCATACGGCAAAACGCTGCTGATCCGCAGCAGTGATTGCGGTGAAACGTGGAGTGCCCCGGAAATAATCACCGATACGCCGCTGGATGACCGGGATGCCGGAATTCTGGAAACGGATCAGGGAACTTTGATCGTCAGCCACTTCACCAGCATCGGTTTTGAGAATCCGGATGTGATGAAGTGGGTATTTCCCGAATCTCCGGAGCTGGTGAAAGAAGCGATGGCCTCATGGGCGCATATTTCTGAAAAATTGAGTGATGAGACCCGGGATAAATTTCTGGGCAGTTGTCTGCGCCGCTCGACCGATGGCGGCAAAACCTGGGGACCGCTGCTCCGGGTGGCTCCGTCAACGCCGCATGGACCGGTCAAATTGCGTGACGGCCGTCTGCTCTATGTCGGGCGCACGATCTACGGCCCGGATGCCGAAGCACCGCTGGCGGCAAAGAAAAGCTGTACTCCGGATCTTTCCTGTGTGGAGATCCACGAATCGGTCGATGACGGTTTGAGTTGGCATAAGATCGGGTCGATCCCGAAAAATGAAAAGTATAAATACGGTTGTGAACCATATTGTGTGGAGTGCGCTGACGGCAGACTGGTGACATTTCTGCGGGAAACGATCATGGGAGTTTCCGAAAGCACCGATGGCGGCAGAACATGGAGCGAACCGGTGTCGACCGGCATTACCGGTTATCCGCCGCACTTTTACACACTTGCTGACGGCAGGATACTGCTGGTTTACAGCTGCCGTTTTGAGCCGAATGGACAATTTGCCCGGATCAGTGATGACAACGGGCGCACTTGGAGCGAAAGATTTCAACTTTCCTTTGCTCCGGATGCCGATCACGGATATCCGGCCTCGACCCAGCTGCCCGACGGCTCGATATTGACGGTTTATTACGAGATAGATCAACCCGGTGAAAAAACTTCCATCAAGCTGGTTCACTGGATTCTGGAGGAGAAAAAGTAATGTTGCAGGCACTGAAATCAAAAACATTGGCCGATGATGTGGCACAGAATCTTTTAGGTTATATCCGCCGCCACGATCTTGCTCCGGGCAGTCTGCTGCCCAAAGAGGAGGAGTTGGCCGCTCAACTCAATGTGAGCCGTCATATCGTGCGTGAAGGGATATCCCGGCTCAAAGCCTACGGATTGATTGAATCGCGCAAATGCCGGGGCATGATCGTCACCCGGCCCAATGCCTTTGCCGGGGTGCATAAACTGGCACAGGCGGAAGTTTTTTCCGAAACGGAGTGGAAAGATTTTCTGAATTTGCGGATCGTCATGGAGATCGGCATGGCGGATTTTGTCCATGCCAAAGCGACACCGGCGGATATTGCCGAATTGCGCGAATTGGCCGGTCCCCCGACACTGAAGCATTCCGTTGCTGAAGAGGTGGCATTTCACAGCAAGTTGTTTTCCATCGGCGGCAATGTGATGGCCAATCAATTCATGGAAGCATTGGAAATGTCATTCAAGTATCAGATCGACGTTGCCGAACGTGATCCGCGGCAGGGCAAAATGACCCACCTTGACCTTTGCGATGCTTTGGAATCAGGCACTGAAGAAGAGTTTACAGCGATTTTGAAAGCACATTTCAAGCCGCATTTGGATTGGCTCTTAAATGATAAAAAGGGAGGAATCAAACTTAAAACAAAAAAATGAATATTGTGTCCAGTAACGAGTAGTGCAAATCAAAAAACAAGAGGATGAAATCTCAAAAAACAAGAAAGGTCTTTAGAATGAGTAATTTACTTTCTATCAAGAAAGTAAAGCCCATGGGCTTTACCCTGATCGAATTGCTGGTCGTTATCGCAATTATCGCCATTCTGGCGGCTATTCTGCTGCCTGCCCTCAATTCCGCCCGTGAACGCGGCCGTCAGGCCAGTTGTATTTCCAATCTGAAACAAAACGGTACTTCAATTTCCCAATATGCTGATGACAACAATGGCATTTGGTTGATTACTGAAAATGCCAACGACATGAAAGCCAGAGGCACTTGGAATGATATTATGGTCGATGCCGGTTACATCAATCCCGGAGCGCAGTTATTCTGCCCCAGTCTGGAACCGGGAGCGGTAGGTTCATTTACCCGTCAGCAAATGTTCAATACGACATATCCTTATCAAAATCTGACCTATGGTGCGTGTGATGAAGGTGCCGTAAATGTAGTCAGTGTCGGTACTGTCCGGCATCTGATCGCCAAAGACATTGCCCACCCTTCTGAATACTTTTTCCTTGGTGACAGCAGAAACTCCTCAAATTTACAATATCACTGTATCCGTGGTGCTGTCAATTGGACCGGTTTCCACTTCCGCCACGCCAAAAACGCCAATACGGCATATTGGGATGGACACGTCGGCAGCAATCAGGTTGAAGCTCTGACAAGCAGTCGTTATTGGTCAACCAATTTCTATACTTTTGACATCAATGGTGTCGGCAAGGTTTACGCCGCCCATCCGGAAGAATATACTAAATAATTTCTAAAAAAGAGTTTGCTATCATGAAAAAAATGTTTTCAGCCGCACTGGCGGCAGGAATCGCGCTGTCGGCATTTGCCAACGGCGCAGTGGAAAATCCCTACCGCCCGCCGCGGAAAAAATTGATCGACATGAGCTGGTCGAATCCCTCCGTCGATTATCTGGTGGAAAACCTCGCCCGTATGGAACAGGAATCCCCGGTCGATGGTATCACCGTCCGCTTCGTCGGCCGCAAACCCGGCGTGGAGGGCAAAGCCGGTGATGTCCACTGCCACAATATCATCACTAAAGATGTGTGGCAGTATGAGTGGTTCGCCGGTCAGATCGCCAAATACAAAAATCTGAAGTTCAACCGCTTCACTGATAATTTCATCTACACCACCATGACCCCGGCAAGGAATATGGATTGGTTCGATGATGCCTACTGGGCGGCGATCTGCAACAATTACGGGATTCTCGCGCGCATTTCCAAAGAGTGTGATATGGCCGGTATCGTCTTTGACTCCGAGGAGTACGGCGGCAAAATCTGGGGCAACTACAAAGGCAGTGAAAGGGCCGCCGCCATCACCAAAGCCCGTCAGAGAGGTCAGGAGTGGGGCCGGGCCGTCTTTACCGCCAACCCCGATGTCAAAATCCTCTGCCTTTTCCTCTTTTCCCATGGCACATTCATCATGGGCGATGCGGAAGCCAGCACCCTTATCCACTCATTCTACAACGGGGTGATGGATGTGATGCCCGCCACGGCGACCATGATCGACGGTCATGAGTATTTCGGCTACTTCGGGAAAAACCGTGACTGTTTCGTACAGTTGAGATACGATGTGGATCACACTTTCCTTTCCCGTGTTTCGGCGAATAACTTCAAAAAATACCGCACCCAGGTCCAGCTGGCAGCTCCCCTCTATCTGGATGCGCTCACCGGAGTCAATGCCTCTTTCCACCAGTATCTGGTTCCGGAAATCGACAAACTGCCCAGACTGGAATTCATCCGTCAGGTCTTGTGGAATGCCATGTGCGTTTCCGATGAATATGTCTGGTTTTACAGCGAAAGAGGCAGTTGGTGGAGCGGTTCGCCCCATCCGAAAGCTGCCAAAAGCTGGGAACAGCAATTCCCCGGTATCAACGGTATTTTCAATGAGATGCGCACCATCACCGCACTTGATCTGACCAATGCCAAAAATATCCTGATGATCCCGCAGTTGAATGCCGATCCGGCGGTCAAAGAGCCCGGATTGTGGAACTTCTGGCGGCAGAATGTCAAAAACCCCAACGGCACTTCCGGCTGGAAAGACGGCAAAGCCTATATCACCGGCCCGCAGAGCAACTCCTGTGTCAATCAGCGCGTGGCAGTCAAAGCCGGCAAACGTTATTTGCTCCGGGTGGAGGCCAGAAGCCGTTCACCGCAGAATAACGGATTCATCTATCTGGGCGTGGCTTTCCGCGATGCGCAGAATAAGTTCCTGCCGCTGCGCCGCGAGATCCGCATCCAGCCGCTCAAAAGCGGCAACTGGGAAGAGATGGTCTTTTTGATCACCGCCCCGGAAGGTGCCGTGCACGCCTCATACATGCTCGGTGTAAAAGGATTGCTCAACGGAGAAGTGATCGAATTCCAGCATCCGCAATTCCTCGAACTTGCCGACTGATTTGCCCCGGCACTGTTTGCACTTCAAAAACCTTTGAAGTGCAAACAGTTATCCATTACAACCCCCTTGGTATAAACTGCTATGAAAAAATCTCTCTTTGCCACACTTGTGCTCATTTTTTCGGGAATTTGTCTCGCCGCTCCGGTGGAAAATCCCTGGACTCCCAAAAAGAAAAAAATTATCGACATGAGCTGGTCGAATCCTTCCGTCGACTACCTCGTTGAAAACCTCGCCCGCATGGAATCCGAAGCCCCCATCAATGGTATCACCGTCCGCTTCATCGGCCGCAAACCCGGCGTTGAGGGCAGAGCCGGTGAAGTCCATGCCCACGCCATCATTACCAGAGATGTGTGGCAGTATGAGTGGTTCGCCGGTCAGATCGCCAAATACAAAAATCTGAAGTTCAACCGTTTCACTGATAATTTCATCTACACCACCATGACCCCGGCAAAGGATATGGATTGGTTCGATGATGCCTACTGGGCGGCGATCTGCAACAATTACGGGATTCTCGCACGCATCACCAGAGAGTGCGGCATGACCGGTATCGTCTTTGACCCGGAAGAATACGGCGGCCAGATCTGGCGGCGTTATCCCGGTCACAGCCACGGTGAAGCCATTGCCAAGGCCCGTCAGAGAGGCCGCGAATGGGGCCGTGCCGTTTTCGGAGCCAACCCCGATATCAAACTGCTCTGCCTTTTCCTCTTTTCCAACGGCACATATCTCAATGGCGATCAGGTCAACCACACGCTGTCGCACTCCTTTTTCAACGGCGTCTACGATGTGCTGCCGGCCACGGCAACCATGATCGAAGGGCATGAGTATTTCGGTTACTTCGCCAATACCGATGCCGAATTTGATAAGCTTCGTACCGACCTTGACCGCACTTTCCTGCCCCGGGTGGCGGCGGAAAACTACAATAAATACCGCACTCAGACCCAGTTGGCCGCCCCGATCTATCCGGATGAGATGGTCAACCCCAAACATCCCTGTTACAACTATCTCAAACCGGAAGTTGAGCAGACCCCGTTCCCTGAATATCTGCGGCAGAATCTGCAGAGAGCATTGAATGTTTCCGATGAATATGTCTGGGTATACAGCGAAACCGGCTGCTGGTGGAGCAAATCACCGCATCCGAAAGTTAAGGGCTCCTGGGATCAGCAATTTCCCGGCACCAACCGGATATTCATCGAATTGGCCAACCCGGATTTCCTTGCTGCCGGAGCCCAAAATCTGGTGGAAGTACCGGCGGCCGGTATGGGTAAATGGATGTTCTGGACGGCGATCAACCATCAGGGCAGAGGTATCTGGCAAAACGGTGTCGTATCCATTACCGGGGTGAAACTGCGCGGTTCTGTGCATACGAGCATTCCGGCGATCGCCGGCCACGAATATATGCTCTCAGTCGAAGTGCGTCCCAAGAGCCCCGCAATCACCGGTTCAGCCAGTCTGAGTGCCTCATTCCGGGCGGTGAATAATGCGTGGATGCGGGCTCCGGGACAGGAAAAAGTGGTGCAGATGCGCAGCAAACAGCGCGGCGAATGGGAAACGCTCACGATCCGCATTGTGGCTCCGGAAAACTGCAAACTGCTCTATTTCCAGATGGGAGTTGCCGGGTTGAAGGATAACGAGGCCGTCGAATTCCGCAATCCGCGGCTGATCGACCTCACCACAGCAGAATAAGGCAGTGTCTCGCCGACACGAGATACATCCGCCTTGGGCCGGGGAAGATGGAGTCGCCCTGTACCGCGACCCGCCGTGCGGGCGGCGAAATATAAACGACACCACCTGCCGACAGCGAAGTTGCGCAATTTATTTGCGCAACATTTGAGCGCAGGGCAGTAAAAATGTGCGGCAGGTTGACGTACCATTTGAGTCAGAAAAATTAAGATGGAAAGAAAATGCCATGTCCAGAAGTGAATGGTTGTTTGAGTCGGGTGAAAACAATCCCCGCAACTCCGAGGGCTCTTTTGTAACCTTGAATGACGGCAGGATCCTTTTTGCCTATTCCCGTTACACCGGCAAAACGCAGGAAGATCATGCCGATTGCGAAATCGCCTGCTGTTATTCAAATGATGACGGAATCACCTGGAGCAAACCGGAAACCATGTTCACCAATGAAACCGGCGGTAAAAATGTGATGTCGGTATCGTTTCTGCGACTGCATTCCGGCCGGATAGTGATCTCCTGTCTGTCAGAAAAGTTCCTGCCCGGTGAAACGTATTCCAGTTTGATCCCGGTCTGCCGTTACTCTGACGATGAGGGCAAAACGTGGAGCGAAATCAAATTGATGTCCACCTTTTCCAACCGTACCGGTATGAATAATGACCGCATGATCCAGTTGAAAAGCGGCCGGATCATCGCTCCGGTCTGGCGCACCGTGGTAGTTGACACCCCCAAAGGCAACGATTTCCTGCCCCGGATAACTTCGATCATCTATTCGGATGATGACGGCGAAAACTGGTATGGTTTCCCCGGTGCGGTCTTCCCGGTCAACGGCAGTATGACCGGTATGCAGGAGCCGGGAGTCGTCGAATTGAGTGACGGCCGGATTTTGATGTGGATGCGCACCGATCTGCTCTGCCAGTACCACTGTTATTCATCCGATCAGGGCGAGACCTGGAGTCAGGCCCTGCCGTGGAAACCATTTCCCTGCACCGTGACCCCGTTATCTGTCAAGCGTGATCCGGCCGACGGCAAATTGATCGGTATCTGGAGCGACGGCGACCCCCGGTGGGGCGTGAAGATCGTACCGGAAGATTCATGGGACCGCACCCCGTTTGCCATGGCAATCAGCCGCGATGAGGGTAAAACCTGGGGCGAAAAGGTGCTGCTGGAAGATGACCCCCGCC
>JAFVZS010000012.1 GCA_017508015.1 Lentisphaeria bacterium
GGGGAAAAACCTCTTTTCCCGTGAAATGAAGTTTTTCCCCTCTTCCCAAGAGCGCATTCACTTTGATAGAATTGCTCGTGGTTATTGCCAGTATAGCCATGTTAGCGGCAATTCTTTTACCGGCATTGAATAGTGCCATAGAACGCGGCCGCAGTGCCAGTTGCATCAGCAATCTCAAACAACTCGGTATGGCATTTTTGCAATACACCGACGATCATGACGGTATGACCATGAGTGTCAATAAAAACAACGGGGCCAACGGTTTGACTTGGGCGTGGATGCTTTACGACCGGCAGATCCATGATCGTGAAGTTTTTGTCTGTCCCAGTGAAGATACCAAGACCCAGTGGCAAACGGCCGATTCATACGGTGAAAAATTTACCAGTTATGCCATGAGTGAGAAGTACAATCTCCGCAATGTCAAAGAGGGTGATTCCATCGCCCACGCTTCATCGATCATGCTTTTTGTCGATGCCAGTGAGAAGTTTTATTTGCCCAACCCCAATGCCAAGGCGACGACCTATACCAACAGTGTGGTCAATTACTTCGGCTGGCGGCACTCCGGCATGAGCCGGGTCAATGTGGCGTTGCTTGATGGTCATGTCATGGATACTCCGATCGTTTATCATAAAGGAGCGGATAACGGTTACAAAGCCCCATTCATCTATCCCTGATATGAAGGACATCGTTTATGAAAAGAATCGTCACACTTGTATTTTGTCTGATTTGCACAGTTTTGTCGGCCGGGTTTCAACTGACTGTGGATGGCAAAGCCAATGCCAATATCGTCATTCCGGAAAATGCTCCGCAAATAATCAGATATGCGGCCGATGAATTGAATGATTTTATCTCCCGGATGAGCGGTGCAACTTTGCCGGTAACGACCAATATCAATGCTTCCAATCCGGTTTTTATCGGCTTTGAAACGGATAAATTTGAGGTCGATCAGATCAAAATATTCTGCGACGGCAAATCGCTGACCCTTACCGGCGGCGGTGAATTCGGAACGTTGATGGCAGTCTACGCATTTTTGCGTGATCAGGGCATTTTCTGGCCCTATATGGATGAAATGTGGCTGGAAATACCGGAAAGAAAGACGGTCGCAGTTGACGATATCGATCTGGTGAAAAAACCGTATTTCAATGTGCGTAATCTGCACAATTTTCCCAGAGATTACAACCGTCTTTTCCGTTGGATGGCTTTTTCCGGTTGGCGTTCACGCTCGCAAAATCCGCCGGGAACGCTGCAACTTTCAGCAATGCTGGCCCATGGGATCAGACCCTCATTCGGTTCACATTGCTGGGCGTTTTGGGCGGGAAGAGCCGCTTTGAATGAACACCCGGAGTGGAATCCGCTGCTTGACGGCAAACGTACTCCTCCGGCTCCGACTGGGCCGCCGTGGTGGAGCCAGAGCCAGTTGTGCATCGGCAATGCCGCACTGCGTCAGCATTTTATCAGTAATATGCTGGCTTATATGAAACGTTATCCGTCAACCGGACTTCTGCCGCTGGAAGCCAATGACGGCGGCGGTTATTGCGAATGTGAATTGTGTCAGGCTTACGGAGCGACCGGAAGCGATCAGGTTTTCCGTTTTGTCAATGAAGTGGCAGAAGTGTTCCGCAGGGAATATCCGGATGTGAAACTGAAAATCAATGCCTACGGCAATCACGAGGATATGCCGTCATTCCGGGTTGCGAAAAATGTCTATATCTGGGTGTGTTACAATGACCGCAATTATGCCCGGCCGATCACTGATCCGGTGAATGCTCCTTTCTATCAGAGATTGAAAAACTGGGCAGAGGCCTATCCCGGTCAGATTGTTTCCAGAGATATGGGGGTGAAAGTCTTTTACACCAATTGGCTCCATCCTTACGATGATATTCTGGCACAGGATGTGAAAGAATACAGCCGTTTGAAGTTGGCGGGATTTTTCAATGAGGGGCTTTATCCGAGTCCACTGACTGAATATTTGCGGATCACTCTGGCCTGGGAACCGGATCAGGATGTCAAAGCATTGACCATGCGGTTCTGCCGTGGACTTTACGGCCCTGCCGCTGAACCGATGTACCGTTACTACCGCTTGCTCAATGACCGGATCGCTGTGACCGGAAAAAATCTGGATGACATGAGCAATATCGTGGAATATATCTCCCC
>JAFVZS010000104.1 GCA_017508015.1 Lentisphaeria bacterium
GCCGGAAAAGTTGCCCAAGCTCTGAATATCGCAAAGGCTGAACTTGCTCCCGGTGATCACGGTATGTACCGGAGCAAAGCCAACGCCATTGCTCCGTACTTCGATCACCCCGGTGATCTGCCGGAAGTTACCGCGTTTGAGCCGATAACCAACTGCACCGTCATCGCTCTGCCCGGCCATACCCCCGGCGGCAGCGGTTTTCTCTTTGACGACGGCAAAGAAAAATTCCTTATCGCCGGAGATACCATTTTTTACGGCTCCATCGGCAGAACCGATCTGCCCGGAGGCGATTACGCCACTTTGATCAATTCCATCACTAAAAATCTGCTCTCTTTACCCGATGATCTGACCGTCTGGCCCGGTCACGGCGAAGAGACCACCATCGGTTTTGAAAAGAAACACAATCCATATTTGAATTGAGGAAAAATATGTCAAACTGTACCATCATCAGTAACGCCCGTATGCATGGCGACTACTTCCGTGCTGTCTTTGACGCTCCGGAAATCGCACAGCAAAGCAATCCCGGGCAATTTGTCCACATCCGCATCGACAACCGTCTGGATAATATGCTCCGCCGCCCATTCAGCATCCACGACGCTGAAAACGGTCAGCTTACCATCGTTTACAAAGTCGTTGGCAAAGGCACACAGGCTCTTTCGGAACTTCCGTCAGGAACGGTATGCGATATTCTCGGTCCCTGCGGCAAAGGTTTTTCCGATCCGGCAGAGGATGTTATTCCAGTGGCAGTCTGCGGCGGATACGGAGCGGCGGCAACTTATATGCTTACCCGCCGCAGCAAAAACGGCGGTGTCCTGCTGCTCGGTGCCCGCAGTAAAAATGATCTGCTGTTGACCGGAGAGTACGCCAAAGCCGGATTTCAGGTAAAAGTCGCCACCGACGACGGTTCAGAGGGCATCAAAGGACGGGTCACCGATCTTTTCCCGGAACTTCTGGAAGAGTACAAAGGGAAAAAACTCTTCTTCTACGGCTGCGGCCCGCACCCGATGCTGATGGCTCTGGCCAGACTTCTGCGTGAAAAAGCTCTGGATGGCGAATTGAGCGTCGATCACATCATGTGCTGTGGTGTGGGTGCCTGTTTCGGATGCGTGGTCAAAGTCAACGATCACGCCCACCCGGGAGAATGGATGTACGCCCGCAGTTGTGCGGATGGTCCGGTATTCAAACTTGCAGATATTTATACGGAGTGATATCATGGCTGATCTTAAAGTTGATTTCGGCAAATTCCAGCTTAAAAATCCGGTAATGACCGCTTCCGGGACCTTCGGATACGGCTTGGAATATTCCCAGTTTTACGATATTTCCCAACTCGGAGCGATCGTTGTAAAAGGCATCAGAAGCGTTCCATCTGACGGTAATCCCACTCCGCGGGTGGCGGAAGTTACCGGAGGTATGCTCAACGCCATCGGTTTGCAAGGGCCCGGAGTGGATAAGTTTCTCCACGATGAACACTATCTGCCCGGAGTGAAAAAAACCGGGGCCGCCGTCATTGTCAATATCTGGGGCAAAACCGCCGAAGAGTACGCGGAAGTCGCCGCCAGACTGGAAGCTGAAGCCAAAGATGATATCACTGCTTTGGAAATCAATATCTCCTGCCCCAACGTCAAAGCCGGTGGTGCCGCATTCGGTACTGATCCGAAACTTGCCGAACAGGTGATTTCCGCCGTCCGCAACGCAACGACCATGCCGCTGATCACCAAACTCAGCCCCAATGTGACCAGCATTGCCGAATTCGCCCGCATCGCCGAAGCGTGCGGCAGTGATTCCGTTTCGCTGATCAATACGCTGTCGGCAATGGCGATCGATATCGAGACCCGGCGTACCAAACTTGCCAACCGTACCGGAGGTCTTTCCGGCCCGGCAGTCAAACCGGTCGCCATCCGCATGGTCAATGAAGTTTATAAGGCGGTAAAAATCCCCATTATCGGCATGGGCGGGATCTCCTGCGGTGCCGATGCGGTGGAATTCATGATCGCCGGTGCCACTGCCGTCGCGGTGGGAACCGCCAACTTTGTCGATCCGTTTACTCCTCTGGAAGTGATCCGGTTCATTGATGAATACTGTGACCGTCACGGGATGAAATCGGTCAGCGAATTGACCGGTTCACTGCTCAATTAAGCAGTTTTCCGCCGCCGGAATATTTTCCGGCGGCTTTTTGTGCCTGGTGCGGCGGACTGGGGGTCGCCATAGATTGTGTGAAAGTCAGTTGTATGCAATGTGGCGGAACGAAATGGCACTACCCGACTGCGATGGGGTGCCCTGAATGTGAGGCTCCCAAATATTATTAAGCCTCTTTGACGGTTTGTCGCAGAACCTCATATTTCTGACGTTTGGTACGTTTCAGACGGATTTCAACACTTTTTGAAGAGTATTTTACTTTTTCCTGTTGAAATCCACGAACTTTCTGTGTATAGCAGAGATTGACCGGCATTGCTTATCTCCTACTGTTTTTTTTCGCTATAAAACAATAGGGGCGATTCCGGCCTTTTTCAATTCAGTATTTCTGTTTTTATATTTCTCTGCCTGTTTCTGTCACCAACCGTCGATGAACCTGAAATCAGTTGCAACTGGTGTTTTTGGTTGATTTCACCAGAAAATAATCAAAAACGTGTTATGCTGTCATAATTGTCTCAACAGCCAGTTGACAATATGGAAAATAATGGTACATTATATTCAGGGAGGATCTGTTTTATATGAAAGTAATCAGCAGACAGCGAAACAGCAGGATGTGCATCATTTGCGGACTGGACAATCCCGCCGGAGTGAAAGCTCCTTTTTACAATATGGCGGATGGTTGCGTAATGAGCATTTTTCAATTTTCAGTCAATCATCAAAGCTACCCCGGACGCGTACACGGCGGCATGATCACCGCCATGCTGGATGAAATGGGGCTGCGCGCCATGTGGTCAAAACACGGATGCGAAGATGATTTCGGAGTGACCATGAGCCTGACAACCAGTTTCCGCAAACCGGTTCCATACGGGGAAAATCTCATCTCTCGCGGCGAACTGATCCGCGACAGCCGCCGTTTCGCTCTCATCCAGTCGCAGATATTCAGCTGTGACGGTACTCTCCTTGCCGAAGCGGAATTGAAATATCTCAAACTTGATCCGCATACAATTTCCGCCGGAGCCCTCGTTCACGAGGAAATGCCTTACCTCATCGCCGATCCTCTCGCAGATATCCCTCTGGTGATGTGACCCCAAAAATTTGGACGGGTTAAATTATGTGGAATGGGTTGCAACAGCCCCCCGCCTGCGGTTTATCGCCATTTTTCATTCGTTTAAAATAAAAATGGCTCCGGCACCTGGGCTGCCCACGCTTCGCTACGCACACCGCTTCGCGTTGTCGAACCACCCCTGCGGGGACTTTGGTTATTTTTTGATGACACAAAAAATGCAGATTGCTTTCACAATCTGCCGATCCTGCGGTTTGTCGCCATTTTTCATTTGTTTAAAATGAAAATGGCTCCGGCACCTGGGCTCGAACCAGGAACCAAGTGGTTAACAGCCACCTA
>JAFVZS010000013.1 GCA_017508015.1 Lentisphaeria bacterium
ACCGACTTTGTCGGCAAGCTCCTGTTGGGTGATATTCTGCTCCAAACGCAATGCTTTGGCACGCTGTGCCGTCCTCTGCATCACATCAGACGGAGCGATCAAATCAATATCGGTCATTATAATATCCGTTATCCGTTATTTACGATATATAATATACAGCATAATATCTACAATTCAAGTTTTTTCAGAAAAATTATATAACCGTACTGATAGAGGAAAAAGGTTATATTTGCAGACTTGAAAAAGTAACAAATTGGTGTTATCTTGTTATGCCGTTAGCATCTCCCGCATTGCGGAGCAGAATTTTAAGCTGCAAGTTGTTTAACATTTGCAAGTTGCGAAGAATAAGACGGTTTTTTGCCTCATCGATGGTTTGTGACAGAAGTTTATAATGATTTCCCGCTTGAAATTTCGTTTTTGTCAAAAATCGGCATTTGATGGAGTTGGTGGAGTTGATGGACTTTCCGGCATTATTGTGTAAAGTTGTCCATTGTGTCCATTCAGTCCATGTCGTCCATTGAAAACTTTTTTTATGCATTTGACAACAGTTTCAATTCTGTCACAAACTGTCGAAGGAGCTTTTTCTTGCGATTTTATACCGGTTTCTGTTATAAACTGCCGATGAATCACATTCCGACATTGAAATTACCGCATAAATATGATATTTTATAGGCGGGATAATTTCAACTGTTTTCGGTAATGGAGAGTTTATATGGATTTGTCGGACAAGCGGATTTTGATCACCGGGGCCGCCAAACGGATCGGAGCGGAAATTGCCCGGAAAATGGCCGCCGCCGGATGCCGGGTGATAATTCACTGCAACACATCGTATCACGAAGCTGAAAAATTGGCTGCCGCATTGCCGGGCAGCGGTCACACGGTGATACCGGCGGATCTTGCGGTGCCGGGCGAGGTGGAGAGGTTGATCGAAAAGGCCGGACGATTTGAATTACTGGTCAATTCGGCAGCCCTGTTCTTCCGTCCGGGATCACCGGAAGATCTCAACGCCGCCGGAATTTACCGGCAGGTCAATTATCTTGCTCCCAAGCGGCTTCTGGAATATTTTTCCAGTCAATCTCTGGATGAGGGGGCGGCAGTGAATATCACTGATGCCTTTGCGCTTCTGCCCGGTTCCGGAGCATACTGGCAGAGTAAATGTGATCTTAATAAACTGACCGGATCTCTTGCCTTGGAATGGGCCCGGAAAAATCTGCGGATCAACGCCGTTGCTCCCGGGCCGGTTCTGCCGCCGCCATGGGCTCCGGAATCGCGGATGGAAAAAATTTTACAGCAGATCCCCTTGAAGCGGCCGGTCAAAGCCGCTGATATCGCTGAAATGGTCAAATTTCTTTTGAGCTGCGGTGAAATTACCGGCAATATCATATCGATTGATGGAGGGGTGGCCGCCGGAAAAAAATGATCAACGAATTTTGCAGGCACTTGCCGGCTTTACTTTTTGCGGCACTATTCTGGCTGTGCGGCTGTTCAGTCAAGCCGGGATTGCTCGATGGTGAATATCGCCATGATGCGCTCGGTCATCCGTGCCGGAGCGACATGGTGCTGGAATATTCCGGGTTTACTCTGGGTTATGATTCATCCCGCCGTCAGGCCTTGTGGGTGAGCTATATTTTAAGCGGGGAAAATCTGCGCCATCCGGTTGCCGCAAGAAGCAGCAGTTTTTTTGCAGATCCACGGGTGCCGGATGCTGTACAGCCGGGGGATTACCGTCACAGCGGTTATGACCGCGGACATCTGGCTCCGGCGGCGGATATGGCCTATGCTCTGCCGGCGATGAAAGAGAGCTTTTATATGACCAATATTTCTCCGCAATTTCCGGAATGCAACCGCCGGGTGTGGCTTTCTGTGGAAAATACGGTGCGCACCTGGGCCTTGCGGGAGGAGTTTTTGTACGTTGTTACCGGACCGTATTTCGCCGGAGAGGATGAGCGGCTGGGAAACTCCCGGATCGCCATTCCGGATGGATTTTACAAGGCGGTGCTGGATTTGACTGCGCCATACAAGATGATCGCACTTCTGGTGCCGAATCAGCCATCCGGCGGCAAGGTGCAGTTTATGACGGTCGATGAGTTGGAAAATATGTCGGGATATGATTTCTTTGACCGGCTGACAGATGAGTTGGAAAATGTGCTGGAAGCATCCGGCAAAAGAGAGTTGTGGGAGGATAACTGAGTTATGTTGATGGGAATGTTGAGCGGATTTGCCGCCGCACTGATAAATTGTGCCGGATATCTTTTCAGTGCCGGATTTTTATTGCGGTACAAAAGTCCGGTGCGTTTGCTGGTGATTTCATCCGTGGTGATGATGCTGGTAAGTATTCCGTTTGTCTGGTGGCTTTTTCCGTTTGACATGGTTCCGGATATCTGGAGTTATCTGGGGCAGATACTTTTGACCAGTACACTTTTTTTGTTGGGACAGGGAGCATTTTTCGGTTCAATGCGCTACTTTGAAGCCAGCCGGGTCTCATCGCTGCTGGGGCTGAAAATCGTAGTATTGTCATTGATTTTCATTCTTTCCGGCGGCGTGCTCAACTGGATGCAGATCGCGGCGGTGCTGCTGGCGGCGATGGCGGCGATGATATTCAACTGGTCAGGTTCCGGGAAAAGTTCCATTCAGGGCTGGCTGCTGCTGCTGGTCACGCTCTGCTGTTACTCCTGTGTGGATATGCTGGAAACCGGTCTGGTGGTCAAGGTGCATGAATATACTCAATGGCACAAGCTGCGCAGTGCAGTGGCGGTGGTTCCGATGATTTACGGGGTACTGGGTTTGATCGTATCTCCGGCGTGGCTGTGGATGAGACCATCTGTCGGAGAAGTGCAAAAAGCATGGCCTTATGCATTACTGTGGCTGGGGTCTCAAGTACTTTTGCTTTGCTGTTTTGCGTTTTTGCAGCCGGTATTCGGCAATGTGATCCTGGCGACCAGAGGGATCTTTTCAGTATTGATCGGCATGCTTCTGCCCGGTTTGGGTCTGGCGGCATTGGATTCCACTATTCCGGCATCGATGTGGATCAGGCGGGCGGTTGCGGCACTGGTGATGCTCGCAGCTATCGGAGTGTATTCATTCGGTTCGCTGTAACGCCTTTTCCGCCTTTTTCAATGCATTAACGGTGGCAGTTACTCCCGGAAAGTCCCGGAACAGCCAGCATTTTTCCCTGATCTGCGGAGCATGGGCAAAGAGTGAATCAAAAGCGGCTTCATCTTTGACCAATGCCCGGTCGATCCCCAACAGCAGCGGCAATTCCGGATGTTCCGTCAGCATGGCGATCCGGCGGGTAAGCTGTGCGGCGTGCCAGCGGTGAAACAATTCCACATGAAAAATGTTGCCGCTTTCCCGGGAAATGAATGAGAGATCCGGGAAGACGATCTCCTGTTTCCCGCCATCGATAAACGGGGCATCACCGATGATTTGCCACTGTTGCTGTTTGTCGTTGAAACTCTGGTGGTAGAGCCGGATTTCCGGCGGGATGAACCCCGCCAGTTCCCGGTAATGGGAAACCAGACGGTTTTTATCGGAAAGTTTCATCGTCAGCTGCCGTTCTTTGAATTTCAATACCGCTGAAAGTTTCCAGTTGTTCAATTTGACGATCGCCGGCAGGATATTGGCCAGATTCAATGCGTATTTCCCGGTAGCTCCGAATATGGCGTAAGGGCCGGAAATTTCCACTTTGACAAGATCTTTGCCGGCGGATGAAAAGTGGGCCAGCAGCCGGAAAAATTTGACGGCTTTGAAAAATTTACGCAGTTCCGCCGGATCAGGGGATTTCAGGGTGACGGTCAGCGAGGTGGCGTAAAACAGCAGGCCCTGGGCCAGAGCCAGATTGTAGCGGTGAAGCAGATTTTCGGCAGACAGCGGTGAAAAAGCGGTCAATTTTTCCCACTCCGGCAAGTCGCCGTAAAGGTCGGTGTTTCCGGGGATTTTTCCGATCTCTTCCATTTGGAACTCTCTCCGGCCAAGGAGAAGTGCGGCCCGCAGAAAGCACTCTTTGCGGAAATCCGGATAGTCGAGCTGTGCCGGAGCGGTGAAGTCACACCGGTCAAGCAGCAGTTTATTCAAGCCGGAAGCAACTTTCAAATCCGGATTACTGCGGATGAATCCGGAGGTCATTTCCTCAAGTTCCCGGCGCGGCATCGCAGCTTCCGCCGCACCGGAATAAATGCCGATCAACCCGGCCGCCGTATCCAGCAGAAACGGTGAAGCCGGATCGATCAGTTTCGGTTTGATATCCGGAGCAGATATCCGGTACAGCAAGTGTTCTTTTTTCAGCATGATGATCTCCGGCGGTAAGCGGAATGTTCCCGGCGGCGGTCGCTGATCGCCTCTTCAGAAGTGTTGGCACTTACCAATTCATAAAGAACTGCCTGATCTTTGCCTTCGGCATGGCGCAGTATCCGGCCCAGCCGCTGAACATGTTCACGGACACTGCCGCTGCCGGAAACGACGATGCCGACCGAAGCCTGCGGTACATCCACCCCCTCGTTGAGTACTTTGCTGGTGACTAAAACCGGATATTTCCCCTGCCGGAAAAAATCGAGGAATTCTTTTCTTTCGGCGGCTTTGGTATGGTGGGTAAGCACCGGCAATACGAAGCGGCGGCCGATGGCATAAGCCGCATCGTTGTCGGCGGTAAAAATAATGGTACGTTCGCCGGGGTGACGGCGCAGAATATTTTCGATCATCCCCAGTTTGGCTTCTCCGGCCCGGGCGATGTGCCGCTGGATCATGAATGACTGCAATGCCGCTTTGCCGCCGGGATAACGGGCACAGGCGATGAGAAATTCGCTCCAGGCATTCTTCCGGGTAAAGTCAATGGCCGCCCGGCGCAGAAAAGCGGTATAAACGGCCCGGTGGTGCTGGTATTCTGCGGTTTCTTTTTCTGAAAGGGCTACTCTGATCCTTTCGATCCGGTAGTTGCTTAATATCCTGCCGGTCAATTCACCGATGGAAATATTACAGCATAATTTGCCCATCAGATCGTGCAAAACGGCGGTATATTCTTCATTCAGTTCGGGGGTGGCAGAGAGGCCGAGGCGGAATGGCGCAATGGCCATTGAAGCGGTGAGGCGGTTTTCCGGTGAAGGCAGATGGTGACACTCATCGGCGATCAGCAGAGCGAAACGGTCACCGATGAATTCGATATTGAGCAGAGCTGAATCATAGGTGCTGACGGTAATATCGGTGATCCGGTGACTGCCGCCGCCGAGCATGCCGCACGGAACATTGAAAAAATGTTCGATGGTTGTGCACCACTGAGTGAGCAGATCGATGGTCGGCACCAGAATCAATGCCGGTCGCCGGAGATATTCGATCGCCATCATTGCCAGAATGGTTTTTCCGGCTCCGGTCGGCAGGGATACCACTCCCCGGCAGTTGGCGGCGATCCACTGCTGCATGGCTTGCTGTTGATGCGGCCGGGGGGTGATCTTTTCCCGGATGGTGAAATTCTGCAGTTTGGCATAATTTTTGGCCCGGTCGCAGAATGGGATTTTTTCCCGGATCAATGCGATGATAATGGCGGCATAGTCACAACTTCTGGCCCGCAGCAAGTTGCAGCGCGGGTCGAATCTGGTCAGCATTTTTACGGAATCCGGTAACTTTTCTGTTCCGGAAATGGTCAGGGTACCGGCGTTGAAAGCAATTTCGGTCATGGGCAGATCACCATCATCCGGCGTGAAACTTTTCTGGCGGCTTTGGGATGGTTCCGGCGGCTGCAGCCGGTCAGCAGCACTCTGCAGAGCTTTTTCATTTCTTTTTCAACGGGCGTTGGAATCCGCCGGTCGTGAAACCGACCAATCCGGTGAAAATGCCGAATACCAGTGCTTTTACCACTCCGGCCCGCAGCGCGATGCCGAGAGTGAAGCCCAATCCCAGAGAAAACAAGCCGATAAGCAGTGCTTTTTGTTTGTCAAAACGGGGAAGTTTGCGGGCTTCTGTTTCGGCGGCCAGCTCAACTTCCAGAAGTTTTTCCCGGAGTTCCGGTGAAAGTTTTTCTTCCTGTTCTTCCATTATTCAATATCCTTTCTTGAAAATAAGTTGCGACATTTCAGCGGGCAATGCGGCAGTGAAAGAGCATTTTTCTGCCGTTTCCGGATGGGTGAATTCCAGAAAAGCCGAGTGCAGGGCCTGCCGGGAAATCAACAGTTTTTTCCGGTCGGCATCAGATAATTCACCGCTTCGCTGTTTCAAGTAGAATTTTTCGTCCGGCCCGTAAAGTTTGTCTCCGGCCACCGGATATCCCAATGAAAACAGCGTGGCCCGTATCTGATGCATCCGGCCGGTAAAAAGAGTGGCTTCAAGCAGAGATAATTCACCGGATGATGCCACTTTGCGGAAGTAAGTTGCGGCACTTTCAAAGGGGGGGGCATCCGGCATTTCCCGGACAAAACGGCGTTTTTTACGGATGATGGAATTGGCATTTTGCAGAAAACCGCGAGCTTCCAACTCATCCGGGAAAGTACCGTGTACGATCACCTGATAGCGTTTGGCGGAGATGTTTTTGCTGAGAAGCCTGGCACTTTTGGGGTCTTTTGCGGCCAGCAGCACTCCGCTGGTTTCCCGGTCAAGCCGGTTGACGAAGTGGATCGTGCCGTATCTGGTTGAGAGCAGATGCCATAAAGTGTGTTTGAAAAACGGTCCGGCCGGGTGCATGCACAGATTGCCGGGTTTGTCGATCACCAGAATTTTTTCATCTTCATAAACGGTGCGGTAATTCAAATCCGCCGGAGGTTCGGCAATGTCACCGGGACGGTATTCGATCCGGTCGTGGAGCGCGAGGAGAGTTTCCGGTGAAACTGTTTGACCGTTGAGGGTGATTTCGCCGGAAATGATCCGCAGGCACCACTCATCCCTGGAACGGTAGGTGAACCGGCCGGCCAGATAGTCGGCCAGCAGTAATCCGGCTCCGCTCCAGTCGACGGCAGTGCGGATGATGCGCTGTGAAAGATCCATTTTTCAGAAATCGTCATCCAGAATCGACATTTCGTCTTCGACAAATTCCACCGCTTTGGCATAGGCGTTTGCCCGGTGGCTGATCCGGTTCTTTTCTTCCTGAGTCAACTCGGCAAAGCTTTTGTCAAAACCGTCAGGCTGAAAGACCGGATCATAGCCGAAGCCGTTCTCTCCCCGCGGAGCTTCGAGGATGGTTCCGGTGACTTCACCTTCAAAAGTTTCGATAACTTCTCCGTTGGCGGCGATGGCGATGACACAGACGAATCTGGCACGACGGTTTTCTTTGCCCTCCAGTTCTTTGAGCAGTTTGGCGATCCTTTCGGCATCGGTGGCGGCGTAGCGGGAGGAGTGGATGCCCGGACGGCCGTCGAGGGCTTCGACTTCCAGACCGGAATCATCGGCAAAGGCCGGTACATCGCAGTATTTGCTGGCGGCCAGAGCTTTGATTTCAGCATTTTCTTTGAATGAGGAACCGTTTTCCTCCGGTTCCGGGTAGTTCGGGTAATCGTTGAGGGATTTCAACTGGATATTCTGGTCAGCCAGCAGTTGGGCGTATTCTTCCAATTTGTGTTTATTGCCGGTGGCGGCGACGATATAAGCCATGATTTTTACTCCAAAAAGTTTAAAGTTCTGCATCCGGAATGTTGCATAACGGCGCGACAACGCTATATTATAAAGCATATAAGGGATAAATGCAAATGGATTACTCAATTTTTTCACGCTTTCGCAACTTCAAACTCTTTGCCGGTTACTCCGGAGGTTCAGACAGCACTGCGCTTTTGCTGCTGGCGGCCCGGGGGGCGGCAGAGTATCAGTTTGAGTTGACTGCGGTGCATTTCAATCACCATTTAAGGGGGGCGGAATCAGATCGTGAAGCCGCCAACGCGGAGAAGTTCGCCGGTGAACTCGGTGTGAAATTTCTTAAAATTGATTTGGATATTCCCGATGGAAGCAATCTGGAAGCCCGGGCCAGAGAGGCCAGAATGGCGAAATTCCGTGAACTTGCCGGTGATGATCCCCGGGCGGTGGTGCTTTTGGGGCATCATGCTGATGACCGGGTGGAAAATATGTTTTTGCGGTTGCTGCGCGGCTCAAATGTTTCCGGATTGACCTCGATCCGGCAGGAATGTATCATCGGCGGAGTACGCATTTTCCGGCCGCTGACCGGTTACACTAAAAGCCAGATCGAAAATTTTCTGCGGGAAAACGGTATCGGGCACTGGGCATCAGACAGCAGCAATGCTGACGATGTTTATGCGCGCAATTTTTTCCGCAATAAGCTGCTGCCCCAAATTTCCGGCAGGTTTCCCCATGCTCAGGAAGCATTGCGGATCTCGCTGAACAATTTGGAGCAGGATGCCGATTTTCTGGAGATGACCGCCGGGAAAATGCTTGCCGGAAATGATCCGGCTTTGCGGAGTTTCTGGCAGAGTTTGCATCCGGCACTGCTGGTGCGTTGTCTGCGGCTGTTTCTGGATGGGATTTTCGGGGAAAAACTGCCGGTTTCCCGGGAATCGGTCAACCGGTTCAAAGCGATGATCGATTCCGGAGGGCAGGGCAAGCTGGTTCTGGATGAAACAAGAGTACTGATTTTAGACGAAACCGGGGTGATCCCGTGTCTGCCGCCGCCGGAAAAAGTTTCATGGCAGTGGCGCAGTGAACCGCAGATATTCTGGGGCAAATGGAGATTCCGGGCGGAAATCCTGCCGGAGATGCCGGAGCATATACCGTTGACCATGGCGTGTTTTGATGCAGCAAATTTTCCCGGAACTGTGTTTATCGGAGCTGCTGAATCCGGAGAGAAAATGCTGCCTTTCGGCCGTCGGAGACCGGTGAAGGTCAAGGAACTGCGTATCAAAAGAGGAGTTGCGCCTTATCCGGAAAATCCCGTTCTGCGGGATGTTTCCGGCCGGATCCTCTGGCTGCCGGGGATCCGGCACTCCGGGGTGTTCACCTGCCGCCCGGAAGAGAGAATATTGGTGATTTATGCTGAAAAATGTTGAAGATTTTGCCTTGAAAGCTTGCAAAAAACATGTTTTGGTGATATAGTTTCAGCGATTGCATAAATATAAGTTGGCTTTGCTCAAATCAACCATCACAAACAAGGAGTGAAAAATGAGAGCTTATTCAAAAATTTCTGCTGACTGGTGGGATTATACCACCCTGGATCGGGAGATCCTCGATGCCGCCGCCCGGATCACCATCGACAACTTGAAAAGTTTCGAACGCCCCGGATTCAAAATCAATCTTTTTGACACCTTTCAGGAGTTCTACTGCGCCGAGGCTCTGGAATACATCAACTGCTGGAAAAAAGCCACCGCCGACAACCCCTGCGGTATCTGCGGCCCGATCGGTCCTACCGAACAGCTGCCGCTGGTCGCCCAGATCGTCAACGAAACCGGTTTGAGTTTGAAAAATGCCCACTTCTGGGGCATGGATGAGTGGGCTCTGGATGGCGATGTGCCCGCCGGTATGGATTTCCCCCTCGGTTTCGCCAAAGCCGACTGGGATCTCTGCTTCTCCCGCATCCGTCCGGAATTGCGTATGCCCATGGAAAATATGCACTTCCCCAATGGCGACATGGCCGCTTATGAAAAATCCTACGATGAGGCCAAATGTCTGATCATGCAGGGCGGTCAGGGCGAAACCAAGCACTGGGCCTTCAACGATCCGGTGCGCCGTGAAGGAGCCTACAAAGACAATCCGCCGACTCCGGAAGAGTACCGTCAGAAAGGAACCCGTCTGGTTGAATTGCATCCGATCACTCTGATCCAGAATGCCCGTACTTCCGGCGGCGGTACAGTACAGAATGTGCCGAGCCGTGCATTCACCGTCGGCCCTGTGCAGACCTGGAAGAGCGAAAGAGTTTCCATCTGGCATCCCGGTCACCATGACAATCCTTTCGGTATGCGCCTGACGACTTTCATGATCTCACAGAAGATCGCCGACAGCAGTGTGCCGATGTCACTGCTCAGTGACCATGATGACGTGGTATTCAACTTCTACCGCCCCGGATTCGGCGTTTGTGATGTGGAGATGCATTGATCATGGCTAAAAGAGCGATTGCAATTGCCAGCCATCCTGACGATATCGAATTCATGATGGCCGGAACTTTGATCCGGCTCAAAGAGCTGGGCTACGAGATCCATTATATGAATATTGCCGATGGTGCTCTGGGCGGAAATATGCTCAGCCACAGTGCTCTGGCAGCCCGCCGCCGCGAAGAGGCGATGGCGGCCGCCAAAATGGCCGGTGCGATTTTTCATGAATCGATCACTCACGACTTGGAAGTATTCTACAATACTGAACAGCTCACCAAAGTGGTGCGGGTGGTTCGGGAAGTTGATCCGGAAATCGTGCTGACCCACGGTCCGTTTGACTATATGGAAGACCACATCAATGCCGGCCGTCTGGCGGTTTCCGCCGCTTTCTGCCGCGGCATGGGCAACTTCCGCGGTGTGGAAGATGTCGCACCGGTAAGTACCAATGTGGCGGTTTACCATTCTCTGCCGCTCTCGCTGAAAGATCAGTTGAACCGCCCGGTCACACCGGATATTTTTGTGGATGTCACTTCCACGATCCCGCTGAAACGGCAAATGCTCAACTGCCATCAGACCCAGAAACAGTGGCTCGACGAAAGTCAGGGTATGGATGCCTATCTTGATGATATGGTTTCCCGTGCCAAAGCGATGGGCGAACTCTGCGGATTCTGTGATTACGCAGAAGGTTGGATCCGTCACAACCCCAACGGATTCTGTCCGGATGATTTTGACCCGTTGGGTGTTATTGCCCGTCCGGCGGTGAAGTAAATCATGATCCCGGATCTGGGGGTGATCATTGCCGCCGGGGGAACATCCCGGCGGTATGGTGAAAAAGACAAGTTGCTGGAAACACTTGGTTCCATGCCGGTGTTTCTGCACAGTGTTGTCAATTTTCTGCCGTTGACCGCTCCCGGAAATCTGGTTGTCGCCGTCCGCAAGGAGGCATTGACCGAGTACCGGCAGTGTGCTGAAAAATTCCTGCCGGATAATCATATCCGCTGGGTTGCCGGCGGTGACGACCGGGTGGCGTCAGTGCGCAATGCGCTGGCTGAATTGAAACTGGTCAACGGGCTGGTGGCGATCCATGATGCCGCCCGTCCGCTGGCTTCGGCTGAATTGCTTTTAAAAGTTGCCCGGCGGGCAAGAGTTTGCGGCGGAGCAATTGCTGCCGGTAAGGTGGTTGACAGTTTGAAACTGGCTGACGACAGCGGTTTCATTCTCCGGCCGATCCCCCGGGAAAAAGTCTACTGTGCTGAAACGCCGCAGATATTTGATCTGGTCAAGTACCGTCAGGCATGCGGAAAACTCGGCGATGCGGTGCCGACGGACGATGCGGAAATCATGCGTTTGGCAGGTTTTCCGGTGGAGTTGGTGGAATCCGGTCAATGGAATATGAAACTGACTTCACCGGAAGACCTTGCGAAATTACGCAGTTGTTTTCAGGGGAGTTTGAATGGCTAAAAAGATGATTCCGGCAGGCGGCGACGGAGATTCCGGCGCGCTTAACAGTTATCTGCGTCAGCTTGGGGGCATTGAGGTGCCGACCGCTGACGAGCAATTCGCATTGTGCCGGGATTTTGAAGAATCTGCTGCCGGTCTGCGCAATGCGGTCAGCCGTTTCGGATTCACGGCCAGAGAGATGATCATGATGCTTGAACGCAGCATGGCCGGGGAATATGAACTTTCCGAATTGTTTCTCCCCTCATCATTCCCAGGCGGCAAGGTGCCGGCAGCGCACTTTTTTGCTGATTGGAAAGAGTCTCTGGTCTCTATTTTGCAAAAGCTTGAAAACGATTTATCCTCCGGCAGATCTACCGCCGGCAGCCGGGCTGAATTGGAAAAAATGCTCCGTAAATACGATATTCAATCCGGAGTCGCCGAAGAGTATTTGAATATTATTTGCGGCTATGCCAGAATGATTTCAGACGGATTCGACTGGAACCGGGCTTTTGATCCGGAAACTTTCCGGACCGACGGTTGTCCGGCGGATAAACTGGAATTGGTCGTCAGTAAATTGATGATGCATCCGCAGGAAATTGCCGGGGAGTTATCCGGATTGTGTCTGGCGGCAAAACGATTTTCCGAACTGCGCAACCGTATGGTGGAAGCAAATCTGCGTCTGGTGGTGAGTATTGCCCGTAAATTCCGCAACCGCGGGGTGGCATTCAGCGATCTTATTCAGGAGGGCAATCTGGGGCTGTTGCGGGCTCTGGAAAGATTTGACTTCCGGCTCGGTTATAAATTCAGCACCTATGCCAGCTGGTGGATCAGGCACAATATGTTCCGGATCATTGCCGAACAGTCACGGGTCATCCGTCTGCCGATGCACATGATCAAACTGATTCAGGATATCCACCGGCATGAGCAGAATTTTTTGCAGCTCTACGGCAGGGAACCGGAAAACAGTGAACTGGCTAAAATCATGGAATTGCCGGAAGCCCGCATCAGTGCGGTGCGCAAGATGGCTATGCAGACGATCAGTCTGCAAACCCAGATCGGCAATGATGAGGATGGCACTGTGCTGGAAGAGCTTATCGCCGATCAGGCGGCTTATGAGCCGGGGCGCGAAGTGTCACGGAGAATCCTCTATGAGCGTTTCCGTGAAATGCTCGGTACTCTGCCGGAGCGCGAACAGCAGATCATTATCATGCGTTTCGGACTTTTCGGCAACAAGGTTCAGCCGCTGGATGAGATCAGCCGTCAGCTGCACCTGACCCGGGAGAGAGTCAGGCAGTTGGAAATAAAAATACTGGCGACTTTGCGTTCGCCGGAAAAGTTGAAATATATTGATGGATGCATTCATCCGGGAGGATTCTGATAAAATGGCATCGGTATTGTTGGAAAATATCTGCAAGAGTTTCGTGCCGGGAAAACCGGTTCTTGATCATCTGTTTCTGGATGTTAAGCCGGGGGAATTGTTTTTTCTGCTCGGTCCTTCCGGTTGCGGGAAATCCACGTTATTGCGGATTCTGGCCGGTTTGGAAAAACAGGATTCCGGCACGGTGAAATTTGACGGAGTGGAAATTTCTTCGCTGCCGCCGGAAAAACGTCAGGCGGCGATGATGTTTCAGAATTATGCGTTGTGGCCGCATTTGACGGTTTTTGAGAATATCGCATTCGGATTGCGTATCCGGGGCAAAAAAGGTTCTGTATTGAAAGATGAAGTGATGTCGGCACTTGAAGCAGTACAGCTGGCTGATTGTGCGGAACGGCGAATCCCGTCGCTTTCCGGCGGTCAGCAGCAGCGGGTGGCTCTGGCCAGAGCTTTGGCTGTCCGTCCGGCAGTGCTGCTGCTGGATGAACCTTTGTCAAATCTCGATGCCCGGCTGCGTGATACCATGCGCGGTGAAATCGTCCGGATCTGCCGGGAAAGAGAACAGAGTGCCATCTATGTGACCCATGACCGGCAGGAAGCTTTGAGCATGGCCGACCGGATGGCGGTGCTTCAGGCCGGTAAAGTCAGTCAGTGCGGCACTCCGCGGCAGTTGTATGAGTTGCCTGCCAACCGTTTCATCGGGGAATTTCTCGGCGATATCAATTTTATTGACGGCAAAATCACCGACGGCAAACTGTTGACTTCTTTCGGTAATTTCCCGCTTGCCGGCAATAGCGGCGGAGCAGTGAGCGGAGCGATCCGTCCGGAGCGCATCAAATTTGTTTCCGGTGATTGTAACGGCGCATTTGAAGCTGAAATAATCCGGGAGACTTTTCTCGGTGATTCCGGTGAATGGATCTGCCGGGCCGGAGAAACGGTGCTGGCGGTAAAGGAGATGGCTCCGCCGCCGCGCCGGATCGGGGAAAAGGTGTTTCTGGCCTTTGAGCCGGGATCTCTGCTGGCAATGAAGTGAGGTGACCCGTATGTGGATCAGGTTGTTGATTTGCATGGTTTTGCTGGGCGGGTTGCTGGCATTGCCATTTTATTTCCGTCAGGAGGAAGCAACGGATATTTTTGCCGGAGATGATGTTGATACGGTGGTGGTGATCTGCGCCCACAACAAAACGGTGCGTGATGAGTATGAAAGAGCTTTCGGCAAATGGTACAAAGAACATTACGGCCGGGAAGTGCGGATCGATTTCCGTTCACCCGGCGGCACTTCTGATATCACCCGCTATATAGAGGATCGTTTCCGGGCGGAATACCGCTATTTTCTGGAAGATCAGGGCATAAGCTGGGAAACCGCTTACGGTGATATATTCAATGACAGCCGGCAATCTGAGCATTGGGTGCGCCGGAAGTTTCTGGAATCGGAGGTCGGTATCGGCATCGATGTTTTTGCCGGCGGCGGTACTTTTGAACACAGCCGGATGGCGGATCGGGGGTATGCGGTCGACGGCGGTGTGCAGCGGCGTCATCCGGAGTGGTTCGATCCGGCGGTGATCCCTGCGGCATTCGGCGGTGACCGGCTTTACGATCCGCAGGGAAGGTATTACGGAGTGGTGCTCTCAACTTTCGGAATATTCTACAATATCGACCGGATCAGTGAATTGAGTGATCCGGCAGTTCCGGAAAGATGGCCGGATTTGGGCAAGCCGGAGTTTTTCAACGCTCTGGTGCTGGCTGATCCGACCAAATCCGGTTCAGCGAACAAGTGTTACGAGATAATTATTCAGCAGTGTATGGCCGAAGCCGGAGAGGCGCAAGCCGGTTGGCGCAACGGGTTGAATCTGTTGAAAAGGATCTTTGCCAATGCCCGGATCATCACCGATTCGGCATCCAAAGTTATCGGCGATGTAAGCAGCGGCGAAGCTGCCGCCGGAATGGCGATCGATACTTACGGATTCACCGGCGAATTGTGGAGCGAACACTGTTTCGGCACTTCCCGGGTGGTTTACACCATGCCCAAAGGCGGTACGGCTGTGGGGGCTGATCCGGTGCAGATATTGCGCGGTGCCCCCAACCGCAAGGTGGCCGAAGCATTTGTGGATTTTCTGCTCTCTCCGGAAGGCCAGAAACTGCATGCTTTCCGTTCCGGTACTCCGGGAGGACCGGAAAAGAGTACCTTGAGCCGTGCTCCGGTGCGGCGGGATCTGTACGGCGGAGAACACCGGAACTATCTTTTCAAACCGGATTACAATCCCTATGCTCCGGAAAATACTTTTGATTACAATCCGGCGTTGACCGGCAGATACTATACGCTTTTGCGGCAGGTGATCAAAGCTCTCATGCTGGATCCGCACTCCGAATTGCAGGAGGCATGGCGGGCGGTGATCGCCGCCGGAGGGCCGGAAAAGGTTCCGCTGGCGATGGCGAAATTCAATGAATTGCCCTTTGAATACAGTCAAGCTGACCGGGCCGGCAGAGCTTTGCGTATCGGCGATGACAATTCCGCTTCCGATGTGGCGGCCACTTTGCGGCAATGGAGTGAAAATATGCGAAGCAGTTACCGTGAAGCTGCCCGTCTGGCAAAGGAGGGCCGCTGAAATGATCTTCCGAAAAGCTGTTCAATATATATTCATGCTGCTGCTGCTGGCATTTTTGACGGTGTTTTTGCTGCTGCCGCTTTTTACTGTGGTCGGCGAAGGGTGCAATTGGGAATTGATCGCCGAGGTATTCCGTTCACCGGTTTATGTGGAAGGGTTGCTTAACAGTTTTGCTGTTGCGCTGGTGACCACCGGGATCGTGGCGGTGATTTCGCTGGCTCTGGCTCTGTTGTATGACCGTTATGATTTTTTCGGCAAAGAGTTCTGCCCGGTACTGATGCTGCTGCCGATGATCCTGCCGCCTTTTGTCGGTGCGCTGGGGTTTCAGCAGCTGCTGGGATATTACGGTGTGGTCAATACGATTCTTACGCAGTGCGGTTTGGAACGGATCGACTTTTTGGGCGGAAGCGGTAAATTCTGGTCGATATGTGTGATCGAGGCACTTCATCTTTACCCGATATTTTATTTGAATCTGATCACCGCTCTTGGCAATATCGATCCGGCACTTTCTGATGCGGCAGCCAATTTGGGGGCATCGAAACTGCAGCGTTTTTTCCGGATCCGTCTGCCGCTGCTGAAAAGCGGTTTTCTGGCTGGCGGCAGCATTGTGATGGTGTGGAGTTTTACGGAACTCGGTACGCCGCTGATGTTCGGTTACAACCGGGTGACTCCGGTTCAGGTTTTCAACGGGCTGCATGAATTGGATAACAATCCGCTGCCTTATTCACTGGTGCTGGTGATGCTGGCGGTATCGGCTTTGATCTATCTGGTAATGCGTAAATTGCTCAGTACCCCCGGCGGCACGGCGGCAGTCAAAGGCAGCATGGGTTCAAGAGCGGAAAAGCTCACCGGATGGCGGAGATTTCTGCCGACGGCGGCATTTGCCGTGACAGCTCTGCTGTCGGTGTTGCCGCATCTGGCTCTGACCGGGGCGTCGTTTTCACTGCGCTGGTATGATACAGTACTGCCGGAAGTTTTCACCCTTGAACATTTTGATGATGCTTTATCCAATCCGCTGGTTCTGCCGTCGATCGTCAACAGTTTGCGCTATTCGGCTCTGGCGATGGTTATCGCAGTCTGCTGCGGTACGATGACGGCGTTGATTTCTGCCCGGTGGCATTTGCGCGGAGCATGGGTGCTGGATCTGTTATCGATGCTGCCGCTGGCGATTCCCGGTTTGGTGATCGCATTCGGATTTCTGGGGATGACCGGTGAATATGCCTGGGCCAGAGCGATATTCAACCCGGTGGAAAATCCTCTCTGGCTGCTGGCGATCGCCTATGCGGTGCGCCGGATACCCTATGTCGTCCGGGCGGTGGGAGCCGGTTTGGAGCAGACTCCGGAAGAGTTGGAGAATGCGGCGCGCAATTTCGGTGCCGGACCATTGAAAACGCTGGGTGTGATCACATTTCCGCTGATCGGAGCAAATTTGCTGGTTGGCGCTCTGTTTGCTTTCAGTTTTTCGATGCTGGAGGTTTCAGACTCCCTGATCCTGGCGCAGAAGAGTGTCTTTTTCCCGATCACCAAGGCGTTGCTTGAATTATCGCAAATTCTTGGTTCCGGAGCGGCTTCTGCTTCGGCATTCGGGGTGTGGGCGATGGCGTTTCTGGCGGTGACACTGATTTCCGCCGGAATACTGCTGGGCAGAAAGATCGGTGCGATATTTAAATTCTGAAATATATATCCGGGAGCTTGAATTTGCATTCAGGACAATGTATCTTATAAAGAGAGGTGATTTCAGAACTCTTTTTCAATCTGAAATTCTCCGTCATATCGGCAAACAGAGTATTTCCGGCGGTCGTTTGATCGCCGCACTTTATTCTGTTGCAGTTTAAGCGGAAATAAAAAGTATGATTTGCCGCATTCTGAAAGATATGACAGGGCACTTCAAACGGAAGGTTTTTTACAGATGCATCGGGTATTTTGTACAGATATTCCGGAAATCGGCGGATATGCTGTTTTGGAAGGCCGGGAAGCGGAACACCTTTTCAAAGTGTTCCGGGCGCGTCCGGGGGAGAGCGTTGAATTGCTTGACGGTTGCGGTTTGACGGCCCGGGCAGTGATCGAAAACGGAAAAAAAGTGAAGGTTCTGTCGCGTGAAAATGTGCCGGAACCGGAAGAAAAATTGCATTTATGCTGTGCGTTGCCGCGCAAGCAGAAACTGGATATGCTTCTGAAACAGGCTGCTGAACTTGGTGCATGGAGCATCCGTCCGGTGCGTTGTATGCGCTCAGTGGCTGAGGGCGGACCGAGAGAACGCTGGGATCTGCTTCTGCGTGAGGCCTGCAAACAGTCGGGCAATCCTTTTCTGCCGGTGATCGAGCCGGAAGCAAAGCTGTCTGATGTTTTGGAAAAGTTACAACAGGAAAACATTAAAATATATTATGGTTCAGTCGCTCCGGCGGAGCACAGCGGGGGTTCCGCATGTGCAAAGGCGGTGGTGATCGGACCGGAAGGGGGCTTTGCCCCGGAGGAGTTGCAAATGATGGAAAAATGTAATGCTGAACCCTTGAATCTCGGACCTCATGTCCTGCGTTTGGAAACTGCTGCGATCTGCGCACTGGCGGTGTTGCGGCGTTTGAGCGTGGTGCTGGCGGCGTGTGTGATGTTCTTTCTGGCCGGATGTTCCTGTGATTCTGACGGCAATCCGATGCTGACCAAGGGGCAGGCCTTGCTGGAAAACGGTGATGCTCTCGGCGCACATGATTACTTCCTTAAAGCCGTTGCCCATGATCCGGAAGACCCCAATGCTTATCTTGCCCTTGCCAGAGTTTGCGATGAAAGACTGGATGAACCTTTGGAAGCGATTTATGCCTATACCATGTATCTCAAAGTCCTGCCGCAAGGTGCTGAAGGACGTGCTGAAGCTGAAGCAGCTCTGGAAAATTTGAAAGAGCGTGCTGTAAGAGCTTTCGGCGGCGGTGCACAATACGGAGTTTCTGATGCCGAAGCTCAGACTTTGCGTGAGGAAAATCAGGCTTTGCGTCAAACGGTCAGCTCTTTGCGGCAGCAGGTGCAGAATCTCAACAACCGCACCAATGCTTTATCCAGACGGCTCCGGAGCAGATGATGGATCGCTGCCGGATATTCTGTGCTGTGCTGGCGGTATTGATCATCGGCTGCACCGGCTGTTCGCATACTTCGACTCTGTCATGGGAGGCTCCGGTGCCCGGTCAGCGCAGTTCCAAGGGCAATCAGGTGATGTGGAACCTGACCGCCGTCAACCGGGGCATGTACCTTTTTAATCTGATCCCGCTGTGGTCAGGGTATGAAACCCGTCCCAACCGCCATGAATACAAGATCGGTCAGAATATGCTTACCCGTCCGGCGATGCGGCGGATGATGGATGTGCATCTGGATAAGTGGAAAGCCGACAGGGTCGAAGATGTGAAAATCAGTGAATCTGCCAGCGGAGCTTTTTCGCTGTGGATCGTGTGGCGCAGAACGATGACTGCCACCGGAGTCGCAGTAAAAGTCACTCCGGATAATGAAAAAACTGAAAACACAGACAACAGATGACTTGACATAAAGCATTTTATATGCTATATTTTCCTGTCTGCGCAAATTTTGTCTGCGGGCGGATTGTGTTTTAAAATGACAAAACATAAAAATATAAAGAAAAAGGAATGGAAAAAATGAGCCGTAAAGTGATCATTGCCGGTAACTGGAAGATGAATAAAAACGCTGCCGAGGGCAAAGCCCTGGTCGATGAACTCAAAGCGATTTGCAGCAACTGCTGCTGCTGTTGCGAGGCTGATGTCGTTGTTTGTCCGCCGTTTACCACGATTGCAACGGTGGTCGAAGCGGTCAAAGGTACGGCGATCAAAGTCGGTGCCCAGAATATCCATTGGGCTGACAACGGCGCATTCACCGGTGAGATTTCCGGCGATATGCTCAAGAGTGCCGGTGTCGAATATGTTATCATCGGCCACAGCGAACGCCGTCAGTATTTCGGTGAAACCGATGCGACGGTCAATGCCCGTCTGAAAGCGGCATTGAAATATGATCTGATTCCGATTGTTTGTGTCGGCGAATTGCTTGATGAGCGTGAAGGCGGTAAGACCGAGGAGGTTCTCACCCGGCAGATCCGTGGGGGATTTGATGGTATTTCCGCCGATGAAATGGCAAAAACGATCGTCGCTTACGAACCGGTTTGGGCCATCGGTACCGGTAAGACCGCCACTCCGGATATCGCTCAGGCGGCTCATGCTCATATCCGCAAAGAGATTGCCGGTATGTTCGGTGCGGAAGTCGCCGAAAAAGTCCGTATCCAATACGGCGGCAGCATGAAAGCTTCCAACGCCCGGGAATTGGTCGCCCAGAAGGATATCGACGGCGGTTTGATCGGCGGAGCGGCTCTCAAAGCTGACAGTTTTGCTGAATTGGTCAAAGAGGCTCTGGGTAAATAAGCTTTCCGGCCGACATTATAATCAAGTATTCGAGAGGGAAAAATGCCAATATTGACAGTATTGCTTTATGTGATGATCTTTGTGGTTGCTTTGCTGTTGATCGCATTGATCTTGATCCAGCCGTCCAAGTCCGGCGGTATGGGGGCTGCATTCGGCGGGATCGGTGAATCCGTTTTCGGCGGCAAGGCCGGCAGTCATCTTACCAAAACGACCGTGGTGTTGACGGCAATATTCTTTGTTGTTGCTCTCGGTCTGGCGGCAGTGATCGGTCATTCCGGCAGCAGTCAGGATGAGGAACTGCGCAGCAAACTTGCGGAAAAGGCCGCCGCTGAAGTGCAGACGGCAGAAGTTCCGGCTGCGGAAGTTCCGGCGGCAGAGTAACTTCAGAACGGGCAAAAAAGATGCCGCAGGCGAAAAGGGCAGTGCTGGTCACTCTGATGTTGACATGCGTTGTTCTTTTTGCCGGAAAGAATGAATTATCGGGGATCGAAGTCGCAGTCGAGCTGACCGATCCTCCGGAAGTTGAATATCGCCGCAGTGAAACTCCGGCGGTAAAAAGCGATTCAGAGAACCGCTGGCTGAAAATCGGAGTCAAATATATGCCGCCGCGGGAGGCTGTAACCCCGCCGGTGTTGCAGCGTGAGCGCGGAAAGTTGTATTTGAACCGCAGCGGTTTTTTGGATGGCATGAGTGTAAAACTCCGGGTTTTGATCGATACCGGGATCAAATTCGGCAGCCGTCCGGTGTATGGCATGTACACCGGAGAGGTGAAGTTTTACACGGTAAGGTGTGACGGTAAAAAACATCTGATCGAGATGTTCGTGCCGGGAAAGCTGATCGACCGTTTCAGTCTTTCGCCATCCGGTGCGCTCAGACGGGTTCAGAAAAAAGATTTTGTGATAGAGGTTGTATTCACCGCCGGCGGCCGGGAGATCGGGCGTTGTTACAGCGGTGTGGCCAGTGAAAGGGATTTTGCTTCAGCTTGTGAGCTTATCCCCGGAAATATGGTTTTGACCGGAGGGGTCTTGCCCCGTTCACGGACACCGTGGGCATTGCTTGAGGCCGACGGGTTTGATCCGGAAATCGTGGATTGAGGCCGGCAGAGTTAAGCGTTGAAACGTTTGGAATGAAAATATGAGTAAAGAAAACAATATTCTGACGATTGATATCGGAAGCCGCAGTTTGAAAATGGCGGAGTTCTGTATCCAAGGCGGTACTCTTCTGTTGACGAAATTTCTTGACCGGCGGCTTGAAAAAATCGAGGGTGAGTCGGTCAAAGAGTGCTTTGAACGCAACTACAATGCGATGTTGATCGAAGGTGGTTTTACGGCAAACAGTGTCCGTCTGGCTCTGCCTTCGAGTAATTCATTCCAGCGGTTGAGCAAACTTCCTCCCATGCTCGGCAAGTCCGAAACGGTTGCAAAAATCATCGAGTTTGAGGCTGCTCAGGCGGTCCCCTATGCCATGCATGAGGTCGAATGGGGTTATCAGCTGCTGCATCATGAGTGGGAAGAAACCACCGAAGAGAAAGATGATGATGGTGAAACCAAAGAAGTATCTGTCAGGAAAGAGGAGTATGAGGCTCTCTTTCTGGCAGTGAAAAATGAGGATGTGGTCTGCTATACCGATGTGATCGAGCGTTCGGGTAAAAAGTTGATCTCAGTGGAGCTTTCGGCGTTGTGTCTTTTCAATGCGGCAGTAGTTTCCCAGGTGAATGAGAATGAATGTGCCATGATTCTGGAGATCGGCGGGCGCGGCAGTTGTTTGATGATCGCCGACGGCCGCCGGATTTTTATGCGTAATATCCCGATCGGCGGGGATACGGTAAATGCCCAGATTTCCCGGGAATTCGGTATCGGCGATGCCGAGGCTGAAGAGATGAAACGCCGTCACGGATTTGTCGCTTTGGGCGGTGCTTACGATGAGCCGGAATCCTCCATTGCGGCAACTGTTTCCAAAATAGTCCGCAATGTGATGACCCGTTTGCACGGTGAGATCAGCCGTTCGATCAATGTCTGGCGCGCTCAGCACAACGGCAATGCTCCGACCCGGGTGCTGTTGGCCGGTGGCGGTTCTACGATGCAGTACACAACGGAATTTTTCCGCGAAAAACTTCATTTGCCGGTAGAGTATCTGAATGCTTTCGGTCTGGTGACCATCGGCGGTACGATCGACCGCAATCAGTTGGGAATTGCCGCTTCGATGTCTCAGGCGATGATCGGTATGGCTTTGCACGCCATCGGAACCTGTCCGGTGGATATTTCCCTGTTGCCCAGAGTGATCAGACAGCAGTATATTCTGGATGCCCGCAAACCCTATTTTTACGCTTCGGCAGTGGCTTTGATCAGTTGTCTGCTGATCAGTTGGATCGGTATCCGTCAGGTGCGTAACTTTGAGAAGACGCGTGTGGAAAAAATCAATGCCGAGGTGAAAATCGGTGAAGCCGAGGTTGCCGCTATCAACGGGGTCAATTCCGAATTGCAGGGATTTATCGGCGACTTCAATCAGGCTGCCAAGTATCTGGATGCCCGCAATCAGATCGGAATTATGATGAATGAATTGCAGTCAGTTATTCCGCAGGGCAGAATGTGGCTGACCGCTCTTGAGCCTTATGTGGAAGCTGAAGATGCCGGATACGGGGAACCTGCCGCCGCCGTACAGAATACTCCGGGCAATCCGTTATCAGCCGACTATCAGAAAAAGTACAGTCAGATCACAGAAGTTGCCAAGTTGCGTCTGGCCGGATATGTGGTTTCCGGCCGCGGCGAGGATGGCAGTGTTATTTTAAGTAAATTTGAAGATGATATCAAGAAAAAAGAAGATTTCTTTACCGGAATCGAATTTTTGCAGAACAGTCCTCACGGTGACAGCAATCTCTACTATTTTGAAGTCATCCTGACACTTAAAGAGCCGTTGAAAAAGTAACAGGAGAATGAGAAGTGAGTAAGGTTTTCAAGAAAAATAAAATTTTGATCCTGTCGCTTGCCGGCATGGGAGTTTTGGCCGTCGTCCTGATCGGAGTGGTGATTTCTGTGCTGATCGACTGGAGCGGATACCGTGCGCAAACAGAAACGCTCCGGAATAAGGTTCAGCAGTTGCGTGCTTCAAAACCGGCTCCCGGTCAGGAAAATATGGAAAGAATCCAGCGGGATATTGAACTTTACCGGGAAAAAAATATCGGTCTGGTAGATAACTTTAAATCACCTCTGCGTCCGGCGGTCGATGCCTTCCTGGAAGCCCTGCCTCCGCCGCTGGCAGAGCAGATGACCGAGGAGGAGATCGAAGAATACAAGGTCGAGGGAACCGGTATCGAGGGTGACGGTGAAACTCCGGCGGTCCCGTTGCAGATCCGGAAATTGAGCTATGAGGATTTCCGCAAATTTTTCCCGGAACGTTTTCAGCGTTTTTGTGATGAAAACGGCATTCCGGATGAGCGTAAATATTCGCTTTCAGTGTTGACTCAATTTCTTGCCCGCTGTATTCAGCTGTTTCCCGCCGGATCATGGACGGCCGCGATGGGGCGTTTCGAGCAGCTGGCCAAACCGTTGACCTGGGAAAATATTGACAATGCCAACCGTCTGGCGATTTTGCTCGGTGCATTCGGTTTGCCGCGCCGGGTGGCGGATGACATTACCACGCTTCAGGATCAGGTTTCCGGCATGAAAAATTCGATCCGTCAGGAGGTCGGAGAGGAATTTTTTGCCGAAGGAGCATTGAATTTTATCGGCGGAGCCCGGAGTACATCGTCCGGCAGTTCCGGATCGTCTTCCGGTGGAATAAGTTATCCGGCATGGGTGGCGGCAGATTACCCGTATGTATTTTTCCATTGGGATGTTTTCGGTGATATCGTCCGCCGTTTGAAGTCTGCCGGTGCGGATAAAGTCTATCAGGTGATTCCCCGGTTCAGAGCCGGTGATGAGGGCGGTCAGATCGTTTTGGCTGAATCGTTTGAAGAAGATGGAAACTACAAAATCTACCACTACACGCTGGTATTCGGCGGTACGATGGAAGATTTGCGTGCCGTATTGAAAAATTTTGACTCCGCATGGCAGGGAAAAGACGGCCGGGGCCGCAGAATGTATGTGGTTCGCGGTCTGGCGATGTTTGCTGCCCGTGACGGTGCCGGTGAATTGATGCAGCAGAGTATTACTGAGAGCCGTGAAGAAACTCAGGATGTTCCGCAGCAGACCACGTCGCGCCGCCCCCGCCGCCGCCGGCAGGTTCAGGTCGAGCAGCCGGTCCGTCAGCAGCAGACTTTCTCCGGCAGTGCGTACCGGGATGCCGGTTATGCTGAAAGACGGGCCAGATATTATGAGGTGCACCGCAAGCTCAAAGAGGAAGCTGAAGCTAAAAATAATCCGAAGCCGCAGCCCCGCCGTCGCCGGGTGCGTGATGGCGAAACTGTTGCAGACAATACCCGCAGCGGAGAGCAGGAGCGGCAATTGATGACCCCGGAAGAGCTTGATGAATACGAGCGCAAGCTGCCGTTCAATGAGCGTTTCGGTTATGCCGATGCGCTTGTCGGCAATGAGCAGAGTATATTCTATCTTGACATAGATTATGTAGTCTTGGAACAGAATCATTGATGAGTTTGCCGGAGGATTGAATAGTGGATTTTATCAAACGACATTATGAAAAAGTCATTTTGATGGGACTTTTTGCAGTCTTCATCGGACTGATGGTTCTGGTTCAGTCGGTTATCAGTTCGACCAGAGAGGTCAATGAAAATGATTTGCATCTGCCGCAGCGTATGCCGGATTATGAGAATATCGATCCGGCCAGTCAGGAATTTGATACTGACGCCCGTTGGGAAAACAGCCGTTTTCAGTGGAATGCCGCAGAAACATCAAAGAGTGGGTTGCCGACAGTTGACTTTGTCAGCATGTTTGAGTTGGCTGACTGTCCTTTCTGTCACAAGGATAATATCAGACAACGGACGTTGATCCCGAAATTCTACTTCGATCAGGCCGGAGGCAAGTGTCCGGAATGCAACAGCGAATTGATTGCATCTCTGAATATTGACGTGCAGGCCGTGGAAGACCGTCTGGCCAGTGCTGAAGAGCGCGAAAGAGCACGGAAGGAACGGGAAGAAAATGAACGCCGCATCGTCGAAGAAGAGGATAGAAATCTGCGGGAACTTGCTGATAATATCCGCAAAGAGGAAGAGGAGTTCGCCAAAGGCCTGGAAGATATCGCCGAAAGTTTGCGCAAGGCGGACGAAAATGAGCTCAACATCATGATGGAAATCGCTGATGTGCTGTATCAGAGAGAAGAAGAACGCCGCAAACAGGAAGAGGAAGCCCGCCGTATTGAAGAAGAAAAAGATAAAGATGATGACGGTCTGCTTGATGAGATCGAAAGCGTCTACGGCATGGATTCCAATGATAAATACGACGTGGCGTATGATAATGACGGTGACGGTTTTTCCAACCTTTTTGAGTTGCAGACCAATACCGGACGGGAGGAAAATGAGATTTACCGGCCCAATGATCCGGCCCATCATCCGCCGCTGTGGTGGCGGTTGCGGGTAAAAGATGTCCGTCAGATTGAGTTGTCAGTACGGTTCATGGCGTTGATCCACAATGACAGTAAAGATAAAAGTTCGTGGATGATGCAATTCAACCTTCCTGACCCGCGCCGTCCCGGGCGCACGATGAGCCGTTATCTCAGCATCGGCGGTACGTTGGATGTTGACGGCCGCCCGTACAAAGTCGAGGATGCCGAATTGATCGTCACTGACCGCAAACGTGCTGCCGGAAACCTTGATGCCGGTGATGTGACAGAAAAAATTGATGAATCCAAAGTTGTTCTGGTCGAAGTCGTTCCGGAAGGAGAAACCCGGGAAGCTGACCGTCTGACACTGATTATCAACCAGGTGGCGCACTCCAATGACCGCCGTCCGGTATTGATGGATACCGGCCACCTCAATCGCAGAGAATATATTTTGCGGGTCGGTGACACGGTTACTCTGGGGGTGTTTGCTCCGCGTGAGGGCAGCAATGTTACTGCACTTTCCAGAACCCAGCGTCGGGCTCAGACCCGGACATACCGGTTGAAATCAGTGGATGCCCAAAGTGGTAAAGCTCAGTTTGAGGAAGTGGTCACCGGCGACCGTCAGCCGGATACTCCGGGCGTGTTTACCATCGACCGTCAGGGGAAAGTGCCGGAAAAACTGTGGCCGATCCGGAAAGTGGAACGGCGCAGCGAGGATGAAGACGATGAGATTCCGGGAAGTGTGCCGGGGATGCCTTCAAGGGGCAGCCGGAACAGACCGGGAAGGAAATAATTCAGATGGTCAGAAACGGATACATAAGGTGAATAGTTGACTGCGGCATTGAGTTTCGCTCAATGCTGTGGTCTGCTGTCTTTGAGTGAAAAGATTATCGGCAGTGGATGTTGACGAACCGGATGAACTGCCGGAAAACATGGAAAACGGGGAACGCTTCCGGCATGGCCGGATGGTGAAAATTATTGAACAGTAAAGAATTGAAAAATTCATAAATATATTTTGGAAGGAAAAAACGAATGAGTGAAGTAAAAATATCTGCATCAACTCCGTTCCTGGTTTGTTTTGCCATTGTCCTCGGGGCAACTTGTGCAGTTCCGGCTTCCGGCAGTGAAATGGGGCGGCTGCATGAGAGTGCGGTCCGCCGGATGTATGCCGATCAGGATGCTGAAGCTGCCCTCAGCCGGACTCTTGCAGAGCAGGCAGCAGCTTTGATCAATCAGAATAAATATGCTGAAGCATGTGAAAAATACAGCGAAGCGATCAAAGGGCTCAAGGAAAATGTGATCGACCAATTGCTGACAGAGGCCGCCAATATCGACAGTTGGAGAAGCCGTCAGCGTCTGGAAGAGTTTACGGCCGATCTGAAACGTTATCAGCTCGGATTCGGCAATTTGAAATTGAAAATGGCAGAAGATGCTCTGCTGGCCGGACAGTTTGACAATGCGGTCGCTCTGGCCAGCGATGCTATTCTGATCGATGAAACGCTCCGTGACCGTGCAATGCAGCTTCAGGTCACTGCCCGCGGTCGTAAAAATGCGGCAGGCCGCCGGGATAATACTGCGGTGGAAGTTTCCGATCCGGGTGTCTCTGAACGTGAAGCTGACATCAAGCTGCTGATCGCTCAGGCGCAGAACTATTACCGGGCCGGTTTATATGACAAAGCCTGGCAGAAGGTCGAGGCGGTATATGTGTTGAATCCTTACAATCAGGAAGCCAGTTATCTGGCTTCTCAGATCTACAAGCAGCTTTATGAAGCAGGTGTCAGACGCCGGGATTCCGACCGTCAGGCGATGATGGCTTATGAAGCGTGGCAGTGGGTCGAGCCGGCATTCCCGATCCGCCGGGATATTGACGGCGGAAATACTCCGGCGGATTCCGGTACGGCTGCCAATCCCGGAGATTATGCGATCCAGCACAAGTTGGATGCAATCATCTTTCCGGTAGTGGATTTCAATAAAACTGAGTTTGAAGCGGTGGTGCAGTTCCTGCGGAACAACAAAGCGATGGATCCGGATAAAGAGGGTGTGGCCATTTCCATGATGATGCCCAGCCGCCGCCGCGAAGCCGCCGCCGGTGATGAGCAGAATCCGGAAGCCGCTGCCGCCCCGGAAGAAAATCCGGCAGATGCGAAGAGCAGCAGTGAAGATGGCGATGATTACAGCGAGGATGATTACAGTGAAGATGGAGAAGACAGCGGCAAAGCCTCTGCCGGTACTCAGAGCGGCATCGCTGTAACATTGCAGTTGCGTAACGTGACTTTGCGGCAGTTGCTGGATTACATCTGTTTTCTGACCGGCCTTACTTATGTGGTGCGTGAAAACGAAGTGACGATCGGTGTTTCCGACCAGCACATGATTTCTGAAGAATATGTGATTTTCAATAATGTCAAAGAGATGATCGTCAACGGCGGATTTTCCGGCTCAGGTGCGGCTGCGGCCGGTGCTGATCCGGCTGCCGGCGGAGATCCGGTTGCTGAAGGCGGCGAAGACTTTGGCGGCGGTGAGGATTTCGGCGGCGGCGAAGAGTTCGGCGGCGGTGAAGGCGGCGGCGGTGAAGATTCATCGGATTCCGAGGATGAGCTGGTGGTCCCGACCGTGCCGGCTGCTCCGCGGGTTTCCGATGCCGACTTGAATGAAGCAAATATGAAAGCCTTTTTCAAGTTGTACGGCATCGATTTTCCGGAAGGCAGTTCCATCGGTTATTTCCGCGGAAAAATGATTATGAATAATACGGCCCGCAACCATAATCAGATGCTCAAGATCCTTGAGAGGATCAACGTGGAAGCTCCGATGGTCGAAGTCGAAGTTAAAGCGATCGAATTGAGCGAATCTGATATGGAAGAGTTGGGGTTCAACTGGGCGTTGAGCAGTATCGGAGACCGTACTTCCGGCAGTGAATGGCGTTTGGGCAAAGGAAGCAACACTTCCGGTTCCGGAGCTCTGGCCATGCTGGATGATGCTTTGACCGGCGGAACCAGTATTATCAGCGGTTTGAATCTTTTCCCGGATATTCTCGGCTCATTCAAACCTTTCGGTTCAGATCAGACTCTCAATCTGACCCTGACGATCAATGCGCTTGACCTCAGCGACCGCACTGAACAGATCTCTGCCCCGCGGGTGCTGGTTGAAGATGGCAAACGGGCTGTGATCTCAATGACCAAAGAGTATTTCTTCCCGGAAGGTGACTGGGAAGAGGTCGAATACGAATTGGATGAGGCCGGTGACAATGGTCAGCCGGTGATCCGTAAAACTCCGCCGACTCCGGATTTCGGTGATGATTCCACCCAGGTAGGTACGGTGCTGACGATATCTCCCAAGATCCAGGAAGGCAACCGGACGATCAAATTGACCCTTAATCCCCGCATTACAGCTTATGCCGGAAAGTGCGAATATGAGGTCGTGGTGCGTACCTGGGAAGCGGATGTCGAGGGACAGGATACCTACTACATCTGGCGTCCGTTGATCGCAACGCGCGAAATTTCTTCAACAGTGGTTTTGAATCATGGTGAAACTCTGGTGCTGGGCGGATTATCCAACAGTATCAGTAAAAGACGGATCGACAAGATTCCGATTCTGGCGGATATCCCCTTTATCGGCAGACTTTTCCAGTCGCAATCGGAAACTTCGACCCGCCGTAATATGTTGATCTTTGTTACTGCCAGACTGGTGGGTAATGACGGTGCTCCGCTGCCGATGTCCGGTAACGGCGGTATTCCGGGGATCGTGCGGTGATTAAGAAGCGGAGGATACAATGATGATAAATAAAAAACTCTTATTGCTGGCACCGGGTGTGGTTTTCGGTGCGATGGTAATGGCAGCTGATGCAGTGTCAGCTGCACCGGCAAGTGATCCGGATGTGCTCAGTCCGGCGGAGATCCGGGAAAATGTCGGTCGTCAGGAGTTGCTTTTCCGCAGTTCTGAAATGGTTAATGCCGCCAACAAATTGATGGTGGATGGCAAATACCGGGAAGCGATCGCCCTGTACCGGCAGATCATTGCACTGCTCTCTTCATCGACCGGCGGTTCGCGTTTCGCTGAAAAGGTCGAATTCTGCCGCCGCAGAATCTCTGATTGTTACTATCAGATGGCGGAAGAAGCTATGCGCCGTGCCGATGAAAAAGCTTCAAGTTATGATTTTGAGGAAGCGATCAGATATTGTGAAGAGGCTAAAGAGTTCTGTCCGGAACGGCTGACGGAATTGGAAAGCCGGATCACCTTTTA
>JAFVZS010000105.1 GCA_017508015.1 Lentisphaeria bacterium
AGCTGATGCTTGCTTTTTGCATGGGATTGATCACGCCATTTTCGTTTAAAAAAGAAATGGCATCTCCAACGGGAGTCGACACGAGGGCGCAAGCCCGAAGTGAGCCGGAGCGAAGCGACGGCAACCAACAGTAAAGTGAGCAATCCCATTTTTTGCGAATGCAAAAAAGTTCAAAGCAAAAAGAAAAAGCATCAGCGGGAAAATCAAAGATTTTCAAAGCTGATGCTTGCTTTTTGCATGGGATTGATCACGCCATTTTCGTTTAAAAAAGAAATGGCATCTCCAACGGGAGTCGAACCCGTGTTGCCGGGATGAAAACCCGGTGTCCTAGGCCTCTAGACGATGGAGACGCGCAAAATTGACAATACACTAAATATACCACTGAATCAGATTTTTTCAAGTGTATATCAAACAAAAAGCTGAATTTTTTTACAAAAAACTGCAAATTTCCTTATTTACAACGGCTGATAACCACGCTGGCATTGGAGCCGCCGAAAGCGAAACTGTTGGAGATCGCATGATCGAAAGAAGTTTCGCGGTATTGACGCACGATATCCATGTCGGCAAATTCCGGATCAAGATCTTCACAATTGACCGTTGGAGAAATGAAGTTTTTATCCAGCATGATCGTACTGAAAATGATTTCAGCGGCTCCGGTGGCACCGACCATGTGACCGGTTTGGGATTTGGTACTGTTGATCGCCGGGGATTTGCCGCCGCCGATCAATCGGCGGATGGCCTCGATTTCGACCTTGTCACCGACCGGAGTTGCTGTACCGTGGGTATTGACATAACCGATATCGGCGGGTTTCAAACCGGCATCGGCAATCGCTTTGGCCATTACGGCACAACTGGCGTTGGCATCGGGCACGACCATATCAGAAGCACTGCTGTTGCCGGCGATGCCGGAAATTTCACAAACCGGCTTTACTCCGCGGGCGCGCACGCTGCGTTCAGATTCAAGGAGCATATACGCCGCTCCGCCGGCGAGGACAAATCCGTCACGGCTGGCGGAAAAGGGACGGCTGGCCTGTTCAGGATGATCATTATATTTGGTCGCCAAAGCCCGGCAGGCGCAAAAACCGAGAGCTGTGGTCCAGTCGATCTGTTCGGCACCGCCAACGAGCACCATATCATATTCTCCGGAACGGATCAGGCGAACTGCCTGAAGTACCGATATAGCACTGCTGGAACAGGCCGCTGAAATATCGAAACTTTCCCCTTTTATACCAAAAATCAAAGAAAGAATACTTATGGAACTTGACGGCATAACCCTGGGAACTGCAAACGGACTGACCGCACGGAGATTGAAATTGCGCTCAACATAGGCATTGGCCGATGAGTAAATTTCCAGAGAATTGCCGCTGGCCTGACCGCCGACCAGAGCCATATCGAATTTGCTGACATCAGCCAAAGCGATACCGGCCTCGGCAAATGCTTCAGTTGCCGCGACAACTGACATCGAACCTACCGGCGGACAGAAACGCCGGGTTTTACGGTCAAGCAATTCACTTGCCGGATCCTGATCAGGCATACCGCCAACGATACTGTCGAGCCGGTGATTCTGAAACTCCGGGATAACGATAATGCCGCTTTTTCCGGAACGCAACGCCGCTTCATTGGCCGCCAACCCGTTACCAAGCGGCGAAACCAGACCACGACCGGTAACAAAGACCTTTTCCATTATTAGAATCCCATGGTGTTAAATTTATTCTGCTCCAAAATTATACTGTCACAAGGTTAATATAGCCCGAACTGCGTTTTTTTCCAGTCAAAAGCCGCTTTTTTTGTGGAAATTAAACAAAAGAATGCTATATTTTCCATAAGAACAAAAATTTTATACAGTGATTCAGGAATATATCTACAGATGTCAAAACCATTACTGGAAGCGGAAAACATCAGCGTGGCATTCAACGGTGCCGAGGTGGTATCGCAGGTGTCTTTCAGCATAAACCCAGGCGAAGTACTGGCTCTGGTCGGGGAATCCGGATGCGGAAAAAGTTCAGTCAGTCTGGCTCTCACCCGGCTGCTGCCGCCTCAAGCGCAAATTTCCGCTGATCATATACGCTTTCACAGCCGCAGCGGCAGTGTGGATCTGGCGGCGGTCTCCAACCGGCAGCTGCGTAAGTACCGGGGCGGCGGCATAGCGTACATCTTTCAGGAACCGTCTGTTTCACTCAACCCGGTAATGACCGTGCGTTCGCAGATCGCCGAAGTTCTGGAACTGCACGGCAACGGACAGGGCGATCTGGATAAAACCATCATTGAACTTCTTTCACAGGTCGGTATTCCCGATGCAAAAAACCGTCTGAAAGCCTATCCGCACGAATTATCCGGCGGCATGCAGCAGCGGGTGATGATCGCCATGGCACTGGCCGGAGATCCGGAATTGCTGATCGCCGATGAACCGACTACCGCACTGGATGTGACCGTTCAGGCTCAAATACTGGAATTACTCGATTCGCTGAGAAAAGAACGGGGTATGGCGATTTTGCTGATCTCCCACAACCTCGGGGTGGTAAGTGCACTGGCCGACCGGATCGCCGTCATGTATGCCGGCCGGATCGTGGAGCACGCCTGCACCAGAGCAGTCATTGATTCTCCGTTTCACCCCTATACCCGGGCACTGCTGGCTGCCGTGCCGCAATTGGGCAGAGCATGCGGCCGGCTGCAAACGATCCCCGGCATGGTGCCGCTGCCCTCGGAATACGGCAAAGGATGCCGCTTCGCCGGAAGATGTCAGGAATGTCAGAAAAAATGTCTGGAATCATCCCCGGTGTCAATTGAGATCCGGCCGGAACATTTTTGCAGTTGTTTTCAAGTGGAGCCGAAGTTATGAGCCGGATAAAAATCATGAGCAAGATGCTCGCCAACCGTATCGCGGCCGGTGAAGTCATCGAAAGACCCGCGTCTGTGGTCAAAGAACTGGTGGAAAATGCCATCGATGCCGGAGCAAGTGAGATCATTGTGGAAGAGGAAAGAGCCGGCAACCGGCTGATCGCCGTCAGTGACAACGGCTGCGGCATGGATGATGAAGATGCCATGCTTGCCTTGCAGCAGCACGGAACCAGCAAACTGTTGAGAGAAGATGATCTGGATCACATCATGACCCTCGGATTCCGGGGGGAAGCCCTGCCGTCGATCGCTTCAGTGAGCAAATTCCGCTTATCCACCCGTCAGGCGGATAATCCGGCGGGGATCCAGGTGGAATGCGATGAAAACGGCAATATCACCACCCGGCCGTACGGCGGAGCACCGGGCACAAAGGTCGAAGTGCGGGATCTTTTCTGCAATTTACCGGCCCGGAAAAAATTTCTCAAATCCAATGCCACTGAGGAACATCATATCGAAGAGGTCTTTTCCATGATGGCTCTGGCCCATGTGGAAATATCATTCAAACTGCTTCTGGATGGCAGAATCGTTTTATTCACTCCGGCCTCCGGCAAACTTGAATACCGTTTGAGGGAGATATTCGGTAAAAATTTCGTGGATAACATGCTGTTTTTTGAACACCATGAGGGTGACATGCACCTTTCCGGCGGGGTCGGAGCCCCCGGATTCACCCGGCCGTCACGCCGGGATCAGCGGATATTCATCAACTCCCGTCCGGTGGAAAGTCAGGCCGTTTACCGGGGAATAAAAGACGGATATGCCACCCTTGCCGAACCCGGCAGATACAATCCGGTGGTGATCTTCATGGAAATGCCGCCGGAAGAGCTGGATGTCAATGTCCACCCCGCCAAACGGGAGGTGCGCTTCAAAGCAGAATATGCCGTCAGCCGGGCCGTTTCAGCGGCAGTTTCCGGAGCGTTACGGCAAATGCGCTCCCACGCTCCCCGGATGGGTGGTGAGAGTCAGACGCTGACGTTATCCGGCAAACTGCCCCTGTCTCTGGTTCTGGATTCCGCGGAAATCTCCTATCATCCGGCAACCGGTGAACAGCCGGAACTACCGGTACTTCCGAAACAGAGCGTTGCCGATATCAATCTGCCGCTGCCCCCGATGCCGGAAAAAACAAGTGTAAAACCGCTTCCGTCACCGCCTGTTGTGCCCCGGGAAGCGGAAATGCCGGTAAAAGAGGATTTTCTCGTGCCCCGGGAAGCGGAAACGCCGGAAAAAGATGATATCCCCATGCCCTCCCCGGCGGTATCCCCGCTGGTCAAACCGGTAACAGCGGCCGCATTCAGCGGATTCTGGCCGCAACGGATCATCGGAGTTATTGACCGCACCTACATTGCCGCCGAAAGTGCCAACGGTCTGGTGCTGATCGACCAGCATGCCGCTCACGAAAGGATCATGTTTGAAAAGATCCTGGCTCAATACTCCGCCGGAAATGCCGAAAGACAGCAATTGCTCATTCCGGAAACGATCGAATTATCCCGCCCGATGATCAAACTGCTCACCGGCAACAAAGAACTTTTTGAAAAACTGGGCTTCGATGTGGAAAGTGCCGGAGGCACGACCGTGATCGTCAGTTCAGTGCCGCTGGTTCCCGCTTCCCACCGCCCGGTGGCACAATGGATCAACGACATGCTCAATGAATTGCTGGAAAACGGCTCGGTCCATGGCACACTTCCGGCGGAAAATGCCGCCAGAGCCGCCTGTAAAGCGGCGGTCAAAGCTCACGATGAGTTGACACCGGAAAGCATGGAAGTGCTGATCGAACAACTGAAAAACTGCCGGCAGGGTACGCTTTGTCCGCACGGCCGGCCGACCATGATCGAAATATCCGGCAGAGAACTGGAACGCAGATTCGGCAGAAAGTAACCGGTATTATCTCAATTGCTCTGACAGGCAGAATCTTGCGGTGTTTGCCGCAAAATCCGGAAATCCGCCCGGCCATCCCGTATCGTACCGTAAAATATGTGATTTTACGCACGCAGCAATTTGACTTTTGGAAACAGGCACGTTATATTAGGCTGAAATGAGTTCTGCAAACCGCAGCAACCGTGCTCTCTTAGCTCAGTTGGATAGAGCGGCTCCCTCCTAAGGAGCAGGTCATGCGTTCGATTCGCATAGAGGGCACCATTTTTTTACCTCAGATATATCAGGGCTGCCCGGCAATTCATTATCCGGCCGCAGTTACGGAAATTTCCTGTGTCCCGCAAAGCGAATAAAACGGCAATTCATGTCCGTGACACAGGCCGCAGAATACCGGACAGGAAACTTTTCCGGTGAAATCTTTCAGTACGGCCATAAGTTCCGGTTCATTGCCGCAATCGGTGAATCTGCCGAAAATGATTCCGGCGCAGTGATCAAAAACACCATTGATCCGCAATTGGGTCAAACACCGGTCGATCCGGTACGGAGCTTCGCCGATATCCTCAAGCACGAGAACCCGGCCGGTCGTATCCGGCAGATATCTGCTGCCGCACAGTGCCGCAGCCACCGTCAGATTGCCGGCAAGGGCTGTACCATTGACACTTCCCGGGCGCAAAGCCGGCAGTTGTAAAGATACCGGGGAGCCATTCAAGGCGGCGAATAGGGTTTCGCCGGTAAGCGGTTCACGGTTTTCCGCCAGAAATTTCATCATCGGAGCCGCCAGATAACGGCAGGAGTTATTCGCCGCCATCGCCCAGTGAATGGCGGTTATATCGCTGAATCCGGCAAAATACTTACCGGAATCTTTCAGTTTTTTCCAGTTGATCCGGTCCAATATCCGCAAAGACCCGGCTCCGCCGCGCACCGCCCAGATGATTTCGATTTCTTCATCATCGATCGCCGCATTGATATCACTTACCCGGTCGGTATCATCTGCTGAAAGATGCAAAAGCGTACCACCGGTAAAGAGATGGGGCATGATTTTTACTTCATGACCATACTTTTCCAGAATTGCCCGGCCGGATGCGGCTGTTTCCGGTGATATCCCCCCGGCGGGAGCCACCAGCGCGATCCGGTATTTGTGCGGAAATTTGAACATCAGAGTAAATGCCCCATCCGGTCTTTTTTGGTTTTCAAATAAAATTCGTTACTCTCCACCGGATCGATGACGATGGGAACTCTTTCCACAATATTCAAACCGTAGCCGTCAATGCCGACGATCTTGGCCGGATTGTTGGTAAGCAGCCGGATGCTTTTTATGCCGAGATCCAGCAGTATTTGCGCCCCGATACCATACTCCCGCAAATCGGCGGCAAAGCCCAGTTTCTCATTGGCTTCCACCGTGTCATACCCCTGTTCCTGAAGTTTGTAAGCGTGAAGTTTGTTTTCCAGACCGATGCCCCGCCCCTCCTGACGCATATAGACCAGTACTCCGCAACCCTCCGCGGCAATCTTTTTCATTGCAGTATGCAGCTGGTCACCGCAGTCACAGCGTGATGAACCGAAAACATCCCCGGTCAAACACTCGCTGTGGACTCTGACCAGGACATTTTCTTTATCCTTGACTTCGCCGCAGACCAATGCCAGATGTTCGGCACGGTCGGTTTGTGAACGGTACAAATACATCTGAAAATCGCCGTAAGCAGTGGGCAGTTTGACCGATTCTTCGCAGGAGATGAGCTTTTCAGTTTTGCGGCGGTAAGCGATCAGATCGGCAATGGTGATGATCTTGAGCGCATGTTTTTCTTTGAACTCCATCAAATCGGCCATGCGGGCCATTTCGCCGTTTTCTCTGGTGATTTCGCAAATGACTCCGGCCGGGGCCAGACCGGCCATGAGGGCCAGATCAACGGCCGCTTCGGTGTGGCCGGTACGCTGAAGTACACCGCCGGGTTTGGCAGCAATGGGAAACATGTGCCCCGGCGAACCGAAATCGGCCTGAGTGCTGGCCGGATCGAGCAACGCTTTGACCGTATTGGCCCGGTCAGCGGCACTGATGCCGGTCGAACCGCTCAAAGCATCGACGCTTTCGGTAAACGCCGTCTGAAAGTGATCGGTGGATGCGGGCCGCCAGATACCGAGCTCTCTGGCTCTTTTTTCGGTGATCGGCGCACAGACCAGACCTCTGGCGTGAGTGATCATGAAGTTGATTTTTTCCGGGGTGATCAATTCGGCGGCGCATACCAGATCGCCCTCATTTTCCCGGTTTTCGTCATCGGTAACGATGATCATTCTGCCATTGCGGATATCTTCAACGGCCGCTTCGATGGAGTCAAATTTGAAATCCATAAAAAACCCTTTCGTGATATTTTTTACACTGTCAGGGCAAAGATGGTGAATCAATAAATTCTTCTCTCATCCAGACTTTACTGTCGGTCACGGAATTGCACCGTTGTCTGCCTTGCGGCTTGCGGACTTTTACCGCCGGTCGGGAATTTGCCGTATCTGCGGCATCACCCGGCCCTGAAGAAAACTGATCTCAAAGGTGATTTCCGAAAATTATGCAATTCATCTGAAATCATCCTGTCAACACTACAATATATACCCGTAACGGTGCAAATACAAGGTAAACTGTGAAACTGCACCGGGAAATCTGCCGGATTATTTACAGACCATCCCGGATAATGATCGTTTTCATCCCCCTTCCATAACCTCCGGAACAATTCAGCTTTTATGAAAACGCTATTTTTTTTGAAAAAAATTTTTTCTGACACTTGACTTATCGTTTTTGCGGGGGTAATTTAATTATAGCATATAAAACTTTTATATAAACTTTTTATTAGAGGTGTGGAGCATGGCGGTAACTCTCAGACAGATAGCTGATGTTGCGGGGCTTTCCATATCTGCAGTATCGCAGATCATCAACAACCGGGAATGCAATTTTTGCAGTGATGCCAGAAAAAAAGAGGTGATCCAAATCGCCCGCGAGCTCGGTTATAAACAGAAATTTGCCGACAAGATCAAGCGCGGAGACATCACCCGCACAGTGGCAGTGCTGAAACGCGGCAACTTAACTATGGAAGTCAACAATCTGATCATGCTGATGCTCAACCGTTTTGAGCAGATCGGCTACTCCTGTTATGTGGTCAATTGCCCGCCTGACAGTGATATAGTGCCCCGGGTACAGGATCTGATCGACCGCGGCGTGGAACGCTTCGTGCTGATGGGGGCGGTCTGGGGAGGCAAAGATTCCGATGCCGGTGAAAGATACCGCTCATTGATCGCATTGTTGAAAAAAAACCGCCGCACCTATGTGGATTATGGAGATTCCAAATACCGCGGTGTCATGCAGGATTTTGCTCCGGCGGTGCAAGCTACGGTAAAATTTTTCATTGAACACGGGGCGGCAAACATCAAAATGATGCTTCCGGATGAGGGGAGCAACCGGGAAAAGGCACTTTGTTCATGTTTTCCGGAATTGACGGCCCGGGAGGTCAGAGAGAAGTATATTTTCCCGCAGAAAGAGATATTTTCTCTGGAAACCATCGACGATATCGTCAGAGCCGGGTATCAGGAAACCGGCAAACTTCTGGCCCGTTATCCGGAAACCCGGGCCATATATTTTCTTTCCGACCAGTTTGCCCTCGGCGGAGTACATTATCTGAACGATCACGGATTGATTCCCGGCAAAGATATTCTGCTGGCCGGATTCAACGATTTCCCCGGAGCACGTTACTGCGGCTATCCGATCTCAACGGCGGCCCATGATCTTGATGCTCTGGCGGCGGCTCTGGTGGAAGAAAGCGGCAAAAGCGGTGAATGCCACATCAAAATTGCCCCGAAAATAATTTTAAGAGAAAAGCAAATGTCACTGTTTTGACAGCTTATACAGAAAGTTTTCAACAACCCTCAACCAAAGGAGATGTATCTATGAAAGATGTTGCATTGAAACGCCATTCCTGTTGTGACTACAACAGGAAGCCCATGGGCTTCCCCCTGATCGAGCTTCTCGTAGTCACCTCACAACTCTGCCGTGATTTTTTCAAACGCTTTATTTGTA
>JAFVZS010000106.1 GCA_017508015.1 Lentisphaeria bacterium
GTCTAACCGAAGCGAAAGTGAGGGAGCGTACTATGTACCCGACCGGGCCGGTGTCCGCAGACTTGACAAGTGATTGCCCGCAAGCCGCCGGCCGGAAACCGGCGGATGGATCGTGCGTTGAGGTCGAAGTCTAACCGAGGCGAAAGTGCGGGAGTGTACTATGTACCCGACCGGACCGGTGTCCGCAGACTTGACAAGTGATTGCCCGCAAGCCGCCGCCGGAAACCGGCGGATGGATCGTGCGTTGAGGTCGAAGTCAAACCGAGGCGAAAGTGCGGGAGTGTACTATGTACTCGACCGCACTTGAGTCCGACAGTTTTGACAAGAGATCAACCGCGAGCCGCCGCCGGTCAGAGGAAATTGGTTACATCATCACAGATGATTTCGCCGTCGCCGTCGATATTCCGGTATTTTTCTTTATCCACCGGCGGCACCGTTTCGGAAGCCGAACCGTCATCCTCGCCGAAAACTCCGTCACTTCCGGCGCTGATGATATCGAATCCGCCGCGATTGAATTTACCGGGGAAACGGATCAGGATTTGTTGTCCCCAGCCGTCAACGATGAAGCCATCTTTATCAAGAATGGAATCGATATTATCGGCATCCATATTGCGGGCGAAAAGTTGAAATACAGCTTCGGCATCTTCACCGATTCCGGTGGAACCGAAATAGAGTTTTTTATTATCGGCATCGAATTTCACCGGCACATAACCGTTAGTACCAGCATTTCCGGTGGTGGTGGTACGCAAACCGGCGACGCCCTGATCGTTGAGGGTGGCCAAAGCGTTATTGAGCCGGGTGATGGTGGCGGTGGTGGCTTTTTCTTTGGAAGCGTCTGAAGCATAAGAATATGCACCGATGGCGATTACCATTAAGATCACGATCAGGGCGACGACTCCCATAATTTCGACCAGAGTCAACGGATATTTTTTCATAATATTTTCTCCTGCAATTCGGTGGACAGAGTAGAATATAGTGCATCTATTTAAAAAAGTCAAGGGATGGAAACAAAACTTGACATTTTGCCGCCATCCCCTGAAAAGTATTTTGGATCAGTTGCACCGGCTTTCCAGATCGGCCTGAGTGCGGATATTTTCCAATCCGCGCAGTTTCAATGTAAAACGTGCCGTCTGCCCGGGGAGAATATCAAATGGCGTATTCTGACCGGTAGCGGTGGAAGCAAGTCCGTATTTGCTCCGGGGAAATTCCAGCGTGTAACGCTTGCCTTCGCCTTTGTGATTGCCGCGGGAGTTGAACCAGACATATCCGTGCGAGATATTCTGATCACCGAGCATGACGAAACCGATACCGCTTGCCGGGTCAAATGCACCGCCGCGCGGCAGAGCCAGACGGAAGTTGGGCCGTTCATAGAATGCCGGATTTGCGGTGTTGAAAATGGTCGTCGGCAACTGGATATCTGCGGCCGGCATGTAGATCACGTCATTCTGTGCGCCGTCGGCACCGATGGCAGGTACGAAACGGCCGCGCCATGCGAATTGATAGTGGGCGGGATCTTCGGAAACCTGTCCGGGGGGCATGATGTTGAAAATCTCATAACGCAGTTCCAGATCCGGGCTATCCGCCGTCATGGTCATGAAACGTTTGAAGCGGAAAGGCTTATCGGCAAAAGTCGTACTGACGGCGATGGTGATTTTTTCCGGATTCAGCTCGATCAATTCGATATTCCAGTCAACCAGAGCTTCCGGCCAGTGTCCCATAGCGGCTTCATCGGAAAATCCGGCGTAATCCACATGGTGCTGAACCATGGTTTTGTTCACCTGCTGCTGCATTCTCTGCAGCGGCGAAAGGGCATTGTCATAGATTCCGGCATGGAGTGTTTCCACGCCGCGCACTTTGAATGAGTAGATACGTCCGGCAGTTTCAGTGAATCCGACACTGATAATGCCGTTATCCAGCACGAATCCGGGATGTCCCTGACACTCGGAAGGAGTCAATCTGACTTTGAAATTGCGCATTGTCTGCGCCGCAGCGGCTCTGGCGGCCAGATTGAGATAATATTCTGCCCGGTCGTAACATGCGGCTTTGCCGGCGGCAGCGGCTCTTTCAAAGAATCTGCGCTGAACATCGTTGACAAAAGCCGGAGCATTATTCAACTGCTTGCTCAAGAGGGCGCGTTTGGTGGATGTCAGCAAACCGGCGGCGGTTTCCCGATCCTGCTGACTGTAAGCCGGATTACCGGCCGTGCGCCGCAAAAATTGCCGGATGGGTGCGATCAGTGCCGTTTCCGAAGCATTTTTGGCGCAAAGAGCTTCCAGTGCGGCCAGATTCGGGTCGCGTTTCAACGTATAAGTCCGGGTAAATTCCCGGCTTTTGCCATTGTCAGTGACGGTGATGCGGATATCATTTCTGCCGACTTTGCCCAGTTGGGCGGCGACGGCAAGTTTACCGTCAGCGGCGATGTTCCCGGCGTTGCGGCCATTGATTTTGACAGCGGCACCGGCCGGACCGTAAACGGTAAAATCGACCGTGGTCAATTCGACCTGACTGTGTTCAGCGGGAATGGAAGAAACCATGGAAACCGGAGCGGTTTTCAAAGCTTCGATCTCATCGGCAAGTTTACTGCGCAACCGGTAGAGCAAAGTAAGATCATTGTGAAATTCAAAGGGCATTTCATAGATCATTTCAGCAAGGATCTCTTTGACTCTGGCCTTGCCGGTTCCCGGGAAACGGCGGTCGGTTTCCTGCTCCAGAATGGTCATATAGTCAAAGTCGTCGATACTCTCTTTAAGTTGAATACTGCGCAGTGACGGCACGATGCCCTCCGAACCGGGAACCGGCGGATAAAAGATTGTGGCGGCCCCGATTTTGTGGGTTTTATCCATTTGTGTCCACGGGTTGATACCGGCGGGCATGCTGATCGTATTCCAGAGCAGACCGCCATTGCCGTCGGCGCAATAGATCTGCCACGGATAGAGGCGGGTGCGGATATAATCGTGATCATCCATGCACACGGTCCAGTTGTAGTACCAGATTTCGCCGCCGCGCTCCTGATGGCTGCGCTGTTTATCAAGGTGGACCAATCCGGGAGCCAGCGGCACACACCAGCTTTGCACCGGCCCGATCTCATCGGAAATATCTTTGGTAATAAAAATATTCAAATCCGGAGCCGCTTCATGCAATGCAGTTGTGATTTTTCGCAAATCGGCGTAAGCGGCGGGTTGCGGTTCATCAAAGATATAGGCATAGAATCCGGCCTTGGGGAACTTCACGCGCACATGATCCATATACTGTTTGGCGAATTGGGCGGCGTACTTGATGCCGTTGGCCGAAACCCATGATTCATTGCAGAACGGTGATTTGCCGGGTTTGGGCAGAGTCTGACTGCCCTGGATCCAGCCGTGATAGTGACCGAGGAAATTCAGCGGCGGCACGACGAAATAACGCATGCCGTAATCATACCATTTGGAAATAACTTCGTCGAAACGGGAAAAATCGGTGATGACCAGATTGCCATCTTTGATCTCCCATTTGGGAATGGGCGGATGTTTGGCCTGATTACCGACGAAACGGTGTTCTTTGAAAAGGAGTTCAAAGTTGGTCCACACCTCATCCAGCGGACGGGTGTCAAACTGGCGGTAAGGCGGCTGATTGGCCCACGCATAGAAAAAGTTGCGCAAATGCGGAGTTGTCGGAATGGAAAAATCACGCACCTGCACGCTCAACGGCACTTCGGCCAGGATCTGACCGCCGCTGACGATTTTGACCTTGCCGGTATAGACTCCGGGGGCCTGACCGTCAGGTACGGCGACGGTGATGAACATGGAAAGATTCTTTCCGGCCTGAGCATCAAAGGGTTTGCCGGGGAAAAGCGGATCGGCACTCCAGCCTTTGAGAGTGGGATTGTATTCGGCACTCTGCATGTGGATATAACCGACTCTGCGCCATGAAAGATTGCTTTTGGCGATAACTTTATCACCGCAAGTCAAGTCAGAAAAGAGCACATCTACCTGCGGCAGATCACGTTTGGGATTGAGCGTGAGGGTAAACGGTTCGGACTCATTTCCGGCGCAGGAGACGGTCACGCCGGAAACGCTCTGCATTCCTTCGGGGATGCCGGTCATATCCGGTTTGAGATATGAGGCATCCTGCCAAAGGGTGAATGAATCTGACCGGGAAATCAGAAAGGAGCTGTCACTCCTGTCCTTTTTTTTTGGGTCCTGCTCTGCAGGGCCGAGGAAGAAGTCATCGAGATAAACTTCGATTTGTCCGGAAACCCAGAAAAGTATTCTGAATCCCACGGTTCCTTCCGGAGCGTAGAACTCATCTTTCAACTCTCTCCAGTCACCTGCGGTCGTATCCATGCGGGGGTAGCGGTAAGTGACTTTGCCGGCGGCATCCACGCAGCCGACACTGGCGGAAATCCGCCCGCTGCCGGAAATGACCTTGCCCCAGCATGCGAAACGGTAACGCTGCTGACCGGCAAACGGCAGAGTGATATTGATGAGCATGGAGCAATCCGGCTGATCATTTTTCACATAGTAGGAGTATTCACCGGTGCGGGCCTCACCCTGACGGCGGCCGAAAGTAAAGAGATCTTTGCCCCGGTAATTGCTGTTGCCTTTGCGCGGGGTGGGGTAGAAACCGGGCAGAGCGGCATTTTCAAAGGAGGGATTCCAGAAAAGGTTGCCGTCGACCGGATTCTGCGGCGGATTTTTGTCAAGGTTGAAGTCAAAAGCATCGGCGGAGAATATTCCCCGGAAATAGACGATAACTTCCGCCTTTTCCGCCTCTTCATTGACTCTTACAGTATGCAGATGCTCCTGCAAACCGGTTTTGGCGTAGTTCACCTGTGTACCCCAGTAGGATCTGACGGTCTTGCCTGCGGCATCCTTGAGGTGGACGACGATCAGCAGTGAACCGCCGGGTTCATAGGATTTGAGATCGTAGTTGAATGTCAGATAGTAGTTGACCCCCTTTTGCAGTTTTTCCACCTGCCGGAAGGTGATCTGCGCCGTACCTTTGGGGTTGGTCGAACTCATACGGATCACAGATTTGCCGTCTTCCCGTTTGACAATGGAATTGGAAATAGCCGTCACCGGAGTACGGTCGGTGGTAAAACGGCTGCACTGGGGATCACGGCCCGCATTTTCCAGCGAACCGTTGACCAGCATATTACCGAAAAGCGGCAGTACCGTTCCGGCCAAAAGAATGGAGAGAATTTTTTTCATTATTTTGCGCTGTACTTTTTATTAGCATTTATTTTAATTGACGGTAGTATCCTGATTGGGTGCAAACATCGTATACCAATGTTTTATTCCCAATGCCTTCAAATGATCATAGTTCATCCATTCAACGTGACCATCAAGCAACAGATAATTGGAACCATTGTTGTGACGATTCGTAAATGCAGAACCGGGATTCGGCAAGTAACGTACCGGAGGGTCATTTTTCTTAACAACATCTACCACAAATATTTTTCCTGAGGCTCCTTTTATCATGTTGATTTTTGGATTGACAATACCATTCCCGTCAGTGTTGGTACTGGCAAAGTCAGTAGAAAGCCAATCATGCACGGAATATGTCACCATGTAACCGTTTATCGTAGTACCATCATCTTGAGGACAGTCAAATATAGTTCCCGGCTTCTTAACAGACGTATCTAAATTGTAATGTCCCTGTGTCGGATGCAGCGGAACACCAAGATATGGAGCCAAACGGCTGTACCAAGACGGAGCTTTAGGCATGCCAAAACCACCCCACGTGGTGCTTTTAGAATCTTGACCATGGGGAATATAGTCTTCATTTTCGTCCATGTAGCTCATTGATGCGGTTCCGAACTGTTTCAGTTGGCTGGTACACGCCGCAGAGTGCCCGCGTTGACGGGCGGAGTTGAGGGCGGGGAGCAGGATCGCCGCCAGAATGGCGATGATCGCTATGACTACGAGGAGTTCAATAAGAGTAAACCGGTTACGGTTTACTCTCCCATGGGAGAGTCTGCACATCTTAATTATCCTTTCTGTTATTTTGGTTGAAAGATGTATTTAACACTGTGATGCTTTTTTTGAAATTGCCTTTACTATATTATACATAAAAAGGCGAAAAAATGCAACAGTTTAACGATATTTTTTTATATTTTTTGCTGAAATATATCAAATCGGCCAAACGTTTCTCCAAAAAATCTCCCTGCGGCCGCGGGAGAGCGGCCTCGCCGCTCGTGCTTCGCACTCGGCGGTTTCAGTCGATTTTCCGGAGGCCTCGCTCTCCGTCACTCCGTCGGCTTACGCCTTACTCGTAAC
>JAFVZS010000014.1 GCA_017508015.1 Lentisphaeria bacterium
GAATTTTATCTGAAATATCTGGATGATGTTGTATCATGTGCCAATGAAAAAGGGGATTTCCCGCTTTTTGTGCCATTCAACCGTCCGGAGGTGTTTGCCGGAACAGCCGGATGGTCGGATGCACTTTTGAGCATGGTGTGGGAACTTTACAGATTTTACGGAGACAAAGAGATTTTGGAACGTTACCACCCGGCATTGAGCAGCTGGCTGGAATTTTTAAATCAGACGTCTGATAATTTTATCCGCAACGCGTCCCGTTTCGGCGACTGGTGTGCATTTGACAATTCGACTCCGCCGGAGTTTGTTGCTACTGCATTTTATGCAAGGACGGCAAAGATGCTTGCCGATATAGCCGGAATATTGGGGGATGAAGCGTTGCAGAAACAGAGGATGGTGCTGTTCAACAATATTTGCAAGGTATTTACGGATAAATTCACGATCAACGGCAGATTGATTGTGAAAAATCAGAGTGCACCGATATTCGCATTGGGGTTTGAACTGCTGCCGGAAAGTTTCCATGCGGCAGTGCTGGAAGATCTGTTGTACGATATTGAAATCAGACGGCAGCATTGCATATCCACCGGATTTCTGACCACCGGACTGATTTTTGATGTGTTGAGCAAATTCAACTGCCGCGACACCATCGGCAGGATCCTGCTCAATAAGAAGTGTCCATCACTGCTTTATCCGGTTTTGAAAGGGGCAACTTCCATATGGGAACATTGGGATGGTATCCGCGAGGACGGGAGTTTTGCCGATCCGGCGATGAATTCATTCAATCACTACGCTCTGGGCAGTTTCGGTTCGTGGTTCTACGAGTATGCCGGCGGTATCCGGATGGCGGAAGCGGGATTCCGCAAAATACGTTTTGAACCGTTTCCACTGCGCCAGCTGGATTTTGTCAAAGTCAAATTCCGCGGTATCAGTACGTTCTGGCAGTGGCGCGGAGATGATTTATATTGGGAAATAGATACTCCGGTGGAAACCGAACTGGTATTGCCGGAAAGAAATGAAACAGTTATTCCCGGGCGTTACTGTGGAGTAAGTAAAGGGTACATTAATAAATGTTGATCGCAACGCGGTCAAAAAACAAACAAGGAGGATTTTATTGATGAAACAAAAACGCTTCACTTTGATCGAGCTGTTGGTAAGCACAGTTATCTCATCATTGCATTTTTTGACACAAAAAACTGCGATTGAAACTAAACAAAGAATACCGCTTTTCTTGAAAAGAGGAGTGGGGTTTGGGGAGAGGGGAAAAACCTCTTTTCCCGTGAAAAGAAGTTTTTCCCCTCTTCCCAAGAGCGCATTCACTTTGATAGAATTGCTCGTAGTCATTGCCATTATCGCTATTTTAGCGGCGATATTGCTCCCGGCTCTGAACAGCGCGCGTGAGCGCGGCCGGGCGGCAAGCTGTATCAGCAACCTCAAACAACTTGGCAATGCAGTTGCTTTTTATACTGATGCCTATGATGATTATCTGCCGCCGAGTCAGTTTACCAGCAACTTGACCTGGCACTACTATCTGGAACAGATCATTTATCCGGGGCAGACCGGTTATCAGGGCGGCGGAGTTTTTGTCTGTCCCTCATGTCCTTATCAACAGCCTGACGGTTCCGCTCCGCCCAGAACCTACGGTTATAACACATCATGCTACCAGTCGGGTGCAAGCGGAAATAATGCAGAATTGCGTTTTAAGGCGTTCCGTAAAGTCACAAAGGTCGCCAGAGCTTCAGAGCGGCCTCTGATCATTGACTATTATTACCATGATCGGACAGCAGATAATAGCAGGCCGCAATTTTTTGGAGCCGGTGAATTTTCAACTGAAAACAGTGCAGCTTTTTCACGGGTAAGTTGGCACAACAAGAGTACCAATATTCTTACTCCGGCTGGCAATGTTTATAACGATAAGGCTTTGTCTGCCCAATATCCGTTGGCAAGAATCGAATTCAACAACGATACATGGTAATGTGAAAGGACGTTTATAATGATGAAAAAATTATTGATGTTTATGGCCATGGCGGCGGTGAGCTGTATGGCAGTGGAATTGCCGGAGCGTATCATTTCCGGCTACGGCGGCCATATTTTCGGCAGTCGTGACGCACAGGTAGAGGGCGGACATATCTGGCGGATGATGGATTTGATGAAACAGCATAAATTCAACTCCATCGAAATCAAATTCCAGCAGGCTCTGCCCCGCGGAGTCCGCAAAATGCAGCTGGACAGATTCAAAGGCGATGTCGCCAAATTCTATCAGAAAGCCACGGAATGCGGTTTGATGATGCAAATCTACCTCTATCCGTGTCCGGATGCCCGCCGCCGCCCGGAGTGGGAGGAACACGCCCGCTGTCAGGCGATCGTCGCCGCTGACGGTCTGGAACTGCCCGGCGTTTTCGCCCTCAACGATGTGAATTCATGGCGCACACTTTTTGAACACGCCTATCAATTTGCCCGTCTGCATAAGGAAATTCCCTTTACTTCGTTGAAGTTTGATATGGAATTGACCTCTTTGTATTACAGTTACGATGACGGCACCTGGAGCCGGTTCTGCGCCGCCAATCCGCAGTTTGCCGCCGATACTCCGGCCGCCAGCCGCGCACAACTGCTCAAAGATAAGAATGCCGAAGCTCTTTACAAAACATTCTTTGGTAAAGAGGTCGAGGCCGCTGCCAAAACTTTTGCCGATGAACTTCACGCCATTGCCCCGACCCTGATCCTCGGCTATATGCCCTCACATCACGGCGAATTGGCCCGCATCATGGAAACGGTGCTGGCGACCGACACCCTGCCGGCGATCGTGGATGGCTGGGAGTTGTATAACGGCGCCGGTATGGAAGATTATATTGCGCAGAGAGCCGCACTTGCCAAACAGCGTCACCCCAACAACCGTTATGTTTCCTGGCTGCGCCCGGATAACTATTCCGCTGAAGATCTCGCTATCCAGGCGTATCACGCCGGAGCGAAACTTGATGGCTACTCCATCTGGGTATTGTGGATGCTCGATGCCGCTTATCCGCAGCGTATTCCCAAGGGGATCACTTCGGTTGATGCTCACTGGGCGGCATTCGGCAAAGCCAATGAAGCATTGCGGGCGGATATTGCGGGACGCACGCTGGCCAATCCGGTGCGGATACCTTTCAAAAAAGCGCAATCCAAAGTGGCCGCCATTGATTACAACGATCTGGTCATTCCGACTTTGCGCCCGGTGGGTAACGGTTCGATGGCCGGTTCCGTAAGAAAATATCTTCTGCGCGAACAGCAGGTGATCCTGTTCTATGCCAAAGCCGGAGAAAAACTGGATATCCGCATTCACCACATGGGCGACCGCCGCCGTCCGACCGGTTTGCAGTATGCGGTCATGGATCAGCAGAAAAATATTCTGCGCAATGAATCACTTACTTTCGGTACCGTGTCGCATTTTCAGGTCGATGCTCCCCATACCGGAACCTATGCGATGGTCTTGAGTGCCGGTATCGGCGGTCAGGCATGGTACAGCGTGGAGATCAAAACCCCTTATGCGGCGATCTATCAGGCTCCGCGTACCCGCATCTACCTTTTCGGGCCGCAGAAAGTTTTTGTGGCCGGTGCCGCACTGGGCAACCGGCAGTTGAACTTCGCCACCAGTGCCGCAGAATCATGGAAACTCTCACTGGATGGTGCGGCGGCACAGGTTTACCGCCGTCCGGGAAATATCAATCTGCCGCTGGCGGATAAGGCGGCGGTCGCCGTCGATTTCCAGAAAGGCGGAATCGATTACAGCCAGAATATTTTCCTCACATTCCCCGGCGGCCGCACTCCGCTGGTCTTCTTCGGACCGGAACGCACCATGGAGATCGTGCGGTAAAAATCCGGATAAAAACACAGCGGTTTTGGTTGACAAAACCGCTGTGTTGTATTATATTTCAGGTACAACCTGACCGGCATGGGTCGTTTCGGGTGCCGGTGCAATTTTTTTGGGATAATATCCCAAATTTTGTGAAACCGGTATGTCAAGTTATATGCGGCAATTTCCGTCACATACAGAATATACCGTGGAAGGTTGGATCGGTCAACGGTCAAACAGGGTTTGATAGCACCCGGCTTGTCAGGGCGTAATCTTGATGGAGACCGGTGGATGCAGTGCGAGGCAAGGTCGCCGCTGAATAAAGGCGGCGTTTGGGGAGTGTATTATCATACTCGACCCAAACGCTGTCCGCCGATTTAGCAAGAGATTGCCCGCAATGCGCCGCCGCAGGTTATGTTTTTAACAAAAAACAGGACAATAATTTTTTTGGGATCACTTGGGAAAACGGTGTAATGAAAGAACGTATTTTTTATACTTTCGACCCATTCGATGATTATCCGTGGGAAGATGCCGTGAAAGCGGCTTATGATGATGGCGTAAGAATTTTTTCTTTTCTCTATCCGATGATGCTCAACTGGCAGCCGGATGGTTCATTTGACTTTTCTTTGACCGATACTCTGACTGACCGTATCATGAAACTTATTCCGGATGGCCGGATGATGCCGCGGGCATTTCTGACCACCCCTTACTGGTGGGATGAAAAATACCCGGATGAATTGCTCAAATTCAGCGGGCCGACCCCCAAACAGACCAACTTCACCCATGTCAATGAACCGTTGTGGCTCTATGAAAACAAGCAGTTCCACGGTTCGGACAACGCTTCACTGGCTTCACTTCAGTGGCGCAACGATGCCGGAAATGCCGTCTATGCCACCACGAAACATCTGGTGGAGCGTTACGGCAGAAAGCATATTTACGCTATGCAGATGGCTTACGGCACCTGCGGTGAATGGGGAGCATTCGGCAGTTATCTTTTCGGTCAGTCGGCCAATGGGGATTTTTCCAAACCGATGGTAAAAGCCTACCGGGAATTTCTCCGGGAAAAATATGGCGACAAGCCGGAATTTGCCACGATTATACCGCCATCCAAAGCTGACCGTCAACGGGTCGAATACGGCATGCTCCGTTCACCGGAATCTATCCGTTACTTCCTTGATTATCAGGAGGTCGCCGCCAAAGTGAAAAATGAGGCTCTCGCCCACTTCTGCCGCCGGGCCAAAGAGGCGTGCGCCGATATGATCTGCGGCAGTTTCGGCGGTTCAGCCATGAGTGTCGGGTCATCGGCCTGCGGGTTGAATTACGCCGCCGGATTTGACAGCAAATATCTGCTGAAAATCGAAGAACTCGACTTCCTTTCCACGCCCAATAACTACTTTTCCCAGCGCAAAGGGGCGACTTTCTCGCATACGCCGATCCGTTCGGTAAGCCGGAAAAAACGCTTTATCGCCGAGTGTGACACCCGCAGTGAAAAAGCCAACAACGCCTGGGCTCCGGCAAAAGGATTTTCCGATGCCCAGTTTTTACGGGAAACGGCATTTAATTTGCTTACTTCCGGTTATTTGTGGCATTATGACTTCGGTTTGGATTGGTACAGTGTGCCGGAAGTCAAAGCGTTGCGGCGCAAACTGCTGGCGATGGCTCCGGAAATTTTTGACTGTGACACTCAGGCGCAGATCGCCGTGGTCGCCGATCCGGCAAGCGTGGGATGCACCTGCGGTTCAGTGGGATTTTACCGCCAATTCGGAGAAACTCTGACCCGGGAACTTCCCCGTTGCGGCGCATTCGCCGATCATATCACCATAGATGATCTTACTTCCATGCCGCCTTACAAGCTGTATATTTTCCGGGATGCTTTTCTTTACCGGCCGGAAATCCGGGAATTTCTGGTGAAAAATAATGCTTCAGCGATCTGGCTTGGCCCCGCCGGATGTGTATTGCCGGATAGAGTCGATATCACCATGGCGGAAAAACAGACCTCGATCAAAGTGACCGCCGCGGAAAATGTGCTGGCCACCAATTCGGTCACGCTCCACGGACGGCATTTCCTCAATGATGGTATCGAAGTTCCTGCCACTCCTTCCGGGGTGGAGGATATCAACGGTTTGTGGAGTCCGGTGCTTTATGCTCTGCCGGATGAAAACTGTTCCGTTGCCGGTCTGGTCGAGTCGCTCGATCTGCCGGGCATGGTTTTGCGTCAAAGCGGTGAACGCTTCGACTTATGGAGTGCTTCACCATTGCTTTTTGCCGCCACGGTGCGCAATCTGGCCGCCGCTTGCGGAGTAAAATTGCGGATCGTTTCCGGAGATGCGGAAATTTACGGAGCCGGAAAGACCTTCGCCATCCGTATCATGGGCGATCAGCCGGTCGTTTTCAATACGGAAAGTACCCTGACCGATCTGATTTCCGGAGAAAAATACATTCCGGCAGCGGGCAAGGTCACTTTCACCGGTGAAAAAGGCAAAAGTTATCTTTTTACTGAATTCTGATGGCAACCGGGGGATGCAGAATGAGGTCAATTATTCTGCATCCGCTTCAAAGTTTCACGCACGGCCGGCGTGCCGGGGGCGGCACACTCCACCGTTTTGAATAACTCCACACAGGCGGTATGGTAGTCACTGCCGGATAATTCGGCGATCAGCCGGATGGCACGGTCGATCAGTTTTTTGTTGGAGATCGCCACAAAACTCATCCAGTTGCCCGTTACTCTGCCGAGTTTGACCATTGTACCGGTGGAAATGGTGTTCCATTGCAGTTTGACCGCCAGATGCTCATAAATTTTGATTCTGCTCGACGGCAACGGAGCGCAGAAACCGTCAAATTCCCGGTAAAAGGCAAACTTTTCCGCTTCTTTTGCCGTCGCTTTTTTCAGCGTATCATCTGCCTGAACGTAGTAAAAGAGTACCGCCGCATCGTTTCCCGTGGCGTAACGGCCGGGCAGATATTCGTTGCCGACCGGGATCTTTATCAACTCTTTTGCCGAAATTTCCGGTGGCGAGGCGATCACTTTTTCCGGCGCACCCATCGCCGCATAATCGGCACTCTGCCACTCCAGACAACGCAGTTCGCGATTGCCCAGAGCTTTGCACAAAGCATCCCGGGCTGTCAACAGCGGATTGCGGACGAATGCCCACGGTTCCGGCATGCTCTCATCATCGATCCGGCGGAATCCGGGAAGCATAAATGTCGGAGTGCGCTCGGTCGTATCCGTAAACAAATCCAGCATATAATCATCGGCAAAGTAAGTCACCCGGCCGTTTTTGGCATAGATTTCCGCTTCAAAATCGATTTGTGCGGCAAGTTTGGCTACCGTGTCACGGTCTTCCAGAATATCGAGTAATTTGGCAAACTTTTCCGCAAAATTCTCCGGTTCGCTCTTTCCGGTCAATCTTGCTCCGGCGACTTCCAGAGCCGCTGAAGCGATCAGTTGTTCGCTCGTGGTCGCCTGCATCCGGGTGGAACCGGCCAGAGCCATCGGCCCGCAGGAAAGATCCAGCACGGTCACTGACGGATTGTCGATCGCCTCTCTGGAGCGTTCAAGATGTTTCCGGAGCAACTTTGCCGGATTGTTGAAAAGCAGAAATGCTTTGCCGCCTGAAGCTGTAAATTCTTTGACTGTGCCGAGCACGGAACTGGTTTCTCCGCCCTCCGTGATCGCCACCAGCAAATCCCCGGGAACCATCGGCAGATCACGCACCTGTCTTGCTCCGAAAACCGCAAAATCTTCAAATGATTCCACTGATTTGACCAGCGCATAATCGCCGCCGGTCATGATGCTCTGCACCTGACCGGCATATTCCGGATAGCCGGTGCGCCACATTTTTTCCAGCAGAATACTCAATCTGCCGGTCGCTCCGCAGCCGGAAAATACCACTTTGCCGCCACGGGAAATGGTTTGTGTCACCGCATCGCATAGCTTGGCAAACTCTTCCGAAGCAAATACTTTTTTTGCCATGACCAGCACGTTGCGGTCAACGGATTGCAAATTGCGGACTCCGGCAATGGTGGATACTGCAAACTCCTTATCCAGATTGGCAGTCAACGCATTGGATTGTTCGGTGGGCAGAAAACCGAGGTGAAATGCCTTTTCCCCGTTTTCAAACCGGCGGGCTTTTTCCAGATACGACATCTTTTATTTTCCTGTACTTTCACGGATGATAAGTTCCGGAAGGATCAATTTCCGGCATGGGGTGAAACTTCCTTTGCCGAGAATAAATTCAACAGCCTGTTCTGCCAGTTTTTCATAGTCCAGGGCAACGGTGCTCAGGGCCGGATAAAGCATTTGACCCAGCGGCAGATTGTCGCACCCGGCCACGGCCACATCTTTGCCGATGATTATCCGGTTGCTCTGCAGCACCCGGTAGACTCCCAACGCCATTTCGTCATTGCTGAATACCGCATCAAAAGCGATACTTTTTTTGATGAATTCCGTCATCGCTTCCGCTGCTCCCGGCGAAGTGAAATCGGCATGCAGGATCATTCTTTCGTCAATATTTATTCCTGCTCCGGCAAGGACTTTGCGGTAGGAGTTTTCCATGATCCGGCTGAAAAAATGTTCCTCTGTGCCGCTTAACAGCACGATCCGCTTTCTTCCCCGGCTTATCAGGTGTTTCAGCATCGCTTCCGTACCATATTGATTGTCAAAGTTGAAACTGCTGAATGTCGCATCAAATTTATCCACACCGGGATTATCCAGCAGTATCGCTCCGGAAAAATTCATCAGCAGGGTTTTTAACTGCGATTCCGGAAAATCCCCGATGATCAGCACCGCATTGGAGCATTGGCGTTTCAGGGCCTCCAGCAATATCAGAAAGCCGGAATAACTGCCGTCATTGGAGTAGATCACACATTCACAATTGTGCCGTATAAGTGTGCGCTGGATGGTGTTGACCAGACGGGAATGAAAAATCGATACCGTCGCTCCCACCCCGCCCAGCACCAGTGATATGCGGTGCGGAGAATCTTTGCTCTGACGGTGCGGACGACCCAGCCGGGAACTTTTAAAGTATCCCAGTTCTTCGGCCTTCGCCAATATTTTTGCCAGCGTTTCCGGATGCACATTGCTGCTCTGGCGCAATGCCCGGCTCACCGTCATTGCACTTACTCCGCACGCATGGGCTATGTCGCTGATAGATGTCTGTCGTTCTTTCATGTTATTGAATATAACACACAATCCGGCGGAAAACAATAAAATTATCCGCTTTTTTACAAAAAATACTTGTATTCATCAATTCCGGGGATATATTTATACCATATAAACTATGTTAATATTAACATGAGGGTAAAAATTATGGATGGCAGATTTGATGTGGTTTTCGGTTTTGATATGGAAACCGATGTCGGCAGTTTTACCGATTATTACAACGGCGTGCAGAAAGGGACTCCCCGTTTGCTGGAACTTTTGAGCAAACACCGTGCTCCTTCCACCTTTTTCTGGACCGGTCATGCGGCATCCAACAATAAGAATATTGTGGAAATGGTGCGTGATGCCGACGGCGGGATGCACGAAACCGGCTGCCATTCTCTGGTGCATGAAACTCTGGGCGATGCGATTTTCCCGCTGCCCAACAACTGGCCCGTTTTCCCCTTTGAGGTCGAGGGACGGATCCGGGAGGCCACCCGGCTGGTCAAAGAGGCTTCGGGGATCGATCCGACCAGTTTCCGCTGTCCGAGATTGTGGGGCAGTACCAAAGTGGTCAATGTGCTTGAGGAACTCGGTTACAAAGCAGATGCCACCTTGCCGCTTTACTTTTACCGAACCATGTTCAAACCCTATCACCCTGATCGCAACGACTGGACACGTGAGGGCGATATGAAGATCGTCGAAATCCCCAACTTCTGCGATCTGGTGATGACCAGCAACGATCCGTATAACCGCGACCGTGATCAGTGGCCGCTTTTCCGCACCGAGGGCGCAGAAGCTCTGATGAAAAAGGTGTGGAGCTACATCGACTATGTGGAAGCGCACAATGTCCGCCCGGTTCTCTGCTTCTATCTCCACCCCTGGGAATACTATGAAATGCCGACCGGGGTGCTGGATTACGGTGAAGCCGAGGTCAAACCGCACAGCTTTATCACACTCAACTGCGGCGATGTGGCCGTTAGAGAGATGGATAAGTTGTTGACCATGCTGACCGGAGCCGGTGCTGTTTACAAAACTGCCGGAGCTTTGAGCGATGAGTATTGAGCAGCTGCTTGATATCTGCCAAAGCTGCGGCCGCCAACCGGTGATGATCTCATCGGGCAATTCCGCCGTTATCGCCGTGCTGGGTATGGAGGGCAGACTTTTTTACTGTCACAACCGTGAATTGATCAGCCTTTTCCGGCCGGAAGCCGCTCAAAATATCAGCACTTCCGAAACCGGATATTTCAACCCGGGCGGTGACGGACTCTGGCCCGCTCCGGAAGGAACCCGTTTCGGTTATGAATACTCCACCGGCAGCTGGCGGGTGCCTGCCGCCATAACTTCCGCCCGGTATGAGGTCGTTTCTCAAAGCAGCAACTCTCTGGAAATCGCCGCCGAAATCGATCTGGTAAACAATCAGCAGTTGGGCATCCCCTGCCGATTCATCCGCAAAGTTTCCGTTGATGACGTTGACGGCCAAACCGTTATCCGCCAGTGTGATGCCATTGAATATACCGGAGCGTGTGAACTTGCCGGAGGCACTTTTTCCATTGCGCCGTGGTCTCTGTCGCAATTCAAGGTCGATGACAGAACCATTGCCCGCTTCGGAAATCCGGGAACGCCCATCCGGGATCTTTACATGCCCAGCAGCGGTCTGCTGACTTTTGACGGATCGACCGTTACCATGAAACATGATCCGGTCAACCGTATCCAACTGGCATTGCCGGAAAAAAGCAGTTTTGTCGAATTGCTTATGCCGGAAAAGAATTTGCAGATCACCCGTACTGTTTCTCCGCTTGCTGAAGCTCTGCTGCCGGTCGATATCGCCGATTATCCGCCGGAAGCTGACCCGGCGGAACCGGTGCGCCTGAGCATCTACAATGACCCATCCGGATTTATGGAATTGGAAACTGTCGGCGGATGTACTGCCGATCTCATTCCCGGAACTCTTCTGGAAATGAATACCCTTAATGTAATAAAAGCCTGTTAAACAAAGGAGATTTTACTATGGCTTATGTGATCCCGAAAAATGAGTATTTTGAGCGTATCGCCAAATTTCAGGCGAGAATCAAAGAAGCCGGTCTGGATGCCTGTCTGGTTCACGGTACCGAATCCGACTTTGCCAATGTCCGTTACCTTTCCGAATACTGGCCGACTTTTGAACAGGCCGGTGTATTCGTCCCCGCTGAAGGCGATGCCGTGCTGCTGATCGGGCCGGAAAGCTACAAGTACGCCGAGGGCCGCGCCGTGCTGCCCAAAATCGCCATGATGCTCAATTACCGCGAATCCGCAGAACCCGATTATCCCGGTATCGCCCTTTCAACTTACCCCGATGTGGTGAAAATGGCCATGGGTGACCGCAAACTTAAAACCCTCGGCCTCGTCGGTACCGCCGTTATGACCAAACCGACTCTCGATGCCGTTGCCGCTCAACTGCCGGGCGTTAAAGTCGTCGTCGCCGATGAAGTTTTCCGCCCGCTGCGCTGGTTCAAGAGCGAAAATGAACTCAATTGCCACCGCAAAGCATTCAAGGTCGCTGAAAAAGCGGTCGCCGCCATGCTTAATGAACTTAAACCCGGCATGACCGAATTTCAGGCCATTGGTATCGCCCAGCGTGAAATCTATGCCAACGGCGGCGAATATGAGGGCCACAGCCTCTACTGTTTCGGCGGCAACCGCACCAGTAACGGCATCAGCCGCCCGACCGGGGCAAAACTCAAGAAAAATGAGATCATCCAGATCAATATCGGTGCCCGGGTCGGCGGTTACTCCAGCTCCATCGGTCTGCCTGTCTATTTCGGCAAACTTCCCAAAGAACAGATGAAGCTCGTCGAATTCGGTTTGCGCGCCCATAAATACACCTTTGAATTGATGAAAGCCGGTGCCGAAGCTTCCAGTATCGCCAAAGATTATTATGACTGGGGTTGCGCCGAAGGCTGGAAAGATTACATGCTCTACGGCCCCGTTCACGGACTCGGACTTATGGAAACTGAATCCCCGTGGATCGAACTTACCAGCAACTACAAACTGCAGGAAAATATGACCTACCAGATCGATACTTTCTTTACCGGCAACGGTTACGGTCTGCGCTGGGAACGCGGATGCATCATCAAAGCCGATGGCTGTGAGTTGCTCTCCAAAAAATTCATGTCGCTCAAAGACTGCAAACTCGACTGATTTGCCGTATACTGACGGCAAATCGGCCGTTGGATGGAGCGGCTCGGCTGGCGGGCGGTTTACACCGCCCTTGACAGAGGCTCCGCCCACGTACCCCCGGTGGACAGTACTCTGCCGGGGTTTTGTTTGGTTTGGCTTACGGCCTGACGGCCTTTACCGGGGGCTCCCCCCCGGTGGATTTTTTTGCGGCGTTGTTCCCTACCGCCGGCATTCTGCCGGTGGTTGCAAAATATCTTTGCCGGTGGTATATTAATTTTCTGTCATAAAAACAAGGAGTAGGAGACGGGAAATATGCAAAAATCTGCCGCCATTCAGCAGGCCTGGGATAGAAAATACCCTGAACAGGTCGTACTTGTCATTACCAAATCCCCCGATGACCGTATAAATCTTATGGCAGTCGGCTGGGTGACATTAGTTTCAGATGAGCCGCCCATGTTCATTTGCGGTATCGATGACCCGGCCTACACTCTGGAATTGATCCGGCGGAATAAAGAATTTGTCATCGCCTATCCATCCCGGGCGATGGCCAAAGAAACACTGTATGCCGGTACTGTTCACGGTCACGAAATCGACAAAGGTAAAATTTCCGGATTGAGGTTTGAAGCTTCAAGTAAAGTCGGTGTGCCGCTCTTATCTGATGCCGTGGCCAATTTTGAGTGCCGTCTGGTCACCGAATACCGTCCCGGCAACTGCCCGCTGATTGTCGGCGAAGTGGTCGCTTCATCGGTCAATACCGACGAAAGAGTCACCCGGCTGATCAATGCCGGTAAAGGATATCTGCTGCAATGAAATTTACTTTGCTTGCCGACTTACAGGATGTCGCCGGTTTTACCGGTGAATTCGGCTTGTCGCTTCAAATTGAATATTCCGGGGAAAAATTTCTTTTTGATACCGGTGCAGATGATGCTTTTTTGCTCAATTCTGCCAAACTCGGGCTGGATGTTTCCCGTTTGCCGGTGATCCTTTCGCACGGTCATTACGATCACTCCGGCGGTTTGCAGTACCTTTCTCCGGCATTGATCCGGTGTGTCCGGTCTGTGGATTGCGGTCATTACAGTTGTCACGCTGACGGCACGGTGCATTATATCAGCATGCCTTTTGCATCGCAAAGAGTTCTGCATGACGGCAATGTCTTTGCTGTGGATGATTTCTCCGCTGTCGGAAACGGTCTGTATCTTACCGGGCCGATCCCCAGAAATTCAGGAGAGGATTGCGGCGGAAACTTCTTTCACGATGCTCAGTGTCTTACTCCTGATGAGATTCCGGATGAACAGGCTCTGCTTTCTTCCGGCGGCATTCTGGTTACCGGCTGCTGTCATGCCGGAATAATCAACACCATGGAGTTCTGCCGCACCGCCCATCCGGAAATAAAAATCCATTCCATCGTCGGCGGGTTGCATTTGTGTCATGCCGGTGAAAAACGTTTGCACCGCACCGCTGAATATCTTAAAGAGGCCGGGGTAAAACAGCTTTATCTGCTGCACTGTACCGGGGAAAATGCCATCAGATTTTTGCAGCATAATCTGCCGGAGTGCAGAATATTCACTCCGGCGTTGGGGGAAATTTGGGAAATTGCTGATTCTGGAGAGGAGCGATGAAAAAATTACTGTTTTTTGCGGTGCTGGCATTTCTGACCGGCGGTTGTGCTTCCCGTTATCTGGTTATCGGAGATCTTTATGCACCGACAGCGGTGGATGACCGGGAGCGGGTTTATGTGCAGCCGGCTGAAAGCTGCCGGAAGATACTTTACCGGACATTTTTCATGGAGTGGCATCCGGAATCGGTTTTCCGGCTTTATAAATCGGAAAATGCTCCGTTGTATGCCGTATGGCGGTTGACCGGTCTGCCGCAAAATCAGGCGGCATTCGGTACGGTTTTTTACAAAACCCATGAAATTTCCGGCAATACTCAGGATGATTTGGCCGGTTATGCCGGCCGTTCCATCCGGGATGCCATCGAAAATTCCGGTATTGCCGTTGTGGAACACCGGGTGGAAAAGTGTGAATTTTCCGGTTCTCCGGCGGTCAAAGTCACGTGTATTTATCATAATCAGGCCAAAACTGCCTGCTCAATGCAGACGACCATTGTCTTTTTCTGCCCGGAAGATCCGGAGCATTTCATATATTACGTTTCCTGGTTCCAGCGCGGTACACCGGAAACTTACCGGGATGAAATGATGAGTGCCGCCGGAGAAAACTTTTTCACACTCTTTAATCTGCGCTGATTGTGATTGGTTACACTCTTATTACCGGGCGGCAACCGGATGTACGGTCAATGAAAATGTTTCCGGTCATGGAAGCTCCCGGCATCAGCGGATCGTAATCTTACCGTTGCAAAATCGCAGGATTCCCGGTGATACTGAAATGACCGGAATGTTTAATTTTCCGCAGTTGATTTCACTCCGGATCACCTTTTTTTCAGACATATTCATTCTATACCGCTAAAACTGCTTTTATTCAATGGGATAAGTTTTTTTGCAGATAATGTTAATTTTAACACTGTCCGGTGTTTGATTTTTTTATTTCCGGCTGTATATTAATCCCGGAAATACCCAAAAAACATTCAGAGGTTTTTATGTTACAACTTGAACGCAGTTACGGTTTTCGCAAACGGATTGATGTGGTTCACCGGAAAAATATGGGTGATTCAGATTTGCCGTGTCAGAGTGATGAAGTGTTGATCGGAAGCAACTGGAGCATTGTGCTTGACGGCAATGCTCCGGAAGCGGTAGCCAAAACGGCTTACGATTTGGCCGATTACTTCAAAACTTCTCAGAATTTATATATCAATGTGGAACCTGCCGGCACGCCGGGAATAACTTTTACTGTCGATCCGCAGTGCGGTTTGCCCAAAGGAGCATTTGTTCTGCGGGTTTCTGAAAATTCAGTGAATATCACTGCGGTCAATCCGGGCGGCATCCGCCGCGGCGGAGTTTATCTGGAAGATCTTTGCAATATGCGCGGCGCGGCGATTCTGAAAAAAGGTGAGATCCGCCGGGAAAAACTCATTTCACCACGGATCGTTCATTCCGGATGGGGTATTGAATTGTTCCCGGATTCCCATCTTAATGCGATGATGCATGCCGGTTTCGATGCGGTTGCAGTATTCTGTCGCGGCCCCAATGAAACCAATATCGGCACATTGGATTTCAATGATTTGATCGACCGTGCGGCAAATTACGATATAGAAGTTTATCTTTACGCTTATCTGCCCAGTTTCAAACATCCGGATGATGCTGATGCAGTGGAATTTTTTGAAAATGTCTATACCCGGCTGCTGGTCAATTATCCTGATGTTGCCGGAGTGATGCTGGTCGGTGAAAGCGCAGTATTTCCCAGTAAAGACCCGGCGACCAGCGGAAAACATTACAATGAAGCAATGGTTGACGGCATTCCGGATGTACTGCCGTGTCCCGGCTGGTGGCCGTGCAGTGATTATCCGGCATTTCTGATTCGGGTGCGCGAAGCGGTTCGCAAAGCGATCCCCCATGCCAAAATTATTTTCAACACCTATAACTGGGGTTGGACGGAACTGGATGTACGCAGAAAATTTCTGGAAAATTTACCGGAAGGTATCACCATTCAGGTTACCTATGATATCTTCGCCGAAAGGCGGATATTCGGTCAGTTGAGCCGGGTGATGGATTACTCGATTGCGGCAGATAAACCGGGATATTATTTTGAAAGTGAGTGTAAAGAAGCCGCCGGACTGGGGATACCGCTGCTTTCCACCGCCAATACTGCCGGGGCGACCTGGGATATCGGTGTAGTGCCGTATATTCCAGTGCCGCAAAGGTGGATAGTTCGTTTTAAAGAACTTGACCGCTTCCGGCGGGAATGCAATTTGTCGGCATTCTATGATTGTCACCATTACGGCTGGTTTCCCTCGGTGATCACGGAATTGGGTAAAGCGTACTTCAATTCTCCGCAGTGTGATTTGGATGAATTGCTGAAACTTCTGGCCCGCCGGATGGCCGGAAAAGGTGCAGAAACTCTGCTGACGGCATGGCAGAAGTGGAGCGATGCCTTTGATTATCTGCCGATAACCAATGAAGATCAATACGGCCCGTTGCGGGTGGGGGCGGCATATCCTTTTATTTTCCAGCCGAATATCACCCGTCAGATGGGCAATAAAGAGATCGCATTCCCGGCGGATCCCAAAGCTCACTTCGGCGGATCGATCGTGAAAACTTTTTATCAGCCGTACGAAAACATCAATCAGTTGCCCGGCGCGTTGCGCTATCCGGTGGAACTGAAGGCTCTGGATGAGTTTTTGCGCTTGTGGGATGAGGGGATTGCGCTTTACACTTCCGCCGTTGCAGATGCTCCGGAGTGCCGCAGGGAAGAGCTGGAAAGAGAATTGAATCTGGGTAAATTTATCCGTTGTGCAGTGCAGACCTGCCGCAATGTTAAACAGTGGTACTGCCTGAACCGGGATTTGCAGAATATCAGAAGTGCTGAAGAAGGTTTGGACATTCTGGATAAAATCGAGGCTCTCGCCGCAAGAGAAATTGAAAATACCCGCGCAGCCATGCCGCTGGTGGCCGTTGATTCCCGGTTGGGCTGGGAACCGAGCATGGAATATGTCGGTGACCGCTGGCATTTGGAATGGAAATTGCGGCAGGTGGCAAGTGCCTTGCTGGAAATTGCCGATTACCGGAAAATACTGCAGTTGAAGTAAATGGTGATAAGATGTCTGAATTTCCCCTGATTTCGATCGGAGTGTCGGCTTACAACCGGGCAAATTATCTGCCGTTGTGTCTGAATTCTTTACTTGATCAGAGTTATCCGAATTGTGAGATCATCGTTGTCGATGACGGTTCTGCGGATAATACTGCGGAATTGATGCGTCAGCAGTTCCCGCAGATAAAATATATTTATCAGGAAAATGCCGGTGATGCGGCGGCAAAAAATCATGCTGCTGAAGTTGCTTGCGGAGAATATATTGTATTCAATGATTCAGACGATCTTTTTCTGCCGGATACGGTGGCGCAGTTGTTTGCCGCTTTGCCTGCGGACGGGAACGGAATCAGCTACGGAACTTACCGTACCATTGATGCTGACGGCAAAGCATTGCCCACTAAAAGAAAAGTTGCTCACTATCCTTCCGGTATGATTACCGGAGATCTGTTGATGCATATCTTGGTCAACAGTTGCGGGACATTGATGCCGAGAAAACTTTTTCTGGAGTACGGCGGTTTTGACAGATCTTTGCGGGTGTCACACGATTACGATCTTTTTTTGCGGATGTCGCTGGATAATGAATTTTATGCGGTGCAGGAACCGGTATTTCTGCGTCGCCGTCACGGGGGGAATCTTTCCAGTGGTTCTTATGATAAAATCAACGTGGTGCTTGGCGTGGTTGAACGTTTTCTGGCGGCACATCCGGAGCTGGAAAAGAGATACGAACGGGTCATCCGCACCAGACGCGGAGATTTCCACCGTAAACTTTACCGGGAGGCCCGCCGTGAACAGCGTAAAGAAGCTGTGCGTATACATGCTGCAAAGGCTTTTGAGTACAATCCGGGAATAAAAAGTTTGTGGCGTATGCTGACGGCCGGATTTTAACGTATTGTTATTGTCTTGATTTTTGTGAAAAATATAACTTGCGGTGGCGGCTTGCGGGTAATCTCGCGCCTTGCTCCTGCGCCGCAACAGTCGAGTACACAGTACACTCCTGTTGCGTACTCATCGCAAAACCCGACCTTCCTCCGCAATCCATCCACCGGTTGGAGCTGACCCATGCAGATCTGGTTGCAAAATCACAAGCCGGTTGGAGCTGAC
>JAFVZS010000107.1 GCA_017508015.1 Lentisphaeria bacterium
ACGGTTTTATGGGGGAAATGCGGAAAAAACAGAAAACGGCGAAAACAACCGTTTTCAAGACGTTTGATGGTTTTTACGGCAGCCGCTATCAGAAAAAAAGGCAAAAAAATGGTGGCCGGTCCCAGAATCGAACTGGGGACACGGGGATTTTCAGTCCCCTGCTCTACCGACTGAGCTAACCTGCCACACTTCGTTGAAAGTTTGGAGCGAGTGACCGGAGTCGAACCGGCGACAATCACGTTGGCAACGTGATGCTCTACCAACTGAGCTACACTCGCACTTTTCCTTGCAACATTCTTTAATATACCATCGTCTGGATAGATTGTCAAGCTCTGTTTTGACTTTTTTTCAACTTTTTTGACCATTGAAAAACAAAATTCAGAATCCTGTCACCCGGCAGACTATACTTATTTCCGGTTAAGCAAGTCACTCAAAGCCCGTCGGCATGTTTCCATAAACTGCATTTCAAACTTCAGCCCCGATGATGTGAAACGTTCTGCTTCATGCCAGATGTATTTTGCATGCGGATAGGGTTGTCTTACCAGTGTACATCCGGCAAGTTTTTCACAGGCATCATCATGATCAAAAGAAAATGCCAATATCTTAAATGGCTTATTTCCCCTCAGCCGGCTGATTTCACGGGCGAGGCATTCAATATCCTCTGCTTTATGATCCAAAGGTATCCCTTCCCACCATGTCGCCTTATGCAAAACAAACAGAACCGGGCCATCAAAAGTCACTGCTTCCCGGAAATTTTCGATCCGCTTGGCCACCCGCGATTTAAGTTTCGTCAAATCCTCTTCTGAATCACTCAAACCGATTTCATGGGGAAACAACATGTTTTCCCATGCTTCATTGTGCCAGCAAGCGTGTCCGTTAGTTGTTTTATACACCCAATTACCTTCAAAATAATCAGCAAAATCCGTCTTCAGAAAATGGGTGATCGCCGCCGGCGGAGAAGCTATCAAATCAAAAGGCATGCCTTTTTCACCAACCCCTTTGCTGGGTTTCAGCATCCATAATGTCAGCAGCGTACGCGGCAGACAGCTCCAACCGAGCGAAATGATTTTGAATTCTCCCCTGTGCTGCCTGCGGAATTTATAATTGCCAAAAATGCACTTGCGGATCTCTTTTGACATTTCCGGCACAGCATCACAATATTTAAGATATTGTTTGTAAAGCATTTTGAAATCTTTGTCCGGAACAATTCTGCTGAGGTAAAACAGCAGTTTGCACTTCAATGATTTATATCCCATTGCCCCCACTCCTTGAATCGGAATATCTAAAGCTTTAATTTCCGTCGTTCTCTGATGATCTCAGATTTTTCAGAAAATCTCCGGAAAAATCCCGCAACAAAGATAATTTCTGCCGCACTTCATTAAAATCGATCGGATTATTCAGAATATTTCTTACATCATTTGCCTGCGCAGTATGCATAACTCTCGCAGATAATCCCAAAATTTCCAGCAATTCAGCAATTCTTGTAAAACGTTCCTTGCGCCGGGATGGCAGAACAACAAACTCTTTTTCAAATAAAATCGCAAAACAAACCCCGTGAAAGCTGTCCGTAACCACATAACCGGCATTTTTTATGGCATGAAGAAAATCCGGTACTCCGGTATTTACTGAACTTTTTATGAAAGAAAAAAATGGAGCTTTTCTATTTAATACAAGTATTGAAGAACTTTTAAGCCGCTTATCGTGTGCAATCTTTTTTAACACTTTGATCTGCAATGGAGTCGGACTTAAAAAGTAACCGACCACCGGCGCGGTCAATGTGCCGGTATCGGCGATGTGATCAAATTCGCTCCGTCCGGCATGCAATGTCGGATCAAGTACCCGGATGGCATCTGATCTGCCAAATTTTTCACAAAGTCCGACAGCACTTCCTTCACGCACACTTATATTTTTGAAATCTGCCAATGCTGATCTTATAACTCTATCCACTTCGGATGGCAGAACAAATTCCGCACTGCCGAAACTGGCGGCGTAGCTGTATTTATTGATATTTTCGGGGATATCGCACAAAAAGTAATCCCGCAAATTTTCCTTTAAAATACCGGGATTCCATACCTGATCACTGCCGACCAGAATGTCAGTCACTCCGGCGGAGAGACATTCATTCAAAGTGTCTGATTCCGGAGTTACAACGTTTACATTGGATAATAAAAATTTTAAAAGCACCTCTGCCTGTTTTTGTTTTCCGCAATCTTTGGAAGCAGAAAATCTTGACGGTGAAAAATCAATCACTCCGGTCTCTGCATCGGGAAAAATTTTGCGCAGAATTTGACAAAGGGCATAACATTGCAGCACCGCTCCGTAACTCCGCGCGCGATGAAAGGTCAAAATTCCGATTTTACGCTTTTTTGTTTCAGCATTCATAAAGTTTTTTTCCCTTGTGCGACAAAAATTTCATTAAAAACAGCCTGGCGTTCATGTTCCACAATTCTTGCCGCTTTATTTTTTTTGGGCCATAACAATGTGTATGGCAGCTTCCGGAAAATTATTCGCCGGTAACCGCCGCCATAAAGCAAATTCAATAAACATAATGGAGCCCACTTTATGATTTTGGAAAAATTCCGACATAAAATATGGTATTGCCGGGATTTTTTTCCGAAATAAAGCCGGGGATTTTTACCGGCAGCATCACAGATCGAAGCAGTATTGATCTCAAGATCATTTTCAGCAATTTTCAACAGCTGTTTACCGGCTTCGCTATTGACCATAACCAAAGATATACCATACTTCTGTTGTTCCGGGAAACGTTTTTCGCCCCAAAAATCAGCAAGTGTAATATCTCCATTCCTCGATAATTGTGCATGATGGCAATTATAACAGCTTTTTCTCAAAATCAGATCGCAGGCAAAACCATTGTAAAAAGGAGATTTTTTAACGGAAATACAGACCGGTTTTCCGGAATTATTTTCCGTGCCTGATAAAACACTGCTGTTATGCCAGCAATAATTCTGACCGTCTTTAAAACGGAAACGGTCAACTGTGATATTCCCCGCTTCCGCTTCCTTGCGGAAGTAAACCGGAGCCGGTACTCCGGCACAAACAAAATCAATGATCACCAGCTGCCCGTTGATAATATATTTGTGAAAACGCATACGTACAGCTTTGGCAATACACGGCAGAAGCGAGATCAAAACTTTTTTGTTGTTTCTCAAGGCTTCAGTCAGCGACGGATAAAAACCGGTAATCTCCGCGGGGATGTATTTACTTCCCTGAAATTGCTTCAATCCGGATGGTTCAGAAGCCAGTTGATACACGGCCCGGTTATTTTTCATAACCACCCCGGCGACCAAACCACCCTGTGAAAGAAAAGCCGTTGCCAGAGCAAAAAATACACCTCCGGAACTGGAATTAAGCACCACATTTCTGTCTTTGTGCCATGCGGAATAACAAAGAATTCTTTCCGGATCCACCCCCGTTTCCGGAGTCTGGAGTTCCGGGCAGAACTTTTTACATAACCCGCAATCTTTACAGAGTGCTGCAAAATTTTCATTGATTTGTGCGGTGACAAATCCCGCCGGATCAGTTGTCATTGAAAAACATCCGGCCGGACAGCATGCAACACAATTTCCGCAACCGACACAACGGTGTTGTTCAATTACCGGAATGCAGTTGCCAGAAATATCCATAACAGATGAAAAAACCTTTGATTTTGATATAATTCTTTGTCAGTGTTCCAAATTTTGTGAAACCGCAACGTGAATTTGCAAAAAGTGTATCTTTCAATACGTACCACTCAAGTAATGATTGGGCAACCGGCAAATCACATTTTGTTTTCTATCAGCGGCGCATCGTGATAAAGATTTTTCACAAAAACCGGCCAATATCAATCCTTTCCGGATAATATACTTCAAGAAAAAGAAAAAATCAAATGTTTTGATCGTGCTGTCCGGTAAAAATTTCCGGGCAGCAGTGAAGAATCGGGAAATTACATCTTTAGCCGGATCATCCGCTTCTCCGGTGTCAAGTTATTCAACAGTTCTGCTTGACAAAATGCGACAGAATATGTATATTGTAGTTGATACAAATGATTTTCAACCGGAGAAGCCAACATGAATACCGTCTGCCCGTCCTGCGGAAAAAGTTATGATATCGATCACAAATATATCGGCCGGCAAATCAAATGTCCGGGCTGTGAAAGCTCTTTTGAAGTGGTCAACCGCAATCTGATACCGTGTCCGGATTGCTTTGCACCGATTTCCAAGAGAGCTTCAATGTGTCCGAAATGCGGTGCCCCGGTGGGAAAAAACATCCCGAACGCTTCAGAAGATATAACTTCGGAACGTAAACTGGCAGTTTATCATCCGGCAGCCATAAATTATTTATGGGGAATTATTTTCGGCATTATCACCATACCGCTGCTGCTCGGTTTGCTGATACTTGCTTACATCATTATTGAGATATACTGCACCCGGTATGAATTGACCACCCACCGCGTGATCGTACAACGGGGATGGATCGCCAAATACCAGAATGAAATCTGGATAAAAGATATGCGCGGAGTGAATCTGGTTCAGAGCATCTGGCAGCGCATTATCGGCACCGGCAATGTTTCCATCGGCACTGCGGCATCCTGCGACACAGAAATAAACATTTCCGGAGTTGCCGACCCGGCGGAAGTTGTGAAAAGAATCAATTCCCTGCGCGGAAATTATTCACTCGGCACGGTCAAATAAAACGGCTTCTTCCAATAAGAGCAATTCCCCGGACATATCCTCATATTGTATTGTCAGCCGGTTGTGCTTCTTACTCAGATACCAGTTTGAGGAAGCGGATAACGGCACCAGAAATTCCCGGCTGCCACCCCAGAATGCCATATAGGGCTGCCCCTGACCGTTGAAGTCATCCTGCCAGGAAAACACTATCCAGTTGGATATCACCGGCCGGTTGAACTTCAAATAGAGAAAATCTCCCCGGTGCGCAGATGCAGTATACAGTACCGAATGCCGGTCATCCACCCGGTGTACCCGGAATTTCAATACTTCAGTCAGTTTTTCCCGCAAAGATGCCATCGATGCTCCCCAGGCCCGCGGATAACCATCAATGTTTTCGTAATCCAATGCCTTGCTGAGCAAATTCTGATCGTCCAAAGTTCCCGGCTTGACAAATTCTGAATTTTCCAGCAAATATTCACGGCCCTTGCGGATCATCCATACTTTACCGTAAATATCTCCGAAAACCCGGTAATTTTCCATCAATAATGTGTAAAGCGGATAGGTGCGCAATGCCAGAGTTCCCTCGTAAAATTCGATATTCTTACCCTTTATCAGCACCAATACCGGATCGGCTTGAACCACCTGCCGGCGCATTTCCCGTGCCAGCGGCAAACTGGCGGCATAAAAGGCCGATGGGTAGCTCATCGGCGGATACAATCCGTTTCCACAATAGGCGTAGATCGTGGAATTATTGGTCAAGTCCCAGAAACCGCCGTCACTTTCTGCATCCGGAAGAATACTGGATATCACATTTTTAACCTGCTGATGATGTTGAAAATGTTCCGCTTGCAATACGGTATTGCTGCCCAGATGCGGCAAACCGGCGGCGGCCGGATTCACGGTGTTTTCCGGTTCAAAAAGTACTCCGGAAATTTTTTCTTCAAGGTTATAGAGCCGGTCAGCCTGATTGCCGCAAGCACCGATGAGCACTCCGAATACCAATATTATGGGGATTTTGATTTTTCCCTGCCAGTCCCGGTACCATACCGGCACGGCCGTAACCAGCAGCAGAGTGGTCGCCACTGCGCCGCGGGAGAATAATTCGCAACTGGCCCTGCCGCCGGCACGCTGAATAAGAATAATTCCCAGAATCACCAGCGATACTGCGGCAAAATACCGGCAGTTGCGTTTTTCTTCACTGCCGTGTCCCCGGAAAAATAACCGCAGAGCAAAAAGAGCTGTCAAGAACAGAAATCCGTAATTCAAGGCAATATAATATATGGTGTAATGGGTTATATTGTGTTTCATCAGCGGCACACAATGAGCTGCAGTATAGGTGTCAGACTGTAAAAGTAACAGACCGGCAAGGCCGAGCGCAATTTTCCGGCACACCGGAATCATCATCAATGCCGTCATGAAAAGTACGATCACGCCACAAAGGAACAACAGTTTTTTACGTTCATTTTTCCATGCCTGAAACAACATGTAAAATGCCATCGGCAGCATCGCAGTAAAAACCACTGCCGTATCGGTCAGAGAATAAAGCGTGCCCAGCAAACCGGTGACAAAGAAGAGTGCCAGCATCATTACCGGATGTTTGTACCATTCCGGATGGGAAAGGTATACCCAGACACATAATCCGGCCAGCAAACCGGCACCGATCCCCGGAGAAAGAGCTGTTATTCCGGTAGATGCGACACAGGCGGCAAGCAATCCGCAACGGCGGCGCAGTACGCACAAGGTCATCAGGTACAGCGGCAAATCGGCCCATTTGACAAAACGGTGGATAAATGAAAAATCATGCCCTTTGAAAAACCACAGCAGAAATCCCGGCACATAGTTGACCATGCCGCGGCTCGGTATGTAATCCACATACATATCACAGCCGAATCTCTGAAAAAGAAACCATGGCAGTATCAATTCGCCATTGTGATAATCATCGTAACTCAGATTTCCCCATTGGTCCGGTGCCGCACAAAAAAGGCACAGCAGAGCGGCCAGCGGCAGCGACGGAATGAAGTCCTGCAATCTGCCGGAAGGCATACGGAACGCCCGGTAAAGCATCAGAAATCCGGCAAGGATCAGCACAATTACAGCAATATTCAGCCGGTTGTTGAAGCCGGGATCAAAAATCTCACCGTTTTTCAGTATCTGTACCGGCATAAGCAAATATCCGAAAGCCAGCGGCCAACCGGTTTGCGAAATGACCAGAAATTTATTCCAGTACCCTTTGTGTAATGCTGCCAGCAATGCCGCCGCCCAAATCACCCAGTAGAACCATACCGTAGTGTCAGGCAGAGAGAGCCGGTTGCAGAATAACTCAATGCATAAATGTGAAGCAAGTCCGGCAAAAATCGCAGCAAGCAGGGTACACATTTCCCGGTACCGCAAATCCGGGCGGTAAAGCTTGAACAGTATCACCGCCAGACCGCAGCCGGCACTGATTGCCGAAATCCGGAAGGTGACCGTAAAAAGTCCGGAAATAATACTTTGACCGGCCATTATTCCCGGAATTATCAATGAGTAAAGTGAGATATCGTATACGGCGTTGCGGTCACTTTCATTTTTGAAACTGCCGTACAGTTTGGTCAACAGTATAAAGAGAATCAATGCCGTGGCGATTCCGGTATAAAATGAGTAGTACTCAAAACTTTTCGGCAAGGCAGACATGGCGGGAAAGCCGCCGATCAGGTCGGGAAAAACTTCCGGAGTATTCTGCATCCGGAGCCATACACTGTTGGCGGCGGCCAGAGATAATATGGTGCAGTTGGCAGCCAGCGGCAAACGGAAACGGCGCTCGATCACCGGTAAAGAACGGCAGCGGAACCAGATAAAAATCACTGCGGCAAGCAGCCATAGTAAAAAAATCAGCAGAAACATTTTCAATCACCTTTCTGATTCAGGATTTATGATTTTCCGTCCGGTGATACCTCCATCAAGCAAAGTTTGGATGGCACGTGTTACCATGGGAGTGGGAATCGTATTCAAACAGCCGCCGGCCAGACGGCACTTTTTACGGGTGTGGACACAAGGGGAACACTCCTGGTGGGCGAAGATGATGATTTCCGGATAACCGGGAAAATTTCTGGTAAGCTGCACCGGGTCAGTGGCTCCCCACAAGCTTACCGAAGGCACTGCCGCCAGTCTGGCCAGATGCAATGGCGCAGAATCAATACCGCAAAAACAACTGCTCTGCCGGATCAGCGAAAAAGCTTCAGCAAAACTCAATTTTCCGCAGTAATTGCAGATGTTTTCAGTGACATTTGAATTTTCAATGATCTGCTCTGCCGCCGGATGGTCGGCCGGTGCCCCGATCAACGCAATGGAGTATTCCGGCAAAGCACTTCTGACGGCACCGATCAATGCGCTCCACTTTTCCGGCGGCCACATCCGCCGTAAACTCAAGCTGCTGCAAAATGGGGCAATGATGACTCTTTTCAGTGGAGTATCCACTGAACTTCGCAGCGAAGTGGCCAGAGCGGTGCAATCAGCCGCTGCCCCAAGTTTTTCAACGAGCATATCATAAGCTTCTGCCATGGTGACTTGGGCCTCCGGAATAATGCACCGGTCCGGCCCGCGGTAATTTTTCCGGCTCAAAGTGATGGCAAAAGCTCCGCGGAGAAATCCGGTGATGAAGATCGCCATCCGGCTGAGAAATTCTAGATTGATGATCAGACCTTTTCCGGAAATCAGGCGGCGTCTCAATTGGCAAAGGGTGCGAAAGGAGTGCCACGGCCGGGAAGGGGTGAGCAGAATGATTTCGTCAAAAAGTTTCAGCATTCCGGCATGCGGCTGCAAACTTTTTGTGGTATAGAGAATCATTTTCGCCTGCGGATAACGTTTTTTCAGGCCGTACAGAGCCGGCGCGGCCAATATCAAGCTGCCGTTACCCAGAAATTTCAGAACTGCAACAATTCCGAATTTTTCCGGAAGTTCCCGTTTGCCGGGAGAAAACAAAGCAAGCAAAAGGAGAGAGCAATTCCCCAGTAAAGTATCGAAAAAAGCTAATATCTTAAAATTCATCAAAAAAAATTGTCAGTTATTGTCTTGATTTTTGTGAAAAATATAACCTGCGCTGGCACCTTGCGGGTAATCTCGCGCCTTGTTCCTGCGCCGCAAACCCCGACCTTCCTTTCGCAATCCATCCATCACTCTTCGCATAAAGCTGCGCCCGGACAAGCCGGTTGGAGCTGACCCATGCAGATCCGGTTGAAAAATCACAACTTCTGTGATATACTTTATACATCACAGAAATGTTCATTTATCCCCCCTCTGCCTGGATTTTGTGAAACAGATATGTCAAGTCGTATAACTTCACCATCATTGTTACGCATTGAATATACCACAGAATTGTGATTTGTCAACCGCTGTGGAACGATGCAGCTTCGCAATCAGCGGCTTTTTTCCCCGGAGATGTTTTCAAATGGGCAATCGGAAAAAACTTTGATCCCCGTGGAACTTATTTTGGCTAATTCCGTCTGATTTTCACCGGTAGCCACGGTGAATAATGCTTCGATCTTATCCAGAGAACAGACTTTAGTCAATGCCGTTACTCCGATTTTACTGTGGTCGGCGATCAGGATCGTCCGGTCGGCATGGGCGATCATCTGCCGGTTGATGGCGGCAATCGGTTCGTTGTGGTTGTAAATACCGCCGGCATTGATACCCCGGGCCGAGATCACGGCAATATCTGCATGGTATCCGGCGATGAAATTTTCAGCATCTCTGCCCAAAAGCAGGCCGCTTTCCGGATGAAAAATTCCGCCGGTCAACCGGATTTGCGGGCCGCCGCCGGAGGGGAAAATTTCCGAAAATACTGAACACAGCGGTTGGGAATTGGTGATAACATTTTGCTGCGGATTGCGTAAAAACATTCCCAGATGGGTGGTGGTGCTGCCGCCGTCGATGAACAGCGTGCGGCAATCCCTGATATAACGGTGTACCCGGGCGGCCAGAAAACGTTTCTCTGCTGAATACCATTGGCCGCGCATGGCAAAGGGAATAAGTTTATCCGGGGCATTGGCTTTGCGGGCGATGCCGCCGCGGAATCTGACTACTGTGCCGGAAGCGGCGATCTCTGTAAAATCTCTTCTGACTGTCGCCGGACTGACCGCAAAAATATTTACCGCTTCAGTTACGCTGAGCATTTCATGGACAGAAAGATATTCCAATATCTGTTTATGCCGCGAATTTATTCCCATAAGACTTTTCTCCATCGCATAATATAGTTGTGCTGTGTGGTATTTCAAGCATTTTCCGCTCAAAAAAATGATCGAAACTTTTTATGAACGCAAAAAACTTGTATTCGCCGGAATCGGCCGCTATGTTATACAATATACCCGGGCACAGCCGGAACTTAACAGAAGTAATTTCAGGAGTTTTCTGATCTGTTTTGAAATTACCTCAATAAAATGGAGAAATATTATGCAGACAACAGCAGTTCGCCTGTATGGCAAACGTGATTTGCGGCTGGAAACATTTGAATTGCCGCAGTTGACCGACGGGGATATTCTTGCCAGGATCATTTCAGACACGGTCTGTATGTCCACTTACAAAACCGTTGAACAGGGCGCGGCACACAAAAGAGTGCCGGATAATGTGGCTGACGCCCCGGTGATCATCGGTCACGAATTATGCGGAGAAATCATTGAAGCCGGTGCAAAGTGGGCTGACAAATATCGCCCCGGTGATAAATTTGCAGTTCAGCCGGTGGTCGATCCGGCCAATAGCTATGATACGATCGGTTACTCATTTGCCACAGTCGGCGGTGATGCGGAAGTGGTGGTGATCCCCGAAAGGATCATTGAAAAAGGTTGTCTGCTGCCGTATAACGGTGAAGGATATTTCGGCGGCAGTCTGGCTGAACCGATGAGCTGTATCATCGGCGGATTCCGGGCTTCTTACCACAGCGGTGAAGCGGAATACACTCACCGTATGGGGATCCGGAACGGCGGTAAAATGGCGATCATCGGCGGTACCGGCCCCATGGGATTGGGAACGGTGGATTATGCATTGAATGCTCCGGAACATCCGGCTGTGCTGGTGGTGACCGATATCAATCCGGAAAGATTGGCTCGGGCCCAAAAGATATTCCCCGCTGAAAAAGCTGCGGAAAAGGGCGTGTCACTGCATTTTATCAACACTGCCGGCGGCGATGCACTGGCGATGCTGCGGGAAATTTCACCGTCAGGTTTTGACGATGTATTCTGTCTTGCCCCGGTGTGCAGTGCGGTGGAATTGGCCGGTAAACTGCTGGCCGGCGACGGTTGTTTGAATTTCTTTGCCGGGCCCATGGATCCCGGATTTTCGGCACAGCTTAATTTTTATGATGTGCATTATGCTTCGACTCATGTGGTCGGCACTTCCGGCGGAACTGTAACTGATCTGCGCATGGCTCTGGAATTTATGGCGGAAAACCGCATCCATCCCGAAGTTATGATCACCCATGTCGGCGGCTTGGATGCCGTGGCCGATACCACTATGCGTCTGCCGGAAATTCCCGGCGGCAAGAAGATCATCTATCCGGGGATCCGTATGAAACTTACGGCAATTGCCGATTTTGCACAACTGGGAAAAAATGATCCGTTTTTAGCCCAGCTGGCGGAGTGCTGTGACAAATTCAACGGCTTGTGGAATGTGGAGGCCGAAAGAATGCTTCTGCAGCATTTTTCAAAATCAACTTTGTAATACAGTATTACCGCTTGAAAAACAAAATATAGGAGAAAGAGTTATGGCATTGGTAAATTTGCGTGAAATGCTGGCGGCAGCTTCAGCGGATAAATATGCGATCGGAATGTTTGATGTGTCGGATCTGGAAATGATCCGGGCCGTGGTTCAGGAGGCCGAAGCTCTCAAATCGCCGGTAATCCTCGGCGCACTGGCTCCGGATCTGCAAGGTGACCGTTTGGAATACTGGTTCGCTCTGGCATCACTGGCGGCTGAAAAAGCATCAGTGCCGGTTTGTATCCATCTGGATCACGCCAATACGCTTGATGAGGTCATGCGGGCGGCAAATATCGGATTTTCTTCGGTGATGCTGGATGCTTCAGCATCGGTGTTTGAGGAAAATATCCGCCGCTCAAGTGAAGTGGTTCAGGCATTGGCCGGCCGCAATATCACGGTCGAAGCGGAACTCGGGCATGTCGGCAACGGCTGGGTCGGTTCCGGTGAGGGCAGTGAATCCGGCCCGGATATGCTTACTGAACCGGAAAAGGTCGCGGAATTTGTGGATCGTACCGGGGTTGATGCTCTGGCTGTATCCATCGGCACGGCACACGGAGTTTACATCAAAGCTCCGGAATTGGATATCGACCGCTTGCAGAAGATTACTGCCGCTTCAGATATCCCGCTGGTTCTGCATGGCGGTTCCGGAACCCCGCAAGACCAGTTGCGTGCCGCCATTACCAATGGTATTTGCAAAATCAACATCTACTCCGAAATGCTCACCGCATGGAATACCGCTATGCTCAATGAGCTGCAGAAACTGCCGCACATGGCGGCATGGCCGGGAGTGCTGCGGAAAAATCCGGATGCGGCAATGCGGGCGGTCATCCGTGAAAAGATCGAACTTTTCGGCTCTGACGGCAAAGCCTGATTGGTTTTTTTATCTGCCGCAACTGCCGGTCAGCGGAGTTGCGGCAGAGTACGAACCGGGATCACTTTTCCCAGGAACGCATTTCGGCGCAGACTTTTTGGAATGTTTCCAGAGCTGTCCGTTTGCCGGTGTAGTCTTTGGTTTCCGGATTGACAAACAGATTTCGTTCCTGTTCATTGGTCATCTGCCAGAAGCTCCGGATATCCATGTCGCCTTCACCGATGGTCGCATCAGTAAAGTATTTGCCGCACCGTTTGAGGTCGGAACCGGGGCGTGCCGTGTCGGAAACGTACCAGTCTTTCACGTGAAAATGCACCACATAATCGCGCAATTTGGCAAACGCGCTCAACGGATCATCGGCAGTGGCAACGTTACCCTGATCAAAGGTGACACGCAGATCCGGCACCTGCCGGAGTATTTCCAGGCATTCATCGGCGGTGGTAATGGGGCTGTTGCCGAATCCGGTGCTTTCCAAGGTCAGTTGAACTCCGGCTTTTTTGGCCAGTTCACATGCCGCCGCGTAATATTCGGTATAACGTTTACGGTCATCGGCGAGCGAAATTTGGGCTTTGCGGGCGAATGGGGGCAGCATCAGAACTTTTGCTCCCATCACACAGGCATCATCCAGTGAAGATTTGAATGAATCCATGTAATCGGCACAGCCGTTGACAAAATCCCATTTGATCATGGTGTGGGCGGCGACCGGCAAACCGGCATCATCGCAAACTTTTTTCAATTCACACGCTTTTTTGCCATGCAGTCCGATCCAGTCGATCGCTTCCATTTCACAGGCAACAGCCGTGGAAACGATCTCTTCTACCGGAACATCATCCATCATCAGCGACATCATACAGATTTTCATAACAACCTCCTGCTCAGAACTTTTTTGTCATGCAGAAAATATACCATGCAAACTCTGTTTTGCCAATGGATTATTACGCTCTTTGGTGGATTATCCGGCAAAAAACGGGGATTTATCCACTTTTTCACTTGTAATACTCATTGATCATCTGCGGGTCTTTGCCGATGATTTCCAGATATCTGGCCAGCAATCTCCGGGCCGAACAATAACAATTGCATCATGCCGCTTCAGAATTCCATGATATGCATGGAGCGCAACTGCTGATTACCGATGCCCTCAAGCATTGCAAATGCGTGAATTTCCAGATCATTGCCGGAAGCGTTGCTCAACCCCTGTTCCCGTAAGATTCTGATAAATCCGGCGGCGATCTCCTCAATGGCGGCATCCCGGTCATATTCACCGGCCGGTACGGTCAGTAAATTTTCCAGTTTTTCAGTGATATCGGAAAGCTGCGGCAGTTGACGCATGCCCCGGAACATCCATTTGTAGTACGGTGCATAACGGAAATTGAGTAAAAATGCCAGCGATACCGCATGCCGGACAAATTCTGCCAGGGCAAGTTCTGCCGCCGCCGTTTCGCCGTGTTTCAGACACCTGGCAAAGTTGTATTGACCGCTCTGGGCCATCATTACGGCGTGACCGGCAATTTTTTTACGGCGTACATCCTCCGGCATACCGTAGAGCAATTTTTCTCTGATCCGGGTGAATTCGCCCAAATCATCGGAGAAAACTTCGCCGTTGACCGCTTCGGCCAGAGCATATTCCGGGATATTCAGCCATTGCTGCCAGGATTCCGGTGCGCCGGGTATGCCCAGATGACGGCGGAAAAATCCGCTGATGGTATCCGGGCCGTGTTCTGCGAAGCCCAGTGCGCTTTGCTGAGTGTTTTCCGGGAATGAATCGCGGTGCAGTTTGCGGTACAGCCGGTTCAACGGCAAACCGTATTTGCGCTCATCTTCATCGGTCAGCCAGATGCTCACTCCGGTAAGTTTGTCGTGATCGCCGGAAACTTCATCGTCGAAACCGAAGCACTCTGATCCCCGGCCCGCCACACCGATGGCCATATACTTAAGCTCTGCCGGGAAATGTTTTTCCAGTTCCGGCAGCAGAATATTTTCATACCATAAACGGCTTTTTTCAATGGCTTTCATAAAATTCTCCGGCTCTTGCTCTTAAAACTTCAGCGTAATTTCCATACCCCAGTTCCGCAAATGCCGGAGCGCACTTCAAGCAGGTGTGGGCATAGTAACCGTCATGTGCCGCTGCCGGATCATTGAAAATCGCCATGGCCCGTTCACAGCATGCGGCGGTATCTTTGCCCAACTGCGCCAGATTGATCCAGGTTACGGCGGTATCCATCAGGTTTCCGGAATCTTTCAGCACCTCCAGAGCTTCAAAGTAGTACGCTTCAGCGGTATCGGTATCTCCTTTGACGGCATAGACCGAAGCCATATTGTTGAGTAATCCGGCGAAACGCACATCTTTATCCGGCAGATGCAAAGAGTATGCCCGGAAGGCGCGCAAATAAAGTTTTTCCGCCTCCTCATACCGGCCGAATGCCTGCAATGCCGTTGCCGCATTGAGCAGAATCGTACCTCCGGAAACGGTTTCTCCCAGTTGCAGTTCATCGAGCAGTTTTATTCCGGAATCGATCGCTTCCAGGCCTCTGGCCGGATCATTATCCATACGGTAGCGGCCCATAAGTTCGCTTAAAATACTCAATTCGCCTTCCCGGTCGCCCAAGAGGCGTGCCTCATTGAGCCAGTGGCGCAGATGTATACCGGTTTCGGAACTTTTTCCGGCATTAAAAAGGTGATCGCATTCTGCGATCACCTCATGTAAAGGAATCTTATTCATTGCAGTATTTTTTCAGCATTGCATTGATCTTTTTGCGTATGGCGAGCATATTTTTCTCACCTTTGGGATAACTGCTCATGCTCATTTTGCCATCCGGGGCAAACTTATCGAGCATTTTCATGATCTGCTTGCGGCTCATGAACCGCTCCAGCAGCTGCAAGGCCCGCTGATCCTGCAAAGCCTCAAAAAACACTTCGTGACGCAGCGAATTTTCCGGAATGCCGTCTTTGCCCGGATAGACCATGAATGGGTCACCGGCCGGGAAAGTGCCTCCGGCATCCGCTGAACGGTACGGATCGACCGGTTCCTGTGAAAATTGCGAGTAGTAAAAGTTGTAACCCCAATGCAGGAAACCTTTGACATCGTAGTAATAGAGCAAACTTCCCATCACCCGGTTGCGTGAAGATGGCATTGCGATAAACTGATTGGAATAGATATCCGCCGGACCGCAGCAGTAATAGGTCCACAACTCTTTTACTCCCGCCTTGATGAATGGTTCAATGTGGGCCTCCATCGGAACCGGGTGGGTAATGTAGCCCAACTGATAAAACTTCACATCGGAGATCGCATCGAGGATACGGAAACCGGAGAGGTACTTTTTCAACAATTCCGCGGCAAAACAGTAACTTTCAAAGTGTTTTTCCTGCGGTTCATCGGAACAGTGGAAATAGACCTTATCCTGCAAGCCGTTTGCTTTGAGATATGCGGTAAGTGCCGGAAGAAAAGCATCTATGAATTGACCGTATTCTGCGGAATTTGCCCGCAGATCCCAACCGGCGATGCGTTTTTCCGCACCATCGACCGTGGCGATGATTTTGGGAGTGAATTCTGCGCCCCACTGGGTGAATAAATGCGACATTTCAAACTCTTTGATCCCGCATTTTTCCGCCATTTTGATCCAGCGGGTCAGCAGTGAGAAGTCAAAAGAATATTTTCCTTTGTCGCAGAAAACTTTTACCAGCTGACAGGTCGGTCTTTCGTGACCGACAGCAGTATCCAGCGGCAGAGTAAAGAGCGGGGTGAGCAAAACAGTCACCCCGTGATCGGCGGCGCACCGGATGAAATTTTCCAGAATTTTCCAGTGATCTTCGCTGAAAACTTCACAGTTGTAAAAGGTTGCCAGACAATCTGCATGGAACCACCGGGTGTATTTCAAACTCTGTGCCGGCAGCTGCATGGGGATCACTTCCAGAGTGAATACCGATTTTTTTACTGCCGGTTTGCCTTTGAAAAAGGTGTCTTGCGGATAGGGGGCCGATGAGAGTGTAATGGTGATATCATATTCACCGCCGGGAATATTTTCCGGCAGTGCCACTTTGAACCAGAATGCCCGCCATTGACCGTATACTGCTTTGACCCCGTCGGCCGGTACAGTGCCCAGCCGGTCGGGGAAAAGGCCGGGTTTGGTGGAAATATAATCATCATCAAAGAGCTGTCCGGGGTAATCCACCGGGGTCAATTCCACATGGTGGCATGTGATGAATTTTTTCAAAGCGGATTCGATCTCCACTTTGATCTCATACCGTTGAAAATTTTCCGGGCAGTAAGCCACTTGAAAGGAGAAAATTTCTCCCTGCAAGGCGGATGCTTTGCGGTATTCCGGGCCTTCCGGGGCAGTCGCCGGCATGATTTTTGCCAGCGAACTGCACAATTTTGTTTTGAGTTTCACTATTGTATACTCCCATTGCCAGATTGTCTGTCACTCCAACTCAAGCAGGAATATCCGGAAGTTCTTTCCGGCGACCGGATAAGTAAATTCACCGTCGGAAACGGCCACAGACTGACGGGTGTCGCAATCCGTGACTTTGCTCACACTCAAGTTGCTGAAAGTAAATATAGCATCGATTTTATCTTTATTCCAGTTGCCCGCCAGCAAAAGGGCCTTTTTTCCCTTGATCAGAAGTGTCGCTTTGATGTCATTATGCGAAACATTCAGATAATCGCTGTTTGCCCAGTAGGGCAGGAATTTCTCAATGCCGCTGTAACCGCCGAATTGAGTGTAGGCGCGGTAGACCCGCTGCTGCGGTTCCCGGGCAATGACCGTATGGAGCATCCAGGTGACGGAACCGGGAACGATGATGGAAAAGATCTCTTCAGTAAACTTCAGATCCCGGCTTCTTGAGGGGATGAAGTTGATCAGCAGACCGAATTGACGGCCGTTCCACTCGGCCCGCCATCTGCCTTCATCGAAGAAATCCAGATACGGTTTCTGCTGATTGACCACTGCGCCCAGATATTCGCCCTCGTTGACCAGCGTGAAAAAGTTGGCATGAGGCAGAATATATGAACCTCCGGTATGACCGATAAAGAATATCCGCCGGGTGGGGGTCTCATACTTCTTGGCGATCCGGTACAATCTCAACTGGATCTCGCGGAATTTATAAAGGCAGTAGGTCGGATAACGTTTGCCGTCACGCACATAACCGGCTCCGTGCAGTTCATTGCTGTCTTTGATCGGGTGACAGAAATCCTGATACATGCCGTGCTCCAAAGTGGTGGCAAAGTAGCGGTCAAAGCGGTAACAGAAAAAGTTTGCCCAGCTCTGCGCCATCGGGGAAATTCTGCTTGACGGCACGACCTCCGGCCCGTCGGTGCCCCAGACATCGCTGGGGGAGACGACCCAGTGACTGCGGAAGGCATTGAATTCCGGCAGCGTGATGGCGCACATATTCGGATAGAGATAACGGATCGGCATCATCGGGCGGCGGTACTGGTTGTCGCTGGTGGTAAGCCGGGTGGTATGCGCCAGATTTTCCTTTTCGTAATCCGCTCCGAACATACATCCGTCGAAACCGGGGAAGCCCTGATAATTTTTACCGACCCGGTTGTGCCAGCCGGAAATGAATATTTTGGCATTCGGCGCATCGACAAAGGCGTAATTCATCCAATCCTGCGGTTCAGGAAATGGTTTCAACGGAGTGACCTGGAAACCGAAAACATAGTTCAGCACTTTGGGCATTTTCGGATCGGCATTGTCGATGAAATTGATCCGCAAAGTTGCTTCGCCGTTGCGGTTGCGGGTAAGGGCGATCGCCCGGTCACGCTTGTTGAGATAGAAAAATTCATCGGATTCGCTGAACCAGGTCAGGCCGCGTTCATCGTTCCCCACCCAGATACCGGGGGTGAACTCCCAGAATTGTTCATCTTTGACAAAGCCGATATCGTCACGCTGTACGCCCTTTTCATTGAGGAAAGGGACGAATTTCAGCAAAGATGCCTCTTTGCGCATGGGAAATTCCAGACAGAGCGAATCGATTTTCACATCTTTGCGGTCGATTTTGAAATCCAGCAGAGTGAAGCCGTCAAATTCAAAATTGACCGATACTTCGATCCGGCATCCGGCGATTTCAGCACTGCCTTTGAGGGATAATTTGCCTTTGCTGGTATATTGCGGCGTCAGGCGCAGATTGCTCAAATCGTAACGTTTGCCGCCGATGACCGCCCGCAGTACCGCCTTGCTGCGCAGCAGCGGGTTGCCCGCCTGCAAGAGCTGTTCCGGCAATGCCCGCCGGGTAAAGTCATACTGACGCTCCCAGCAGCCGAGGAGGCCGTTTTCATAAGTTACCGGAGTCCACGGAGTCGGCACATCATTATCATCCAGACCGCCGTTATAATCTTTCCACGCCTGATAGTTGATGTGATAGTATCCGGCGTTGCTGCGCATGATCTGTTTGCCGTTTCCGGTAAAGGTCAGCTGCACATGCCCGGAGGCGGTGGGTTGATCGGCCGGAGCAAGTACCACCTCTTTGGCAAACGGTACACTTTTGCGGGCGGTGACGGCATTGTTGCGGTCATAAAAGACCATTTCAAGCTGAGTGCCGGAAAGTTGATTTTCGACTTCAGCCGAGGCGGGGTAGAGCAATACGGTCAAATTGCCGTCGGCCGGATTCATCCGGAAATCGACCAGAATATTGGGTACAACGGCAAAGGGGATATTGATATCCAGATCACTGCCGGTGATCTTCAGAGAGTACTGCATGGGTACATCGGCACGCTGCAAAGTTACCGTGCCGCCATCGGCAGTCAGGGCGGTTTCCTGAATTTTCTGCCCGTTGCAGCTCAATTCGGCTTTGCCGCCTTTGGGGAATGAGCCGGAAATGACCAGTTTCGTATCATTTTGCACCACGGCCGCACCGCTGCCGGCACCGGGTGCACTCAGAACAAGATCGCTGAATTTCTGGAAATTGTGGAAGTGTCCGCCGAGCAGATTGTTGGAATAATAGATCCGGCGGCTGCCGGCATTGCACATGTTTTTGGCCAGTGAAAAGATCAGTTTGGTTCCGGCAGTGAATTTTTCCAGACCCAGATCGGTCGCGGGAATGGCGATATCCAGACAGAACATATCGCCGGTCAGTGAAACGGTGTGCCGGGAATTGCCGTTCCAGTTGCCCACCCGGCCGATACCGTCGTAAACATCACCGGAACCGTTGAAAATGTAGTGCCGGTATTGATCGTTGCGGCCGCTGCCGATATAGACCTCCCAGCCGTCATCCCAGTATAATTCGCCGTCGCGGCCCTTTTTGGTCATGGAACGGGTGCGGCCGTTGAGCGGCTCCTGAATGCGGATATAGAGGTTGTTCGCATCGTAAGTAAGAAAATATACCGTACCGTTGAGGTCATTGCTCCAGATTTTCCGGTTGTTGTAAAAGGTGTTGTATTGTGCGGCATTTTCCCACGGGGTGCGGCAATCCATCGCCGGAGCGGAAGTGGCCAAAGTGGCGGACAAAGTATTATTGCCGCCGGTTTCCGGGGTGTAGAAGCGGTAATATTCGGTACGCACCTGATCGGCGAGCAATTCGCAGTTGTAGATTTTCAACTCATCGATAACCGTGTGACTGACGGCAGTATTGTTCCAGCGGCTGGATGGGCCGATGGTGAAAAGAGCCGGAATTGTCTTGGGAATGAATTTGTCATCGAGGGTTCTTTCCTGCATCAGTTTGCCATCCATATAGATGCGCTGACGGCTCTCTTTGCCGATGTAGGTCTGCCCGCCTGCGCGCCAGGTGATGACCACATGATGCCACTGATCTCTTTTCCACTGCGGCACTCTGGCGTGGACGATCTGGATATCGGTCTTGCGCTCGGCCGGATTGATCCGGCCGCTGGAGAACCAGAAAAATCCGTTGGGGCCGTTGTATTTGTAGAAACGGAAGCCCTGATTGGATGGTTCGGCGGCATCAAAGAGAAAGACCCAGCCGGGGGTGTTGCCGTCGTAATCCAGCGGCTTCATCCAGAATGAAACACTGCCCTCAAGTTTGGAAAAGTTCCCGGCAGTCGGAAATTGCAGATTGTGCAGTTTGTCGTCATTGCCGACCAGCAATCCTTTACCGGAAATACCCTCGACCGTGCGGGCATTATTATTCTTTGCCGCTTTACTGCCGACGGCAAAATCCGCACTCATGTCGCTTGATTCAAAGGTGTGATGAAAGATCATTCCATCGCTTCTCGGCGCATCGGCAAAGGCAGATGCCACCAGAAAAAAGGCACAAAAGGCCCACATTTTTTTCATTTTCTGAAATTCCTTATATGTTTTTTGCACTTGTGAAAAATATAACCTGCGGTGTCGGCTTGCGGGTAATCTCGCGCCTTGCTCCTGCGCCGCAACAGTCGAGTACACAGTACACTCCTGTTGCGTACTCATCGCAAAACCCGACCTTCCTCCGCAATCCATCCACCGGTTGGAACTGACCCATGCAGATCTGGTCAATCACAACTTCTGTGATATATTTTATACATCGCAGAAATGTTCATTTATCCCCCTCTGCCTGGATTTCACAAAATTCGGGACATTACCAAAATCTTTACTGCGCCGGATGTTAACAGACCGTTTTTTCAGTAATATGATTTTTGCAATTTCATGCCCCGCAAGGCAGAAGATCACCAGATGTGCCCCTCTTTGTCAACCTCGTAGTAATAACATTTGTCGGTACTGGTGGAGTATTTCCATACTTCATCAAGTTTGCGTATGGAAACTGAACCGTCACACCAGGTAAAACCACTGTTGCCCTGATGACGCTGATCACGGATCTTGTCACCGGCAGTATGCCGCGGACAGGCTCCTATGGAATGGGAGGTTTCTGAACCGGGAACCACATAAATATTATCCTGAAACATGATCGTCTGGCTCGGTGACTGGATAGAAACACGTTTGCGCGGCGGTTGATCGCCATTGGCAACCATCATGTGACGGTTGTATCCGTATGTAACTTCCGTTTTCAAACCGCTTTTACCGTCACTGGTTTTGCCGGGGAAGTAATACCAATGGGAATAAACTGCCAATTTGTCTGCCGGCTGTTCCGGTACAATAGTGGCACTCGGACAAACGCCCAACTGGGGAAATCCGCCGGAACTTATACCATTATCACCATTGAGAAAGTTGTACAATGCTCCGACATAATACAGTGTATCTCCGGGGAAAGAAGAACTGTGCGGCAATACATGATCATCGAATGCATCGGCATACATGGTCGTTTGGGTGCCGAGTTGTTTGAGGTTGTTCACACAGCTTGCCTGACGGCCGCGCTCACGGGCGGAATTGAGTGCCGGAAGCAGGATCGCCGCCAGAATGGCGATGATCGCAATGACCACGAGCAGCTCGATCAGCGTGAAGCCCATGGGCTTCCTGTCAGTTCTCTGACAGGAAATGCTTTTCAGTGTAACTTGTTTCATAACTTTCCCTTTCTTGTTTTTAAGGTTCGGGTCAAACTGCCGGAAACCAACTTATTCATTAACTTGTCTGACGCACCACCAGTGCCGGTGCCATGCGGATACACAACGATTTATCTTCACTGTAAGCCATATTCACCAGTGCTTCACCGATCTCTTTGAATGGCAAATGCACCGTCGTCATATTTTCCGGCAGATCATAATACGTCCGGCCGACATCGTCGATGCCCGTTACCGCAAATGCCGGAATACGTCTGCCGGAATCTTCCACCGCCTGCATCACCCCCAATGCCCGCAAATCGGTACTGCAGGCAATGGCAGTCAATTCCGGATTGACGGCAATCAGTTTCATCGCCGCCTGATAAGCACTTTCCTCATCGCCATCCGGCAAAAATGCCATCTTCGGCAAAGAGCAGCTCAGCCCCGCATCCCGCATCGCCGCACAAAATCCCTTGTGGCGGCTGGAGTTGCGTTTGTCGCCGATGAAACCGATCTGCCGGTGGCCGCGGGCGATCAGGTGGGAAACGGCATCGTACTGTGCCTGTTCCGTATCCAGCCACACCTGTTTGATGTTGCGGGTAAGTTTGTGATGTTTGGCATAAATGGCGTAAGGCAGATTCTTTTTGATGCAGTATTCGATCTGCGCTTCAAAGCGGTCATATTCCAGAAAGATGAATGCCGAATTGGGCATCGTCGCCAGATGGCGGAATTCCGGCCCATCCGAATTGATGGTGATCAGATTGACACTGCCGCCGTGTTCACCGGTGGATTTGGCGATCCCGGAAAAAATATCCTGCAAAGCAAACCAGGTGCCCGGATTGTAATCCCGGTGAAAAACCTCCTGACTGGAAACCACACAAAAGATCATCTGCAAATCGCTCTGCGGATATTTCTGCTGTTTTTCCCGTACAAAAGTTCCTTTGCCCGGTACACTGTAAAGCACTCCCTCATCAAAGAGCGGTATCATCGCCCGCGTCAAGGTCGCCTGACTGACCTGATAGTGCTCCATAAGCTGCTTGACAGTATAAAAACGGTTGCCGGGAAAGCGGTTCTTTTTCAACTCCGCCCGGAGCAGAGCAGTCAACTGCTCATGTTTGCAACTGTTCTGGATAACTGACATAAAAGATAACTTCCCCGACTGGTAAATTCATATCGCATATCGATATAATTTACCACCTGTTTTCATGTTTCGCAAGTGCTGTGTGAAATTTTTTGCAAATTTTATTCTGACCGCTTGATTTAAGATTTTTACCGGTTATAGTATGTTTCCTGTCAGATACATCAGAAAGCGAAAGGCAGGTAAAACTATGTATAAATACGCTGGCAGTTTCCCGGTCGATATGATGGCAGAAAAAAACTGGCAGGATGCTTTCGCCCGTGCCGCTTTGAACCGGGTCGAAATTTCCACCGCCGCCACCCCTGAAAAGGAGGTTTGCACCAAATTGGTCAGAGAGTTGACCGCTATGAAAAATGACGGAACTTTTGAAGCGGTCAGTCTGCATCTGCCTTACGGTCCGTTTGATGAGATCAACCCGTCAGCTCTTGATGAAACTCTGCGGAAAAATACGGTGAAACACTTCACCGGATATATCCGACGCTTTGAAGCTCTGGCCATACCGCTGGTCACGATCCACTGCAGCGGAGAACCCAATGAATCCGATCCGGCCGGCCGGCGCAAACGCATCGATCAGATGCGCCGCAGCTGTGAGGAATTCATGCCGCTGCTCGATGAGCTGGATATGACCTTGAATCTGGAATTGCTCCCCCGTTCCTGTATCGGCAACATCCCGGAAGAGTTGCTCGCCATGAGTGACGGTTTCCCGGAAAACCGCATCGGCATCATCCTCGATGTCAATCACGGCATGGACCGGGGAAAAGATATTCCGGCGTGGATAAAGATGTGCGGCACCAGATTGCGGGCATTGCACATTTCCGATTACGACAATGTCGATGAGTGCCACTGGCAGGTCGGTGAAGGCATGCTCGACTGGGTGGCCATCCGCAATGAAATTCAGGCCAAAACGCAGGATCTGGCCGTGATCATTGAGGTGAAACATCCGGCGATCCCCGGTCACCGCACCTACAAGATCGATCCGGTATATTCCATCATCAATATCGAACGCAACTGTATGAAACTGGAATACGCTCACGAAATGAATTCCCTGCTTGAGCAGATAAGAAAACATCAGTTCCAAAGTATATGAGGTAAAAAAAATGTCTTCAGTAAAATTTCTGGCATTCGCCGATCTGCACCACTACCCGGAAGTCTTTTACACCTTTGCCCCGGAAAGACTGGCAGCCATCCGGCAGCGGGCGATCGATGAAAAGGTGGATTTTGTCATCAGTCTGGGGGATTTCGGCGGCGGAAAACCCTTGGATCTGCTGGCGGAATATGCCGCATTTCCCATGAAAACCTATCACGTTTTCGGCAATCATGACACCGATAACATGACTTTGACGGAAGCGATCAAGGCATTCGATATGCCGGGCAAAGGTTATTATTTCTTTGACTGCAATGGTTTCCGCTTTATCATTCTGGATAACAACTATGTAAATATCGACGGTTCGATCCTGCACTTTGAATTGGGCAACTACTTTCCGCACCCCAACACCAGAGAAATCCTGCCCGCCGAACAGGTGGATTTTTTGAAAGAAACGGTCGGTGCTTCACCTTATCCGTGTATACTTTTCAGCCATTCAAGCATTGAACGTGAATGTGATCAGACTCCCGGCCGTCCTTTCCGCTCCGCCATCATCAACCGGCAGGAGATCATCGATGTCATCAATCAGGCCAACAGCCGATCCCCCGGCAAAGTCCGCATGGCGATCAACGGACACTACCACCGGGATTTCCTGCGGATCCTGGATCAGGTGGTGTTTCTGGATCTCAATTCCGCTTCCATGGAATGGGTGAATAACCCTCACGATCACTTCGACCGGGAATTGACCGCCAAACACACCTATGCCGCCAACACCGTTATTTACAATGAACCGCTCTGTGCAGTCATCACCCTTGACCACGACGGTACACTGCAGATCGACGGCATGAAAGGCTCATTCTATAAAAATGTCACCCGGGAAATGACCGATAATCCGCCGTGTGACCGTTCCGGCAGACCGTGTACCGCCAATATCCAGTCGGTTAAAATGAAAATGTTCTACCGCTGATCCGTTTTTGGCCGGTCAGACCCTGCCAAAACACCGGCAGGGTTGTCTTTTTTTTAACGGAAAGACCTTGCAAAAATTATCCGTTCAATGTATAATATCAGCGGACTAAACAGGAACGGCATAATGAAATACTCAGAAATCAAACTTGACCGCAACTCTCCTGAACCGCTGTTTTTGCAACTGGCTGCCGGTTTGCATAATCTGGCAGTCAAATCCGTACATACCGGACCTGAAGAACTTTTGAGCGAAAGGGAACTTGCCGATTTGCTCAAAATTGACCGTTCCACAGTATCCAGAGCTTATGCTGAATTGAAAAAATCCGGTATCGCCGTACAAAAATCACCGCGGAAACTGATATTCGCCGGAGATCTGGTACGCCGTCAGCTGCAGCCGTTTGCCAATGTCGGGATCATTCTGCCCAAGCAATTCTCCAAACAAATAGAAGAAGATTATCAGATCCCGCTGCAATATTTCAAAGGCATCATCGACCGGGCATCGGAAAACAGTGTTTCCACCATCATGCTGACTTTGCCGGATGCCAACACCTCCCCCGGCAAAATCGATGAATTTATCGCCGGATTGAGCCATCGCCTGATCGGAATAATCCATATCGGCAACCGGAGCATTTCCCCGGATTCTCCGCTGCGCAAACTCATGCGCTGTGAATATCTGCCGCAAGCCATCATCTCTGCGGATACGGAATACAGTAATATTATGCAGATACTGCCGGATCTCCGGCCGGGAGTGGAAAAATTGGCACAGCGGATGAAGCAAGCCGGTCTGTATGAGGCCGGCATCGTGTCACCTCATACCGATTTTGTGCCGGATAACACTGCACCATACTTCGCTTACAACTGTTTTCAACGGGCGGCAAACATCCGCAATATTCTGCAGGATAACGGTATAAGCTGCAATGACAAATTTCATTTATGGAATTGCAGAACCTACCAGATGTGTCTGAAAAATCTGCTGTTGCAAATTGAGTCCCGGACTCTGCCGCAACTTTACTGGTGTCAAAATGACGAAATCGCCAACTGGATGCTTCGGGCGGCCAAAGAGACCGGTCTGCAAATTCCGCAGGATATTTCCATCGTCGGTTTCGACGGAGTGAATATCCCCGACAATCACGGTCTTGCCACCATAAAAATGCCTTTTTATGAGATCGGAGCCACTGCCTTTGATATGATCTGGCGTGCTTTCAACAACCGCAGCAGTTTACCATGCGAACCGGTACTGGTGGATACCGGTTTCATTGACGGAACAACTTTGAGATCCCGGAAACAACCCTGAAAATAAAGGAGAAAACAATTTATGAAACACCATTCTTTTCAATCCGTTGAAAAGAAGCCCATGGGCTTCACGCTGATCGAATTGCTCGTAGTCATCGCCATCATCGCCATTTTAGCGGCGATCCTGCTCCCGGCACTCAATTCCGCCAGAGAACGCGGCCGCAGTGCCAGTTGTCTCAATAATCTCAAACAGTGTTATTCGGTCAACCGTTTTTATGCCGATGATCATGACGGCAACGGAGTACCCTGGCAGCTTCACGATAAAACCTGGTCGGAAAGGTTCACCCTCGACGGCTACATCGATAAGCAGGCACAATTCATCCGCTGTCCATCGGGTATTTCCACTTACGGTGACGGAGAGATCAACAACCACCGGATGTATGACACTTACGCCATGCACCGCGGCAACGATGGCAGAAATATGAGTTTTGACCGGCGCACCATGCTGCCGACCTATGAAACTACTTACGGCAAACACGGAGTGCATGACACCTCGGTTTCACCCAGTGAAATGACGATCTTTCTGGATGGTTCCAAAGAAACCGGCGGCAAACTGGTCATGACTTACAGTTCACTGCGTTTCGGGGCAGACAAAACTGCTGGATTTCCGCATCTGCGGCACAGCGACAACGGCAATGTGGCATTTTTTGACGGTCATGCCGAATCGGCTTCTGAAGGCAGATGGCACGATTTGCGTTTCCGTTCATGGTTCAAACTCAACGGTTCATTTGTCAACCGCACCTTCACTGATGTCAACCTCTATCCGGAACGCTATCAATGAAAAAAACTCTGTTGAAAATTACGGGACTTCTGCTTGGTACTGTCGGTTTATCCGCCGGAGTACCTTTGACCGGAGTAAATTGGGGCACGCTGGATGTCTCTTCCCGGAGCGATCTGGTATGGCAGCAACTTTCTCCGGGTGACGGTGGCACATCATGGTATTTACGCATCCATCCGGCAGATGCGATGTGTATGGTGCAATCCTGTGATATGTCAGCATCCTATATTACCTTTGACGGCAGCAGAAGTTATCAGTCGGTCAACGATCCGGATTGGGGATTTCCCCGGATGCACTATTTAAGTGCAGTGGATTTCTGTGAAGCATTCCCCGATACCGGCTTTGCCGGCAGTGAAAGCAACGGCATATTCAAAACCACCGATCGCGGCCGCACCTGGCAACGGGTTTCCACCGCACAGATCGAAAGGATCTTCGGCGGTAAATTCCCCAGAGTACCGATAAGTGCCCTGTCGGTCGATCCGGAAGATCCCAACGAGGTGTGGGCAGGGATCGGCTTTCCCCGGCGGCTGGAGATCCGGGGCAAACGGCGGCTGCCGCAGGGTTTGATCGTTTCCCGTGACGGCGGGAGCAACTGGGAGCATCTGCCTTCAGCCTTTCCAGCCGGAGAAATGGCACTGCGTATCGTAATGCTCCGTCAACTGCCCGGTCACATTTTTGTCGTTACCGACGGCGGTATCCACGTTTCCGCCGATAACGGCCGCTCCTTTGCTCCGATGACCGCCGGTTTGCCGGAAAATATGACCTTCTGCGATCTGGATGGAGTATTCGATGCTGCTTCCGGTCAGGTGATACTTACCTGTACCATGGAATCAGTCTACCGGGAAGAAAACGGCAAACTCAACGGTTACGGCGGAGTATGGCGGTGCGAATATCCTGACGGGCAGTGGTATGAAGTGACCGGCAATCTGCGTTTCCCGGCCGGGTTATTCACTGATCTGGCGGATTTCAAATCCGGTCTGGCATCTTCCCCGCACTCTCTGATTGCAACCAAGATGGCCTTTGAAAAATTCATGAGCCGTCCGGAAGTCCGGGAATTGTACCTGAATACAGTTCTGGATTACCACCGGGATCCGGCGGAGTTTCACCGGATGTGGCGGAGTATCCGCAACAGCCGGCAAATCAGTGAATTATCAGCTGTGGTACGGGAGAAAGCAGAATACATTCTGCCGGATTTCCATACCGTCAGAGTCGATCCGCGTGACCCGCAGATAATTTATGTTTCCATATTCAATACCTGGGTCCCCTACGGCGTATGGAAAAGTTGTGACGGCGGTAAAAACTGGGTATGTATCACCCGCGGTGCCCAGGCATGGCAAAAAGATTCATGGGCGGCGTACCGTCCGGCAGACGGACCGGTGCTGAATATCCGTCAGGCATGGACGACCCGCCATCCCATGAACTACGGTACGCCGAAACTGACCTTCGGCTACTGGGATGTGCGGAAATTTGATCTCTCCCGTTCCGATCCGGATATTCTCTACTTTCATACCCACCGGGTAACTTACCGCTCAACCGACGGCGGTAAAAACTGGGTCGATGCTTCCAATGCGGTCATCGATCCGGAACATGAACGTTTCCGGGGACTGGGCAACAGCAATATGTGTGTATTCGATCTGGCAGTCAATCCTTTTGATCCGCAAAAGATCCTCTTCTGGATGGCTGATTGCGGTTTGAAAATCAGTGATGACGGCGGCCGGACTCTGCTGGGATTGCCGCACATCATGGCCGGAAGCAATCAATGGGTCCAGGCAGCGGCCTTTGACCCGGATGACCCGGAAAGATTCTATGCCGTATTCAACTGCCGGGACTGGCTGGTCGGCGGTCTCCGGGGACAATATTTCATTGAAAGCCGCAACTTCGGTAAAACTTTTCTCAATATCCATGTAAACCGCGACGGCAGTGCGGTCATGCCGGAAAAAGTGGAACTTTTCAATACCAATATTTCCCATCTGCTGGTTGATCCGGCTTCGCCTTTGAACAACCGGAGATTCCTTGCCGCTCACACTCTGGTTGAACGTTACGCCGTGGTTTCCGGTTCACTGCTTGCCGGCAGCCAGCCGGGGGTCGGCATTATCGAATCCACCGACCACGGCCGTACCTGGCACGCCTGCAATACGGGGCTGGGGCAATCGCAGAATATCGTTGATCTGGTACCAGTGCCGGGCAATTTCAATACCCTTTACGCTGCGGCGGCAAAACACCGTCTTTCCGATGCACCCGGCGGACTGTTCACATCGTCTGACGGCGGCAGACAATGGCACAAAATCGACACGCCGTTAAGCAGTGTCACACAAGTCGTGCCTCTGGCAGACGGCAGGATATTCATTGCCGGCGGTATCAAAGAATACAGTAACAGTGCCGTAAACAACGGCGGGATATTCGTTTCTGAAGACGGCGGAAAAAACTGGCGTCAGCTGTTGGCAGCACCTCTGATTCCGGTGCGGGCAGTCAATCCGGCCAATCCGCAGATAATTTACTGTGCCGTGGAAAGAGGTTCCGGGGAGCAGATCCGTTCTTTCGGACTCTGGCGGTCAAATGACGGCGGAAGGACCTGGGAAAGAGTCAATTCCGGTCTGGCCGGGGCGTATAACTTCACCATGCTGAAGTGGCATCCGGCAGATAAAAGTGTTATTTTCTGCGGTACTTACGGCAGCGGATACTATGTATTGCGTGATCCGGATTTATGTCAGAATGAAGGAAGTGGAATATGAGAGAGAAGATTTTACAAGCTGATTTTCTGGTCGTTGGCGGCGGTTTGGCCGGTGTGGCGGCAGCAGTGGCGGCGGCAAGAGAGGGGGTCAGGACGGTTCTGATGCATGACCGGCCGGTTCTCGGCGGTAATGCTTCAAGTGAAGTGCGTATGTGGATCTGCGGTGCGCGCGGCAGCAACCGCCGGGAAACCGGTATCGTGGAGGAAATATTACTGGAAAATCTCTACCGGAATCCGGAACGCAACTACTCCATCTGGGATTCTGTAATGTATTCCATCGTCAAGCGGGAAAAGAATATCACTCTGCTGCTCAACACAGTCTGCACGGAAGTCACTATGAATGGCAGCAGAATCACCGGTGCCAGAGGCTATCAGTCACCATCTCAAACCTGGTACACGGTGAATGCCGGTTACTTTGCCGACTGTTCCGGTGACAGTATTCTCGGAGTTTTATCCAAAGCTGAATTACGATACGGCCGGGAGAGCAGAGAAGAATTCGGTGAATCCATCGCCCCGGAAACTGCCGACCGGAAAACCATGGGCATGAGTTGTCTGATCCAGGCAAGGGAAACTGATACTCCGCGGGATTTCGTGCCGCCGGAGTGGGCATATCACTATGAGAATGAGGAACAAATCAACTTCCGGGATTGTGAATTGGCCGGATTGCAAAACTTCTGGTGGATAGAGGTCGGCGGCAGTGCCGATGCCCTGCACGATGTCGATGAAAGCCGCGATGAACTGCTTAAAATCGCCTTCGGCATCTGGGATTATCTGAAAAATTCCCCCGCCAAAAGAGAACTTTACCGCAACTGGACTTTGGAATGGGTCGGTTTTCTGCCCGGAAAAAGGGAAAGTTACCGTTTTGCCGGCGATCACATCGTCACTCAGAATGATGTGGCAACCGGCGGCCGTTTCCCCGATATCATCGCTTACGGCGGCTGGCCGATGGATGACCATCACCCTGACGGCTTCTACTATCCGGGGGAACCGACCATCTTTCACCCCGCTCCGTCGCCATTCGGCATACCTTACCGGGCGTTGTATTCCAGAAATATCGACAATCTTTTCTGTGCCGGACGCAACATCAGCGTGACCCATTCGGCATTGAGTTCGACCAGAGTAATGGCAACTTGCGGCACGCTCGGTCAGGCCGTCGGCACCGCATGCGGCATTGCCGTCAGAAATCACTGCTCCCCCCGGCAGGTCGGTGAAAGATTTATCGGTGAATTGCAGAATAATCTGATGCGTGACGATGCATGGCTGCCGGGCAAACGCTTCACTCCGCCGGAATTGACCGCTGCCGCGGCAATTTCCCATGAGGGATTGCGCGGCGGACTGAACCGGGTCACCGACCTGGCGGATGAATCATGGAGTGCCAAAGCCGGAGATTCAGCGGAATATCAATGGGATAAAGAAGTAAATATCCATGAGTACCGTCTGGTCTTTGACAGTGATCTTGACCGTAAAGAGAAAAATATCATCGTGCTCAATTTGCGTGATCCGCAAATATGCACCACTCCGGCGACTTTGGTCAAACGCTTTAAACTTGAAGCATTCACTGATGGCAAATGGCAGGATGCCGGTACTTATGACAATCCCGGTCAGCGGCTGGTGAAAATACCGCTGGATATTTGTTGCAGTAAAATACGCCTGACCGTATTGGAAACATTCGGTAATGATACCGTTAAAATTTTCAGTTGGACGATCTCCTGAATAGAAAGGTAAATGAATATGATCCGGAAATTTTTGATCCCTCTGGCAGTTTTTGCCGCATCCATGTTGTCTGCCGAAACACTTATCGACAGTAAATTTGACCGGAATGCCGCCAATTGGTATGCTCTGCGCAACTTCGGCACGCTCCGTCATGATGCAGACAATGCCGCATTGCATATTACGGTAAATTCCGCCGGGGAGTGCCGCATTGCCAACTGGAAACGCATCACTCCGGATATGTGTGCCGGCAAAGTCATCAAACTCACCGCACAAGTCCGGGGCAGCGGCGAGATCACCCCGGTCTTTGTGATGACGGTAAATTCTGCATCCGGCGGCCGTTCCTATCCGCGTTTTGCCGGTACACCGGTAAGATTGCAGAGCGACACATTTACCACGGTGGAGTTTTTACTTGATCTTGCCTCCCATACGCCGCTGGCCATCGAACCGCGTTTTGAATTGAAAGGGACCAATGCTGAAGCGTACTTTTCTTCGGTCAAATGTGAAACTGCCGTAATAAAAACGGTCAAACTGGAAAGCGATTTTTCCTATATCGCCTTTCCGGCCGGTCAAAGCGGAGCATCTTTCCGCATTGCCGGAGAAGTATCAAGTTCCCTGCAGCTCTTTTACAACAATCAGAACCGGGAAATTGCCACGGATGCCGATGGTTCGGCGGTTATTCCGGCGGCAGGAGACGGTTTGATCCGCTATACTGTGGCCGGAAACGGCAAATCGATACAGCTCTTTTCCGAAGCAGTTGCCCCGGCGGAATTTGCCGCACTGATGCAAGCCGCCGGAAACAGCAAACTTCCCCAAGGCAGCAAGGTGCTGGTGCTCGGTGACTCATTAAGTGACTTTGAACGGGGCAGAAATTATGTCGATCAGCTGACATTTTATCTCAATTCAGCCGGAAACGGTGAAAAGATCACCTTTTACAACTTCGGCATCGGCGGAGATGACATCCGCCGGGTGACCCGCCGCTTTATCCATCACTTCGACCCCAAAACTCCGGATGAATATTTCCAGAAACGTTATCAGGGTATCGATTCCGTCAAATACGATTATGTTATGATCTTCCTCGGTCAGAATGACACCAAAGCCAGCAGTCAGAGCAACTACCGGACCACCTTTGTTGCTCCGGCTGAGCAGTTGAGCAGTTACCGCCGTCTGCTCCCGGAACTCAAACGCCGTTTCCCGGAAGCAAAAATCATTCTCATTTCCCCGATACACACCGACAGTGCCAGACAAAATGCCATCGCTGAAGTAATTTTACAGCGTCGGGATAATGTCTGGAAATTCGGTGTCGAAGAACACATGGAGCGTTATGATGCCATGCTCAAAAATCTGGCAGGGGAATCCGGTGCATTTTACATCGATCTTTATACGCCGAGCAAAAACCATCCTTCCCGGTCAACACTTTTTCAGTCCGCCGACGGAGTCCATCTCTCCCCTGCCGGAGAAAGATTTGTCACATTGCAGATCCTGCTGGCACTGCAACACATCTGATATTGTTCCGCCCCCCGGCACCGGCCCGACTGCCGCCCTTCCATTCTGACCGGCGGCAGGATGCTTTCATCCCGCAATGCGGCATTCAGCCCTGGCGTTTCAGCCGGCTGCGGAAGGCCAGAGGGGTCATGTCAAAATGCTTTTTGAATACTTTTATGAAGTATGAAGCATCGAAAAATCCCGTCCGCACAGCGATCTCGTCGATGGTAAAAGCGGTGTGTTCCAATTCGTAAGCGGCTCTTTCCAGACGGCATTTGGAAATATATCCGGCCACGGCACAACCGATCTCCCGGCGGAAAAGTTTGCCGAAATAATCCGGAGCATATCCGGAAAGTTCCGCGAGGGCGGCAAGCGACAGTTTCTTATCCAGATTGTCGTTGATATAACTCAAAACCCGTCCCAGCTGCTTCTGGGCATGGGAAGCCCGGATCCCCGGAGCCAGTGTGGCATGACGCACGATAAATATCAGCAGGTCGATGAAAATACTCCGGCTGCGCTGCAGATGAAACGGTTTGGTTGAATTCAACTCCTCATAAAGTTCATCGAAACCGGAAGCGATCTTTTGCTGCAGATCCGGGCCGAAAGTATATTTATCCGGCAGATCCCGGCCATCGCGGATATTGAAAAAATCAAACAACTCCATTTCATCGGCATGAAATATGGCCGCATCAAAAAGGCAGTTGGCATAACTCAAACCGGTATCACCGTAATATTCGTGAGTGGCCCCGACCGGTATCACATAAAGATCCCCCGTAAACATGGGGTGGATGGTGCCATTGACCGCACACCACCCGGCACCGTGGCGGATATATACCAATTCGACGGCGTTGTGCAAATGGATCTTCTGATAATAGGGAGTTTTACGTTTCTGTACCACCAGCGGCAGCGGCGTATTGAACAACTCTTCAAATTTGAATTCAAAAATATCCGGCATATTATCTTAATCCCTAAGTGTTTTCATTACTGTAACACCGGAATCGGGATTTACAAAACCGGAATTGGAAAATTCTTTAAAAAAGTCCGGAAAATACCATTTTTTTCTCAAAAAGTACAATGCAAAACCATTTTTTTCAACTATATTATACCGTGGACAGAAATTTTTACCGGCTTTTTAATTTGAAAGGTATCATTTTATGAGAAGAACCATTCTTAAAGGTGCATTGGGTGAGGCGTTGGAGCTTACCGTCGCCAAACGTCTGAAAACTGTTGATTACGATCAATTGGTTGAACCTTTCGCCAAACGTTATGAAAATGACGGAGCATGGCGGTGCGAATTCTGGGGAAAAATCGTCCGTTCGGCAATCACGGCGGCCTTTCATACCGGCGATGCCGGATTGCGGGCGATGATCGATAAAACCGTTAAAGATCTGATGGCCACGCAGACCCCCGACGGCTGTATCAGCTCTTATCCGGAAGACAAACAGTTGAGCGGCTGGGATCTCTGGGGCAGAAAGTATGCGCTTTTGGGGTTGATCCGCTACTACGAACTTCTCAATCCCGATCCGGCAGTTCTGCAGTGCTGCTGCAAAATGGTCGATCATCTGATGACCCAGGTCGGCGAAAACAAGGCTGATATCCGCAAATGCGGTTTTCACGGCGGTCTGGCTCCGGCCAGTATTCTGGGGGCGATCGTGGCGGTGTGGCGTTTGAGCGGAATTCAAAAATACCGGGATTTCGCCCAGTATATCATCGACACCGGTTGTTCCAGTGACGGCAATATTTTTGAAAGTTCCCTCGCCGGGGCGGTTCCGGCAGCTCTGGGCAACGGCAAGGCTTATGAGATGACCAGCTGTTTTCAGGGCATCGCTGAATTGCTGCAAGTTGAGAGCGATCCGCACAAAAAAGCTGTTGTCGATGGCTACTATGCGGCCGTGCGCGACCGGGAAATCTTTGTTACCGGTGTCGGCGGACTCAAAGATAACTGGGGTGAATTCTGGTATGAAGGCGCACTGCGCCAGACCCGCGGCGATTGCGGCGGACTGGGTGAAACTTGCGTGACCGCCACCTGGATCAGATATTGTTTGCGGATGCTGGAACTCAACGATGATGCCACCATCGGCGACGAATTGGAAAAATCCCTTTACAACGGTATCCTCGGTTCCATCGCTCCGGATTATTCCCACTGGATGCATGTCAACCCCACGCCGCTGACCGGTAAAGGCTTCAAACAGTGTGCCGATGATCAGATCGGCCGCGGTTTCGGCACTCCCTACGGCGGCAATGACTGCTGCCGGGCGCAGGGACCGGAAGGTTTGAGCGTGGCGGCGACTGTTGCGGTCATGGAAAAACCGGGCAAGCTGCTGCTCAATATCTATGAGCCGCTGGAATCAGGCAATCTGACCGTTTCCGGAAATTATCCTTTTGAACCGGTCGCCAAAGTGCGCTTCACCGCTCCGGAAAAGTGCATTCTTGCTCTGCGTACTCCGGAGTTTCTCCAAGAGGTCAGACTCAACGGTGAAAAGCTTGATTTCACCGCCGGAAAATATCTGGAAATCGACCGGGAGTGGAGCTGTGATGACGAGATCGTGCTGACCTTTGACTTTACCCTCAAAGAGATCAGTGCACCGGGAGATGCCGCTTATACTGCGGTGAAACGCGGGCCGCTGGTGCTGGCAGCTGATTCACAGGGTGATCTGCCGGAAGCCAAAATCCATGAAGTGTGGCAGGGCAGAAATCTCTGCGAATATGCCGCCTGCGGCAAACTCATGGATCAGAGCAACACGCTGACCGTCTGGTTCAAAAAATAAGAATCATTGCATTGCGGGGAAGAAGCTTTTTTCAAAAAAGTTTCTTCCCCGTAATATTATCCGGCAACTGCCGCTTCAGAATACTCTTCTTTCAACGCAGTGAGAGGATCAGGGCCAGCAGCTCATCGAGTTTTCCGGGAGTCTGCAGGGGGTTGAGCAGAGTGAATTTCAAACAGACATTGCCGTTGCATACGGTTTGACCGATGACTACCCCGTGGTGATGCAATAATGCTCTGCGGATACGCTTATTCATCGTATCGGCATCTTCACAGCTGCCCGCAGGAGGCAGAACCCGGAAGACCACCGAACTGATTTCCGGAGCCGTAATGACTTCGCAATCGGCGTTGGCGGCAAGTATGCGGTAAAAATAGGCCGCATTGTCGATACATCGGGTGATCAATTCCGACCAGCCGTCTGCGCCGCGCATTTTGAATGATACCCAAACTTTGAGTGCATCAAAACGCCGGGTGGTCTGCATCGATTTATTGACCAGATTGATGTAACCGTCTTCCTCATCCTCCTCCCGGTTGAGGTAGTCGGCGTGGATCGTCAGGGCATCAAAGTTGCGTTTGTCTTTGATCAATGAGGCACTGCAGCTGATCGGCATGAGGAACATTTTGTGGAAGTCCACGGTAATGGAATCCGCCAGAGCCAGTCCGGCCACCCGATGAGCATATTTTTTTGAAAGCACCACTCCGCTGCCGTAAGCGGCATCCGCATGGAGCCACAAACCGTAACGGTCGCAAAGTTCCCGCAGTTTTTCCAAAGGATCGATACTGCCGAAGTCGGTCGTCCCGACTGTGGCGGCGATACAGAATGGCAGATTGCCGTTGGCAAGGTCTTTTTCAATCAGTTTTTCCAGAATTTCCACATCCATTTGCATGGCATCATTTACCGGCACTTTGACCACTGCTTCGTAGCCCATACCCATTAAATGCGCACTTTTTTCCATGGAAAAGTGGGAAATTTCCGAGGAATACATCCGCAATTTGCGGAAATTTTCCGGCAGACCGTGTTTCTTGATGTCGTAATGCAGTTTTTCATTGCAGAACCAGTCTCTGGCCAGCAGCAACCCGGAAAGATTCGACTGGGAACCGCCGGAAGTAAATACCCCGTCGGCATTTTCACCGTAACCGTAAAGCCTGCAGAGGTTGCGGATGACCTCCACTTCGATCTCGGTCGCCACCGGAGCCTGATCCCAGGAATCCATGGATTGATTGAATGTGGCAATTATCACTTCTGCGGCAATGGTTTCCAGTAATGCGGCACTGTGCAAATGCGCCATATAACTGGTCGAGGCCGGACGCACCAGATTGGGCAGTACTTTATCTTTGATCTCGGCAAGCACCGCATCAAATCCCGCTCCCCGGGCCGGAAGCAATTCATCGGTATGCACGGCGGCACGCAACTCATACGGCGGCATTCCGGCGTAAGCCTGTTCATCAACCATGGAAGCGGCAACCGCACGGATCGTCGCTTCCATCATTTCAATATAGGCTTCTTTGCCGGAGTTCTCAGAGGTCAGAAAGAGATTATTTTTTGAACTCATTATCGACCTCAATGACCACCTTTTCAAAGATGCTGATCATGGTTTCCAGATCTTCTTTGCTCACATTGAGAGCGCAAAGACAGCGCATGACCGAACCGTGACGGCCGCCTTTTTCCATGACGAGCTTGTTTTCAAAGCACTTTTTCTGAACCAATGCGGCAATATCACCGGAAGCCGGCAGAGAGCCGATAACATCCGGGGTGCCGTTGGGGTCGACAAATTCACAGCCGGACATCAAACCTTTGCCGCGGATATCGCCGATGATGGAAACTTTGTTTTTAAGTTCCATCATTCTCTGGCGCAGATAGTCGCCTTTGGCACGGACTTCAGCGAGAAATTCCGGCTGGGAAACCCGGTTCATCACCACCGTACCGGCACACATGGCCAACTGATTGCCGCGGAATGTACCGGCATGGGCTCCGGGAGACCATTTATCCAGATTCTTATTGTAGATGACCACCGACATCGGCTGAGTGCCGCCGATGGCTTTGGAACACAGGATCACATCCGGCACGATATCGGCATATTCAAAGGCGAAAAATCTTCCGGAACGGCCCACTCCGCACTGGATCTCATCGACGATCATCGGGATTTCCAGTTCTCTGGTGACCCGGCGCACCGTCTGGAGAAACTCCTCCGGAGCGGGGATCACGCCGCCCTCACCCTGGATCGGTTCCAGAATGACGGCCGCAGGTTTGGTGATGCCGCTTTCAGGATCTTTGAGCATTCTTTCAAAGTAGTTGCAGCAAGCCTTGACACCGGCCTGACCGCCCAGACCGAAAGGACAGCGGTAATCGTACGGGTAGGGGAAGAAGTTGACCTCCGGCATCAGGGCGTGGACTTTTGCCTTGGCTCCGATATTGCCGGTCAGGGAAAGGGCCCCGTGCCCCATGCCGTGATAACCGCCGGCAAAGGCGACCACCGAACTGCGGCCGGTAGCGGTTTTACAGAGCTTGATCGCCGCATCAGTGGCATCGGTACCGGAAGGACTGCAAAACTGGATCTTGACATTGCCCTGCATCTCCTGCGGAAGCAGGGAGATCAGCGTGTGTACGAAACGGTCTTTCACCGGAGTGGTGAGGTCAAGAGTGTGAAGCGGGGCATCGTTGGAAATCAGATCGATCATCGCCTGATTTATTTCCGGGTCATTGTGACGGAGAGCGAGTGTGCCGGCACCGCAGAGAAAATCCAAATAGCGGTTGCCTTCGACATCTTCGATCCACGAGCCTTTGGCTCTGACAAGTGAGAAGGGGAATTTTCTGGGGTAACTTCTGGCATTGGATTCTGTATTTTCCTGCCGGGTCATATAATCGGCATTAGTTACCGCCTGACCGCCGAATTTGACGGTATTGTCCTGAAAATCATTCTTAAGTGCCATTGCATGGGCCCTTTTTGGTTGCGGAATTGAACCTCGCTTCCGTTTTTTTGTTAATAATTCATCCAATCCGCCCCCACCGGACAAAAAAGGGGCCGGATATTTGCAAACACCTAAAATAGCATTATGCCCCGGTGATTACAAGCTTTAAATTGAGCAAAATGGTAAAAAAATGGCGATTTTACCATTTTCAGCAGCAAATATGTTTACTTACGGCCTTGAGAAACCGGCGGCCTTGCTTCGCACAGCCCCCCCGGCGGAGGAGTGCGCCGCGGCAAGTAGTGTAAAGCAGACCGCTTCCGGGTGGTTTTCCCGCGAAAAACGGGACAACCCCCCGGGAAAGCTCTTCCGTTCTTATTCCGCGATGACCCGGATGTTGCGGATCTCCACCGGCCACTGCCGCTGAAGCAGACGGATGGTCAGTTTGATTTTCGCCGTACCGATATAGAAATTGTTGAATGTCTGGGAAAATGAGACCCATTCATCACTTTTGTCGCTGATCCCGGCGTAGACAAAGGCGTTGCCGGAACGGTGCTGGCGCACTTTGGTTCCTGCCGGATAATCTTTGGCAAGCGGTTGTTTCAGAGCGACTTCCACACTGCCGTCTTCGCGGACTTTGATTTTATTCATATCAAAGAATGGTGAAAGATCCATATTCGGCAGGTCGCTGCGGTTCTCTTTGGCATTGAATGCCAGACGGCCGTGCGCAAGAAATTTCCAATTTGCCGCATTGTTGAGGATCAGCACTTTGTCGCCTTTTTTGGCGTCGGCGGCCAGTGTGGTTATCAGCTGCGGTTCGGCGGTGGCCACTGCCGCATGGGTGATCTCCTGCCCGTCGGCTGTAAACGGAGTGATCCCGAAATAGAGTGTTGCTCTGCCCTGCGGTTTGCCGATCACCCGGAATTCCCCGGAAACGGTGTACTTTCTGCCGCGGATCACCGGAACGGCTTCTTTGGAAAAAAGCGGACGGAATCCCAGTTGGGCAACCGTCAGGCCATCCTGCACTGAAACCCGGTTATCCGCCCAGGCCTCAGGAGAGGAGCCGTCAAAGATAACCGTACCGGCAGACACAGATAATGCGCACATGGCAAACATCAACGACATCAGAACTTTTTTCACCATTTTTTTCTCCATTGGTTAAGGTTGGTAATCTCCCGAATTTTGTGAAATTCAAGCAGAAACTTGCAAACAAGCGTTTACATCTGTATATAAAACATATCACATAAATTGTGATTTGTCAACCCGGAAACTCCGGCTTGGCTCCATCGAAGCCGGAAGGTCGGTTTTTGCGATGAGTACGCAACAGGAGTGTACTGTGTACCCGACTGTTGCGGCGCAAGAGCAAGGCAAGAGATTGCCCGTAATGCGACACCGCCTTGTCACGGCGTAGTGTAAACGAAGCCGGAAGGTTATATTTTTCACAAAAATCAAGACAATAATTACCAGTTGTATCCGGCTTCGGTCAGAGCATCAATAAAGGCTTTTTTGCGCTCTGCTGTGAAGTCGGCCGCCGGATAGGTCGGCGCGCCGGTATCGATCCCTTTGATTTTGAGCAGCTCTTTCATCGGGGCGATACAGCTGCTTTCCGAGAAACTCAGAATCGTTTGGATTATCCGGTTGATCCGGCATTGCAGTTCTCCGGCTTTATCCAATTCACCGGCCTTGAATGCCTTATAAAGGGCGACGAAAAGTTCCGGCATGGCTGAATATGTGCCGCCGATGCCGCCGTCTGCGCCCATGCACAATCCGCAGAGCAGAGATTCATCCGGCCCGTTGATGACGTTGATATCGCCGTTGTTGACCTGTTTGAGCTGCCACATGGCGTAATAGTTGGCTCTGGTGTCTTTGGCACCGCAGATGTTGTCGATCTTGAGCAATTCGGTAAGCAGTTTGCTCATGTCGATATTTGCGCCGGTCTGATTGGCGTAGATCAGAATGGGCAGATGGGTGTTTTTCGCCATATCGCTGTAAAATCTGACCACTTCGTCAAAACTGTTTTTGAAGTAGATCGACGGCGGCACTGAAGAAATACCGTCAGCACCGGCGGCGGTGGCAAAGCGGGTGAATTCCATGACTTCCAGCGAATTGATCGCACCGGTGTGGATGATGACTTTAGCTCTGCCGGCGACCGCTTCGATGACGGCTTCCGCCATCGCTTTGCGCTGGGTGAGATCGATCAGCACGCCTTCACCGGTACCGCCGACGGCATAGAAGCCGTCAACTCCGGCGGCGATCATGTAATCGGCCATCTCTTTTACGGCGGATTTGATAACTTTACCGTTGGCATCCAACGGGGTGAGCATGGCGGGCATGATGCCGGTAAATTTGATTTTTGACATGATGTTTTCTCCTGTATTAATCGTCAATCAGACGATAAAACTCTCTTTATTTCTGGGCAAACGGACGATTTTCATATCCTGAAGCGGCCAGTGGCCGTGCCCGCCGCAACAGTACGCCAGCAGCATGGCATCGTCAGTGAAATGTATTGCTGTATAACAATATCCCCGGCGGGGGTCATCTTCCAACAGCACCTTTTCGCCCCAGGTTTTACCCTCATCGCGGCTGATTGCCATGGCAAACGGGGTGCGGTCCCATGAATCTTCCGGTACGATCTTCACG